>CALLDR010000145.1 GCA_937997955.1 uncultured Emergencia sp. | reverse complement strand
ACAAACCCCTTTCAACTCTCTCACAGTCAATGAAAGGGGTATTTCGTTCTAAGCCTGTCTCACCGACAGGTCTGTTTCAGTTCTAACGTTCTGACAGCGCCGGCAGCTTCCTGCTGTATGTAGGACAAAATCTGAAGCTGCGGGCGGTGTTCCTATGTCCGGCCATATCCGGACATATGGCTTTCCGGCAAGCATACGGCCATCCGCTTTCATGCGGTATTCTTAGCCAACCTTGCGTTCCAGGCGCAGCTTATCGGCGATGATGGCGATAAACTCCGAATTGGTCGGCTTGCCTTTATCGTTTTTCACAGTATAGCCGAACAGGGCGTCGATGGTCTCGATGCGGCCTCTGTTCCACGCGACTTCAATGGCGTGACGGATCGCCCGCTCTACTCTGCTCGGCGTAGTGTTGTTCATCTTCGCAATCGTAGGATACAGCTCCTTGGTCACGGCGGACAGGATATCCATATTGTTTACGACGATGGTGATCGCGTCGCGCAGATAGTGGTATCCTTTGATGTGCGCGGGAACTCCGACCTCGTGGATCAAATTGGTGATTTCGATCTCCAGATCGTTTTCCTTGATCATATTCTTGTAGGACGCGGTCTTCCTCATGGCAAATCCGCCATTCTGAATTTCCGCTCTGTCGGCGAGCTCCAGGTCCATGATCTGGCGGATCCTCTTTGCCAGGATATCGGTACTGATCGGCTTCACCAGATAGTACTCCGTACCCATGGCTATGGCACGCTGAATCATCGAATCCTGGCCGATGGCGGAAACCATGATCACGTGAGGATACTTTTCCAGCTCCATAGAATTTAACGACTCCAACACACCAATGCCGTCCAGATGCGGCATAATCAAATCAAGAACTAACACATCAACATCACACTTTTTTATCTGATCGATGGCTTCCATGCCATCTTCCGCGGTAAAGACGATCTGCATATCCTCCTGCCGCGAAAAATACTCCTGTAAGGCTTCACAGAAGTCCTTGTTGTCATCAACAAGACCTAATCTAATTTTTTCCATACACTAATCCTCCCTCGGACATTTTTCTTGAATCTTCCTTGTCCTACGATATAATTTTACAACAAAACTTACGATCGCGGGACAGCTGTTTCATAACAAAATGTCGCGATTTACGCACAAAGTTTACAGATTATTCTCACTTCTCGCATTCTTCGACCATAAATTCAGCAAAAATGCCGTAGCCTTTTTTCGGATTGTTGATGAAAACGTGAGTCACTGCCCCGACCAGCCGGTTGTTCTGTATGATCGGGCTTCCGCTCATGCCCTGGACGATGCCGCCGCAGCGCTTCAGCAGATTCTCATCTGTCACCTCGAATTCCAGCCCTTTGCCCGCCGCATGGCCCTGATGCCGCACCTTTGTGATCTCAATGTGGAACTTCTCTACCTTGGTGCCGTCGATGGTGGTCAGAATGTACGCGTCTCCCTTTTCCACTTCCGACCTGGCCGCCATGATCAACGGCTTTGACAGGGCGAAGTCCTGGGCGTCGTCCGCCTCTCCGTAGATGCCGAATTCTGTGTTCTTCTCAATGGTCCCCAGCGGATTCTGGAAGTCATAGATCACGCCGCCCAGCTCACCGGGCTCCCCTTTTTCTCCCGCTTTGATCTGGTCGACCCGGGTGTTGAGCAGGGTTCCGCTTTTCGCCTTCAGCAGCGCGCCGGTCTCCGACTCATAGATGCCGTGACCCAGGGACGCGAACTTATTGGTCTTGGGATCGTAAAAGGTCAGGGTGCCGATACCGGCAATCTTTTCCTTGATCCAGAGCCCCAGCTTGTATTCTCCGCTTTCCTTGTCGTAATAGGGATCTACCGTGTAGTTGAGGCTTTTCTGATTGCGCACCACTGTCAGCTCCACAGAATCACCGCTGCCGGATACCACTTTGTTCACGTCGTCCGGCCCGTCGACCTTCTGGCCGTTGACAGCGACGATCATATCGCCGATCTGCGGTCCGCTGTCGTTTTCCACGCCGACGATCAAAGCGCCCTTCACGTTCATCTGCAGACCCACAGACTGGCCTCCCGGCACCAGAACCCGCTCGGATACCACGTCCTTGGAACTGGTCAGCTCCGCCATCTGCTCTGGAAGCAGCAGGCCGGTGCAGGAAACGAAGACGAGAATGCCGATAAAGAGAATCGCGCACTTTTTTAATCTTTCTTTCATCATATTACTCAGCTCTCATAATCCATCATCAATTTATTCAGATCATCTCTTGACTCCAGCTTAATGCCTTCGGCAAACCGCTGCTGGTCATCCGCAGATAATGTTTCATATATGATGCCGGTCTCTTCCAGCTCTGTCAGCTCGCCAGTTTCGTCAGAGAAAAAAATCTTAATAACATGATTATCGTATTTCACCAGATAATATGACTGATAAAACTGTCCGTCCTCGTCCTTTTCGTCATCGCTGCCGGGCTGCGGCACGGGCACAGAAGCCTCCGCGCTGTCCTGCGGCAGCTCTCCTGACTCTGCCTGATCCTGATCCTGCTCCTGCTGAGCGCGGTTTTCCAGATCGGCTCTCTCCGCGTTCTCCGCGTTTCTGCTGCTGAGCGCCCCGATCAGAAAGAATACGGCGACAATCACCACTGCCAGCGCCACTGTGACATAGAGCCACCAATGCTTTTTCTTTTTTTGAGTAAACATATTATCACCTCAACAGCTATGATTGCCAAAAATAAGGAAATTATACACAGACCTTGTCTTTCATCTTCTCAAAGGTCTTGTCGCCGATGCCGCTGACGTTTTTCAGATCCTCCGGCGCGGCAAACGGCCCGTAGGTATCTCGGTAATCCAGTATCTTCTCCGCCGTGGCGGGTCCTACGCCGGGAAGCTCCTGCAGCTGAGTGCTGTCCGCCTTGTTGATGTTCACCTTTCCGTCGGCGGTAACGCCTCCGGTATCTCCCGTGACGCCGCCCGTACCGCTGCCTGCGGCTCCGTCAGCGCCTGTCCCGCCGGATCCGCCCGCAGGCTCTTCGCCGACGGCCGGGATCACCACCTTCTGCCCGTCGGTGACGGTCTCCGCCTGATTGATCTGGCTCACATCAGCGTCGGCAGTCAGGCCGCCGGCCTCTTTGATGACCTCGAAGAGCCGGGTCCCCTCTACCACCTGATATACGCCGGGATTCTTTACACAGCCGCCGATATCCACATAGACCGGCCCCATGGAAGGCGCTTCCGCAGCGCCGCCCTGGGTCTGCTGGCTGTCCGCCGCTTCCGTCTGCTGTCCCGGGTCCTGCACCTCAATCGAATTGTCTGACTTTTCCCCAAAGCTTCCAAAAAACACAACAGCGGCAAGTAGTATGACAACTACTGCCGCCGCTTTTATCATATTTTCGTGTTGGGAAAGCCGGGTCAGATACATTTTCCATCTGTCCATCTCGTTCTCCTTTCAGATAACATATACAGTTTTTACCTTGTACGCATATATTACCTCTCCGAATAGAAAATGTCAAGTCTAAAACTTCAAATTTTTGTCAAATTTTATAGCAATTCTCTCCACTTCCACATCGTAACGCGGAGCGTCCAGCCCGGCAAAGGCCGTAAAAGTAGCTATGACCTGCTCTGGACTCAGATTGGACGCGCTGCCGCTGTCAAGGCGCAGCTTCAGGGTCAGCCGCTCCCCGTCCAGGACCGAGATATCCCGGATCTTAGGCCTGATGTCCACCGTCACCATCTTTTTCGTCTTCTTCTGCCGCTTTTCAGCGAGGATTTCAGGCTGGGCCAGATAGGCCGCTGCCGTCTTCCGCCAGTCATCCGGATCTGCCGCCGCGGGAAAGATCACTCTGTACGTCGCCTCGCAGACCTCCGCCGCCAGGGACTTTACATCGGCGGTCAAAGGCTGGCAGTCCAGAATCTCTATGCCCTCCGGCATCATGGCCGAGACAGCGTCTTTTACAGCCGCGGGATCTTCCTCACGGACAGTCTCAAACTCCAGCAGCTCGCACCGGCTGGTGTAGCCCAGGGACAGAGGCTGGGCAAAGCCCATCTTCGGATGAGGGTTAAAGCCCTGAGAAAAGCTGAGGGCGATACCGGCTCGCTTAAACGCCCGCTTAAACAGGCGCAGCATGTCCAAATGAGAAGTGTAGCGGATATATCCTACCTTGGTAAACCTGATCACGTATCGGTACATTCTGTCTGGTCTATTCACCGTAGATTCCTCCCTGTCTGCAAGTTGTCCTCCGGTTGATGCCGCAGCCCGCGCAGCCCCAGCGGCAGTCCTTCGTCACGGTTTCCGCCATGGCTTTTTCAGCCTCTCTGCGCAGGAACGCCTTTGATACGGAGGGATCGATCACGTCCCACGGCAGGACTTCATCAAAATCTCTCTGGCGGGTAGTGTAGAAGGCGATATCGACGCCGCTGGCTTCCACCGCCCGCTGCCACTTTTCCGCGTCAAAGTGCTCCGACCAGCCGTCCAGCCGGCAGCCCTGGCCATGGGCTTCCAGCAAAAGCTTTCCGAGGCGCCGGTCTCCGCGGGCAAAAACGGCCTCATAGGTGCTGACCACGTCGTCGTGATAGCTTAAGGACGCGCCTTTGATGCCTTTGAAGCGGGCCGTCAGATAGTTGTGTTTCCGATGAAATTCCTCTGTCGTATTCTGGCTGACCCACTGGAACGGCGTATGGGCCTTTGGCACGAAATTGGAAACGCTGACGGACACGTTAAACCGGCCGCCCTTGCCGGATTCCCTGTGGATGCGGACGATGTTCCTCGCGATCTCCGCGATGCCGTCCAGATCCTCGTCGGTCTCTGTAGGCAGACCGATCATAAAATACAGCTTAATATGCTTCCAGCCCAGCTCGATGGCCTGTTCCACAGCTTCATAGATATCCTTTTCCGTGATTCCTTTGTTGATCACGTCCCGAAGCCGCTGGGTGCCGGCCTCCGGCGCGAAGGTCAGTCCCGACTTCCGGTAACCCTGGATTTCCTCCAGGACCCGGAAGGAAAAGCTGTCCAGACGCAGGGACGGCAGGGACAGAGACACGTTCTGATCCTTGCAGCGCCGCATCAGCTCCACCGCCAGGTCTTCAAACTGGGAGTGGTCGCTGGTGGACAGGGACAACAATGACAGCTCCTCGTGGCCTGTGCTTGCCAGCTGCTTCATAGCCAGCTCCATGATGGTCTCCTTGGAGCGCTCCCGAACCGGACGGTAGATCATACCCGCCTGACAGAACCGGCAGCCCCGGGTGCAGCCGCGGAAGGTCTCGACCACCGCCCTGTCGTGGACAGTCTCGATCAGCGGCACCATGGGCTCTGTGGGAAAGTCCACCGTCTCTATGTCGTCCAGAATGCAGCGCTGAACCCTGGCCGGCGCTTTTTCCGTAAGAGGCTCATAGGCCTTGACTGTTCCGTCCTCGTGATAGGTCACTGCATAGAGCGAAGGAACATATACCCCCGTATCTCCCGCGATCTCCTCCAAGAACGCTCTCTTTGACAGGCCACGCTCTTTCCCTTCGATATATTTTTCCATCAAAGCCGGCAGGCTCTCTTCGCCGTCGCCGATCAAAAAAACATCTACAAAGTCGGCCAGAGGCTCCGGGTTATAGGCGCAGGGTCCTCCCGCCACGATGACCGGGTCCTCTTCCTGCCTTTCCGCCGCCAGCAAAGGAATGCCGGCCAGATCCAACATGTCCAGAATGCTGGTAAAAGACATCTCGTACTGCAGGGTGAATCCGAAAAAGTCCATCTCCTTTACCGGCGTCTTTGTCTCCAACGTAAAGAGAGGCACGCCGTCGGCGCGCATCAGTTCTTCCATATCCGGCGCGGGCGCGAAGACCCGCTCGCAGTACACGTCTTCCTGAACGTTGAGAATGTGATAGAGGATCTGCAGGCCCATATAGGACATGCCGATCTCATAAAGATCCGGAAACGCGAACGCGAACCGCGCTTTTACGCGGGAAGGATCTTTGATCACGATATGATTCTCATTTCCGATGTATCGCGCAGGCTTTTCTACCTGCTTCAGCAAATGATTCAGCTTCGGTTGTAGATTCATCTTTTCAGCCTTTCTTCTTCTGTATTGTCTGCACGCTGAAACAGGCTGTCTATGGTCCGCCCAATGGTCGTCTCGATGGCTTCCATAAAACGCCTGGTTTCTTCTTTTTTCTGCAGGATCAGGTTCTGTATCTCAGCCTCTTTGGGAGCCTTGTGCAGAATGTAGTCAATTCGCTCGTCCAGCCCGACATAATGGTCTTCCTTCACCAGGCGATCAGCCAGGCAGACCAGATCAGTCTCGTCCAGCTGGGAGAAATCGTGGAAATCATAGGTCATGTGCACTCTGACGATTGCGGCCTCCTCATAGTAACCCAGTCCTTCCAGAATCTTCGCTCCGACAGCGCCGTGGTCCTCCGAAAGCCTGGCCACATCGTGAATCAGGCCCGCGCCCCGGATCAAAGGGATATTCAGGGTGTATCCGTGAGCGTTCAGCTGTTCTCCCAGGGTCACGGCCACCATACTGACCGCCCTGCAGTGCCGGATCACGTGTTCCGGCGTACCGTACTGCTGGTATAAGCTGCGGCAGATCTCTTCTGTCAGTCTCTTTGTTCCTCGTTCCTCCATGGTTTCTCACCTCTTGTAATGATACTGCTCTTAGTATATCACAAATCCTCCTGCAGGTCATAGTAAAATTCTTTTTCTGACGCCGTATCGTAGCTGCCTATGATCTCGCCCCGCTGTACCCGTTCTTTTTCCACTACGCCGATGTCGGAAAGGTTTCCGTAAACGGTCACGGCGTCCTCATGACGGATCTTTATATAAAGTCCCAGTTCCTCGTCTTTTCCGGAAGCCTCAACCACGCCGCCGGCCGTCGCGTGGACCTGCTTTGTTCCGTCTGACGCCTTTTGATCGATGGGCTCGCCGTACTTGGACTGGTCGTTGACCTTGGCAACGGCGGAAACGACCTTTGACGGCACATCGGAAAGACTTCCGGTGATGCGGCTTCCCATGGCTCTGATATCGTCGGCGGTCAGCTGCTTCATGACGACATCCCTGACCTGTCCGCAGATGGCGGACGCCTGGGGCAGCGCGCCGCTGTTTCCCAAAAAAGCCGCGCCCAGAAGCAGGGCGCATACTGTGATCTGCGCGTATAATTTCTTCCTGTTCATAAAATTCACCTCTATACAACCATATTATATAGAGGTGTCAATTATGCGTGGGTTTACGGCCTAATACTCGTCCCAATATTCAAATTCGTAATCGAAGATGCGAATGGTGTCGCCTTCTTCCAATCCCAGCTCCCGCAGCTTCTCGATACCGCCCCGCTTCTCTACGTATTTGTACAGATAGCGCAGGGAACCCATATCGTTGAAATTGGTGGAGTCGAAGATCTTCTGCAGCTGTTTTCCAGTCAGGACGTAAGTCTCTCCTTCCCTGGAGGCGTAGACCTCCTTGAAATCCGGGTCCCTGTCGTCGGTCTCAAAGTCGAAGTACTCGTAATCGTCTTCTTCCTGAGGCTGCAGCGCCGCCTTCTGCAGTTCCTCCGCGGCTGCCGCCATCAGCTCGTGGACGCCCAGATTGATCGGCGCGCAGATCGGGAAGAGCCGGTAACCCTTGCCTTCCACGTACTCCTTGAACGCTATGAACTTCGGGTCGTCTTCGTCGATCATGTCCATCTTATTGGCGGCTACCAGCATAGGCTTTTCCGCCACCCGCTTGCTGTACAGAGCCAGCTCTGCCATGATCTTGTCGAAATCCTCGATGGGATCGCGCCCCTCGCTGCCTGACGCGTCGACCACGTGGATCAGCACTCTGGTGCGCTCAATGTGCTTCAGGAACTTGAGGCCAAGGCCCAGGCCCTTGTGGGCGCCTTCAATAATGCCCGCGATGTCGGCCATGACGAAGCTGGTGTCGAAGATCTGCACCACGCCCAGATTCGGCGCGATGGTGGTGAAATGATAGTTTTCGATCTTCGGCTGGGCGCTGGTGGCCGTAGCCAGAAGGCTGGATTTTCCCACGTTAGGAAAGCCGACCAGCCCCACGTCGGCGATGACCTTCATCTCCAGAATGATGCCGCGCTCCTTGGCGAAGCCTCCGGCCTCAGCAAAGTTCGGCGCCTGGCGGACGGAATTCTTAAAATTGGTATTTCCCTTGCCGCCCCTGCCGCCCCTGGCGGCTACAAAGGACTGTCCGTCCTCGGTCAGATCCTTCATCACAAGGCCAGATTCTTCGTCGATGACCACGGTTCCCATGGGCACCTTTATGACCAGATCCTTGCCGTTTTTGCCGAATTTTTTCTTTTTCATGCCATCTTGGCCGTTTTCGGCTTCATATTTTCGCTTATATCTGAAATCCATCAGGGTCCGCAGGTTCCGGTCAGCCTGGAAGATCACGTCTCCGCCTTTGCCGCCGTCTCCGCCGTCCGGTCCGCCCTCGGGAACAAATGGCTCCCGGCGGAAGGATACGCAGCCGTTGCCGCCCTTTCCTGATTTGATATGGATTTTCGCTCTGTCTACAAACATAAAACAGACCTCCTTCCTGCACCTTTTCTGTATTATCTAGTATGTGCAGATGTCCGACGAAAAAGCCCCTAAACGTCGTTAGGGGCTCAAAATTCCTTATTTACAGGACGATGCTTCCTTTACGCTTACGCTTCGCGAGGATATACACTGACCTGTTTTCTGGTTTTGTCTTTTCTTTCAAAACGAACAGTACCTTCGATCTTAGCGAATAATGTATCATCTCCTCCGATACCTACATTATTACCAGGATGAAACTTTGTACCTCTCTGTCTAACCAAAATGCTGCCAGCGCTAACAAACTGACCGTCACCTGTCTTGACGCCTAAACGTTTCGACTCGGAATCACGACCGTTCTTAGAGCTACCTACTCCTTTTTTACTTGCCATAGACCAGACACCTCCTTGCTATTTGTGGCTTTTGTCGTATAGTTTAAGTTTAAGAATTACTTTAATGCTGCTTCGATGGTTTCGATGATAACAGCCTTTGTAGCTTTCTCATCAACTTCTACGCCATGCTCTTTAGCAAAAGCAATCAGTTCATCTTTCTTCATGGAAGCGGAAACCTTCTTCTCTGCCTTTGGCGCTTCTGCCTTAGGTTCCTCAGCCGGCGCTTCTTCCTTTGCAGGCGCTGCCTTCGGAGCTGCTCCGCCCAGGGACTCGATCTTCACCATGGTATACGGCTGTCTGTGGCCCTGCTTCTTTCTGTAGTCCTTCTTAGCCTTGTACTTGAAGATAATAACCTTCTTTCCTTTGCCATTCTCAACGACTTCACCTGTTACAGCGGCACCCTCTACGTATGGAGCTCCAACCTTCAGGTTTCCTTCTTCGGCCAAAACCAGTACTTTGTCAAAGGTTACTTTGTCTCCGGCTTCAACGTTTAACTTTTCGATGGTTACAACGTCGCCTTCCTGTACTCTGTACTGCTTTCCGCCTGTTTCAATTACTGCGTACATTTACTTTCTTACCTCCTCTATCCAGTCTCGCCTTTTCAGGTAGCACAGCTGCCTGTGTGCCTGTCCGGCCCACCGCCGTGCTTTGCAAACCTTTTCCGAGCGGTCTAACTCAATAAGTATAGCATGGAAACAGCAGGCTTGTCAAATGGTTTTTACCAATTTCGGGCCAATTTTCGAGCTGATTTTCGGACCAATTTTCAGACCAATTTCTATGCGGGGCTGCCATACAGCCTGCACAGCTCGTCCAGCGCGGCAAAATCAAAGCATCGCTGGCTCAGTCTGCTCTCAGGATAGAGGCGCTTCTCCTCGTAAATGGATTCAGCCGCAGCCTCCAGGCCCATTTTATTTAAGGCGGCTAGTTCTCTCTTCAACAAGAATATGTACTTGCTCTTTTCTGTTTCATCGCTAAAGGACCTGTGTTCCTCAATTCTGTCGTAATTCAAGCTTTCCATACACTTCTTGGGAACAGGAAACATATAATTCAAATTGACTACGCATAAAAGCTGATTATTACGCTTGTCATACACCTTCTTAAAATCCTTTGACCCTTTTAACGTATAATGCCGTTTCTGCGGATGTGAAATCTGTGTAATATATGAAATTTCATCATTCAAATCAAACAAAGCGCCAAAAAAGGGCTTGTACTTATCCTCACCGTAATTTGAAAACGGAATTCTTGATTCATAACCGCGTAAATAGTTCAAATACCCTTCATCTATGACTTTCCAATCCATTACTGTATTCCCCTCTCAACTAAACAGAGGCCGGTATCATACCGACCTCTATTACTACGATTTTGGCAGGCTTCGTAACCTCTATTACTACGATTTTGGCAGGCTTCGTAACCTCTTGATATTTTCATTATACGTTTATTTCTCTGAATGTCAACCCTTTTTTGTGCTTATTTACTTTTTCTTCCTGCCAGCTCAGCTGCGTCTGTTCGCCTTCTGGCAACGCCCAGCATATTGTCTCCTTTCATCTGCTGAATGTCCGTAAGGCTCCGCCCTTCTGCCCTCACAGGCACATCGCCATATACAGCGGCAAATATGTCGTATCTCCCTCTTTTCCTATCTGTGTATATCCGGTTTTACGCAAAATCATAAATCTTTTTCCGAAGAATTTACGCAAAATCACAAATCTTTTTTGCCGATTCTTACGCAAAATCAAAATTCTTTCAGAGGACGTCCATGTGAAAAGAGCCCCGCTCGCTTCACGGGCGGGGCTCTGCCTGCAGGCTCTGCTCCTCACTGATTTCGCAGAATCCGCGTTACACTTACGATGATGGTTCCAAAGATCGAGATCAGAAACAGCGGTATGAAATACCATCCCAAAGACCGCGCTGTAATCGTGCAGACAATGATATAGATAAAAGCTACTGCCAGAAACAGCTTCAGAAGCTCCGCCATGGTCTTCAGCGTCCGGTTATTTTTTTCCTGCTTACGCTGATCGAAGCCAATGCCAGCATCAGCATCACAAACCTTCAAAATCAAAGTGACTGCTCCCAGCATCACCCAGAGGCCCCAGGCGGTGATCAGCAGAAAAATCAGCAAACCCTTTCCGCCCATGGCATCCACCTCTCCCGCCATATTGTAATGGCTGGGAATCTCCTCCGGTATAGACGCCCATTTTATGGCGATATAGCCTGTAACCGCCGACAGCCCTAAGAACCCGGCGGCACTCATAGCGATATCCGCGGCGGAATGTCTCGGTCTCGGTTTCATTTTACTTTCCCTCTTTTCTTGGCTCTGACACATTCAGAAAGCAGAAATTCGATCTGCCCATTGATGGAGCGAAAATCCTCCTCGGCCCACTGGGCAATATCCTCCCACAGGGACGGAGCGATTCGCAGGATA
>CALLDR010000144.1 GCA_937997955.1 uncultured Emergencia sp. | reverse complement strand
TACCTGTTGCTGAACAATCATTATTATCAATCGCAACAGTGAATATTATACGCACATTTTACATGAATGTCAACACCTTTTTTGAAAAGATTTAAAAAAAGTCAAAAGAACGTTTCATGCCGGCGGCAGTCTTATGCCAGCCCGTCACCTTCCCGGCTCAATCATCAAAGATAATCTTCAGCTTCCTTTCCTCTGCCACAGCTTTGATATACCGGATAAATGCCCGGGATTCCCGATCCATGTATTCACCCTGCCGCGTTACCACCCTGACAAGATGGCCGCAGGCAACGCAGCTGACCGCTTTGACGCAGGCGTTCATGATATTGACAGACAAAATCTGGCCGTCCGAAGATGCCGGAGAACCGCCGCGCCACAGATCGCTTTGAATCAGGCCCAGACAGAAGAGCTCCCTTTCACTGAGCGTCCTTCGCAGAATTTCCCCGTACTGTGTTTTCAAGCCTTTAACCAGATCGGACAGCCAGAAATAAGGAACCCCCTCCATACAGGTAATAACAATGCTGTCAGGCGCAACGGCCCTCTCTCCGGCGGCCGGCGGCATGGGCCTTCCCGATCTGCCAGCGCTTTTGTCAGAAGCCTGTTTTTTCTTCCCTTCAAACTCATCGTACTGCGCGCCCTCCTGAATCTGGCGGTACTTTTCTATCAAAGCCTCTCCCGGCGCGATGTTGATGCTGAAAGCCAGCGTATTGCTGAAATTCTTGTAGAAATTAAGCGCTTCTGCCCGCTTGCCGCTTTTGCTGTAAGCCTCCATCAGCTGATAAGCCACGTCTTCATCGTAAGGCTCGATCATGAGGATTTCCCGAAGTACGCTGATTTCTGCCTCGTAGTTTTCTTCCCTTTCCAGAAGCTCCGCTGCGGCCTGCATGATCTGCACCTTCAGCTTTTCAAATTCAATTCTGCGATATAGGATCAGGTTGTTCAGATCGTCGCAGCCCTTGAAATAGGCACCCTCGTAGAGTTCTCCTGAGAAGAAGTCACGGAAGCGCAGCAATTCTCCCATGGCGTACCGCTTCCTCTTGTCAAACTCCCGAGCCACTACAAAATCACAGATGAATTCATACTTGTCATTAATCCGGCATGAAGTGTTATCAGATATCAAAAACGCGTTTCCAGCCTCGTCTTCTTTTATGGTTTTTTTGATCTCCCACAAATTGTAGCGCAGATTGTACCGGGCGGCTTCCTCCTTGCTGTCCGGCCACAGATAGGAGATAATCTTCTCCCGCTGCAGTCTCCAGCTCTCACTCTCAAGAAGGAGAAAGATCAGCGCGCAGGCCTTGCTGCCCAGCTGTGCCGTAATATTCTCATCGTTGTATATAATTTTCAGGTTGCCCAAAAAGAACAGCTTTAACATTTCTCCAACACTTAAATCCTTCCCCGCTATTTACTCTCATAGATGATATCGCCCGACTTCATGGTCAGTGTCACGCCAATGTCTTTGATCCGCTCTTTTTCCACCGAGAAGACGTCGCAGTCCAGTACGATGATGTCCGCCAGTTTTCCCTTTTTCAGTGATCCCTTTCGATCCTCTTCAAAGATCGCGTAAGCCCCCTCGATGGTGAACATCCGCAGCGCGTCGTATACGCTGACGCTGTGAGCCGCGACTGGATGGTTTACCGCCATGTGGATTCCCAGAAGCGGATCAGCTTCTGTCACGTCGCTATCAGAGCCGCCGCAGAGCCGGACGCCTCCTTGCAGGACCTCACGATACGGATTGGTCAGCTGATACCTCCAGCCCAGCCGCTTTTCATATTTTCCGCCCTTTCCTCCGCAGTCAAGCTCATAGGACGGCTGCATGGAAAAGATGATGTTCATCTCCTTTGCCCTGCGGATCTGATCTTTGGTAGCCAGTTCCACGTGTTCCAGCCGGTGCCGCAGGCCAGTCGCGCCCACCTGATACAGCGCCTGCTCGTGAGCGTTGAGGGCCGCGTCGATGGCTCTGTCTCCGATGGTGTACAGAGACAGCTGTATATCGTTCTCGTAGCAGGCCAGAACAAAATCGTTGATCTGCTGCTGGGTCATGCACAGCATCCCCATCGTTCCGGGACAGTCCTCGTACTCAAAAGAAATCGCTGCCGTCCGGCTTTCGATCGTTCCGTCGATATACATGCTGCCGCCAATCCTGTTCAGCCCCATGGATTTGACCTTTTCAATGTTCATGGTCTGATAGAACAGCACCATGTCGATGGGAAAATCCTTGCTGTGGTGATAGATGAACTCCGCGTCTTTGTCGCTGTAACAGGTCCCGCCTTCCATGGCGTTGATCGTGGTGATTCCTTTTTCCAGCAAAGACGGCATCAGCCGGTTCACCGTTTCCCAGCGGAAAGAATCAGAAATACTGTCCAATATATTGGTACGCAGCAGGGCGTTGGCGTTTTTCTTGAAAACGCCCGTGGGCATTGACTTTTCATCCAGTTCAATGCCTACTGTGGTAAATGGAATTTTAAAGTACAGCAGCGCGTAGGTATTCAGCACGCTGACCTGATAATCCTTCGTATTGATCCAGACCGGAACGTCGTCGCAGCACTTGTCAAGCACGTATCTGGTCAATGGCTGTTTCTCCTTCAGGTTGTCCATGGTGAGCCCGTAGCCCCGTATCATCTCGCCTGGATGAAGACGGGCCGCCTCCCGGATTCTGGCGTCGATCTGAGAAAAGGTCTCCACATCGCTGAGATTCAGACTGACGGTGTTTAAGGCCGTCTGGATCACATGGAAATGACTGTCGATGAACCCTGGCAGCACGCTGCATCCTTCGGCGTCAATGAATACCGTATCAGGAGAGACGTAAGCCTGATACGCCTCCCCCTCGCCTACATCTAAGATAAATCGGTCTTTCACCGCGATCCACTGCGCCTGGTACTCTGACTCCATAGTAATACATTTTCCATTTTTGATGATGATATCCGCAAACATGTTCATTCCTCCCGATCTTTTATTCCCGGGATAGGGTTCCGTGAACCAGTTTTCCCGCGATAAAGGTGTGAGTAACCTTTGTCTGAAGCAGCTGGTCTTCCTCTACGTCAAAGATGTCTCTGTCCAGTATGGCCAGGTCCGCGAAATACCCTTCTTTGATCAGGCCCAGCACGTCCTGCTGCCCCGTAGCGAAGTGGGGATTTCTCGTGTAAAGAGCTGCCGCGTCAAAGCGGCTAAGCCGCTCCTCCGGCTGGAAGCCCCCTTCCGGCCTGCCGTCCATGCCCTTTCTCGTGGCTGCCGCGTAGATACCTGGGATCGGATCAAAGCTTTCTACCGGGCAGTCTGATCCGCCGGTCAGAATGAACCCCTCCTTCTGCAGCGTGTTCCACCCGTAAGCCCCTTCGAGCCGCTCCTTTCCCAGGCGTTCTTCGATCCACGTCCAGTCCGTAGCCAGGAAAATCGGCTGAATATCAAGCACTACCGGCAGAGTCTTCATCCTTTTGATCAGCTCCGGATTGACGATCTGGACGTGAATGATACGAAATGGCAGCCGCTGGGCCAGCGCTTCGTCGCTGACGCCTTCTCCGCGCAGCGTCTCAACAGCGTTTTCGATGGCAGTCAAAGTCGCGTCCAGTGCCCGGTCTCCGATGGCGTGAATGGCCGATTGCAGTCCCATCCTATAGGCGGTCAGAATCTTTTCGTTCAGTTCCTCCTGGCTGCAGGTCATGAACCCGCGATTGTCCGGCTCATCAGCATAGGGCTGGAACAGGGCAGCTGAGCGAGCGCCCAAAGAACCGTCGGTAAACAGCTTGTATGCGCCCTGCTGAACGATACGATTCGGGTCATGCCGTTCTTCCTCTGTCAACCTTTCCGGCTCAAACAGCTCGTCCAGACACACTGTGATCCGGACGCCCAGCCTGCCCTCCTCGGCCAATCTTCTGTAATACGAGATATCTTCCACATAGTTCCAGATTTTAGCAGAGTACGTATGTATGGAGGTAATTCCCTTTTTGTGCATGTCCTGCAGCACGCGCTGGAAGACTTCGTCTTTGGTCTTGGAGTCAGACAGCGGATCAGGAATAATATAATCGTAAATTTTGGTCGCTTGTTCTCTGAGGACGCCATTAGGCTGGCCCTCTCTGTCCTTTTCCACGATGCCGCTGGCCGGCGACTGATAGTCCTTGTCGATGCCTGCCACCTCCAGAGCCTTGCTGTTGACCACAACCGTATGAAGGCAGCACCTGCGGATCAGAATGGGATGCGCTGTGCTGATCCGGTCCAGGTCGCGGCGGTCCGGCATTTTCTTTTCTCTGAATTTATTCTGGTCGAAATTGACGCCTTTTACCCAGGTTCCGGCGGGAACCTGCCCGGCCTTCTCAGCCATCATGGCGCATAGATCGTCGATGCTCTCCGCATGTTCCAGATTGACAAGGGTCTGGTTTTGGCAGTACGCGTACATGTGCATATGGGAATCCGACATGCCGGGGATCACCGTCGCTCCCTGAAGATCAAAGCGAATCCGGCTGCCCAGTTTCGCCGCGTCTTCATTGCTGCCCACAAAGGCGATCTTCCCGTCCCGCATGCCGACCGCTTCAGCCACATCGTCTTCCCTTTCCATGGTATAAATTCTGCCGTTATAAAGCAGCGTATCCAGTTTGTCTGTGTCCACAAGTATTCCTCCCTATTTTATCATTGTCCGCACCAAGAACTGATACAGGATCTCCGCGGTCTGAACGACAGTATCCAGCAAAACGTACTCATCAGCGCTGTGATAATGCGCTCCGTCCGCGCCAAAGATCAAAGCCGGCGCGTTCACTCTGGTGCCCAGATAGTTGAAATCGCCTATGCTCTGAAAATACGATACAGAGGGATCCTTTCCTGTCACTGCTCTTACCGCTTCCTCAAAGCTGGCTGTAAAGGCGTCCTTCCCCTCTGTGACATAAGGCATGAAACCCTTTGATCCCTCCGATGGGGCCTGGCGAAAGTGAATCTCATATCTGCACCGGACGGAAGCCCTCTCCATGGCTTTGACGATTTCCCGCTCAATGGTTTCTGGAGACTCGCCTCTGACGATATGCCAGAAAAGCTTCACTGAGGCCCGGTCCGGTACACTGCAGGCGCCGCCGTCACAGTTCATGGCAACTACGCACGCCGCGCCCCGGCCAAGCTTTTCGTCCTCCGTGTACGCCACATCTTCCAGCGCCGCCACAAAGCGCGCCGCGTCCAGCGCGGCGCTGACGCCTTTAGAAGGATCCGCGGCATGGGCCGCTTTGCCGAAGAATTCAACATCCAAACCGTATCCTCCCCGCGCGCCGAGGCACATGGTCGGAAACGGCGCTCCCGTAAACCCGGCGCTCGGTTCTGTAATGATCGAATAGTCAATCTTTGGAAGTAGCCCATCCTCGATCAAAGCGTTGGTGCCCATGCCGTAAGGCCCTTCTTCCACCGATACAAGAGACAGAATCAGCCGTCCGCGAAAGCTTTGATGCCGCCCTAAAAATCTGCCTGCAGCCGCCATGGCCGCGGCGCACCCGGATTTCATATCCAGGGCGCCAGCGCCATAGAACCGTTCTCCGATCAGTTCGCCGCCAGGGTCTTTGCTCCAGCCTTCACAGAGCTTTACGGTATCCAAATGCCCGTTCAGGTGGATCGTCGGGCCAGCCTGCCCGCCGTCCACATCCACCAGCAGATTCTTTCCGCGAAAGCCAGTCACTTTGCTCTCGTGGTACTGGTGAACCTTCACCGGTATCTGCCGCTGCCGGAACCATTCGCAGGCAAAATCCATAATCTGTTCTTCCTCAAAATACGGACTGGGGACAGAAACCAGCTCCCGTAAGAGGCTTATCACTTCTTCACGCATATTATGCCTCTTTTCCGGCGTCTCCTTCGCGCTTATCATCGGTCCACAGGAACAGTTTGAAGGATGAGAACAGAATTGCCACCAACGGCGTCAGATAGCACAGGAATGCGTATGGAATGTAGTGCCACGCGTCTACGCCCAGGGCGCCCAGATAGAACACGCCGCATAGTCCCCATGGAACCAGCGGAGAGGTTACGGTTCCGGAATCCTCACAGGTCCGGGACGCCAGACGATGCTGCAGGCCCAGCTTTTCATAAGCCGGCAGATACATTCTTCCCGGGATGATAATCGCTACATATTGGGAGGCAGAAACAAAGTTGACAAAGACTGACGTAATATTATGCGTGATGACCAGTCCTCTCGGCGTGCGCGTCAATCCCTCCATCTTCTCCAGAAGCGCTTCCAGAACGCCGCATTTTTCCAAAATACCTCCGTAGCTCAGGCCCAGATATCCCAGAGAAAGGGTCCACATCATGGACTGGATGCCGCCTCTGTTCATCAGGGAATCCACGATGTCCGAACCGGTTTCAATGGAGTATCCGTAGTTCATATAGGACATCAGGTCGATGATATTATATCCCTGAGTGATCATAGCCAGTATCATGGCGAAAATGCTTCCTGCTACCATAGTCGCCAAAGCGCTGACCTGTTTGGCCGCCAGAACGATGATGAAGATCAGCGGCAGCAGACTGATGATTACGTGAAGCGCGTCGATCTCAAAGTTGGCGTCGATGGCGGACAGGATTTCGTTGACGGAGTCCATCTGAATGGAATCCGCGCTGTATCTGCTTCCGATGATGCCGTACAGAATCAAAGTGATGATATAGGCTGGAATCGTGGTATACAGCATGGCCTTGATGTGATCAAACAGGTTCGCCTCACAGACGCCTGCGGCCAGATTTGTCGAGTCGGACAGCGGCGACAGCTTATCGCCCAGAATGGAACCGGATACAACAGCTCCTGCCGTAATGGCCGGCGGAATGCCCAGTCCTGCGCTGATGCCCATAAACGCTACGCCAAAGGTGCCCGCCGTAGTCCAGCTGGAACCGATACAGATAGAGGATACGGAACAGACCAGAGCTGCCGTAACCAGAAAGATAGATGGGCTGATGATCTTCAGGCCGTAGTAGATCAGCGCCGGAATGGTGCCGCAGGCGATCAGCATAGGAATCAACATGCCGATAAACATGAGAATCATCATCGGCACGGTAGCGATCTTGCAGCCGTGGAGGATGCCCTCCTCGATCCTCTTCCACTTCATCCCCGTCGCCATCAGAACGATGACCGCGAAGGTGATGGCAAAGACCAGAGTGATATGTATCTCCGGCGAGTTTCCCGTTGCCAGCTGCGCGATAATAACCAAAAACATAAACGCGATAATTGCAAAGGAAGTAACAAAAGATGGTTTCTTCATTGATTGTTCTTTCATTTTCCTTGTGAGCTGTGCCCTTTCGGGCCAGCCTTCTCCTTTCTTTTTTCTACATTATATATATCGCCGGTTTTACCTCCTGTTTTACGCTTTGTTTTACTCCCCGTTTATCCTGCAAAAATACTGTTTCTGCCCGAAGAAATCAAAAAAACGTGTGACCTGCGGCTATACCGGGATCACACGTTTTTTCATAGTCTTATCCTATTTTTTGATACAGTTCTGTCTGTATGATGCTATGTACTAAAAGATCAAATGTGCCAGCGGGCAAACGATGACCAAGCTGATAATGGTTCTTTCCAGGAACAGAACCAGCAGTTCCCAGAATTTGACCGGCAGCTTGGAACCGAGGATCAGACCGCCAACTTCGGACAGATAGATCAGCTGTGTAACGGATACGGAAGCGACGATGAATCTCGTCATCGGGCTCGCGATGCTCTCAGCGGCCAGAATGGACGGCGTGAACATGTCCGTAAATCCGACAACCATGGTCTTGGACGCTTCAACAGCTTCCGGAACCTGCAGCAGCTCCAGCAGCGGCAGGAACGGCTTGCCCAGATATTCAAAGACCGGCGTATTATTGGCCAGCAGCAGGGCGATGGTTCCGATCGCCATAACCGTAGGCAGTACGCCGAACCACATGCCGACAGCGTTTTTCAGGCCGTTTTCAAAGAATTCTTTGATGCCCTTGTGTTCCTGTACTCTCTTCAGCGCCAGATCCAGACCGTATTCTCTGGAATTCTTGTACTGAGACGGAATCTCCTCCGGCATCGCTCTTCCTTCCACCAGATATTCGTCCTTCTTCAGGGAAAGAGGCGGGATACGAGGCACGATGATCGCGCAGGCAACACCGACCAGGCAGATCATCAGATAGTATACGCCAAAATACTCCATCAGGTCCACCTGCGCCAGCACCACGATACTGAAGGTGATGGAAACAGCAGAGAAGGTAGTCGCGATGACGGAAGCCTCTCTCGCGGAGTAATATCCGCCCTCGTACTGGTTGCAGGTCAGCATAACGCCCAGCGTACCGTCGCCGATCCAGGAAGTGAAACAGTCGACCGCCGCACGGCCAGGAATCTTAAACAGCGGGCGCATAACCTTTGTTAAGAGGGCCCCGACAAACTCCAGCAGACCGAAGTCCAGGAGCAGAGGCAGCAGCATCGCAGCGATAATGAAGATAATGACCAAAACAGTCAGAAGGTCACCAAGAACGAATCCGCCCGCTCCGCCTTCTGTGATCATGTGAATCAAACCAGTGTCTTCCTCTCCGGCGTCTATACCCAGGTAAGTCAGCCAGACAAACACCGCTCCGATCACGCGGATCAAGACCCAGATCGGCGTCGTAGCAAAGGTGTCCTTCAGAATCTGATGTTTTTCAAAATAATTCGGAACGATCAAAGCCGCGATGGACATGACCGCAGATACGGTCAGAATCAAAACGCACAGGACCGGCAGTATGCCGGACAGGGCGCCTCCGATAATATCGGCGATGATCTTAACGCAGATCGTCCAGTCCCCGTTATATTTCACAGGGATCATGAACAGCAGGATGCCAATGATGGACGGTATTAGAAATTTTGCCATCAAGTTACCATTTTTCTTTTCCATAATGTACTCCTTTCATATAATCCTACCCTTCTACTTTATCATAATATATATAAATAAGTCAAGATATCTGAAACATGTTTCCGAAAATTTACAATTAATGTTTTTTTATGTGTTTAAATTTATATATATTTTAAATCGCAATATTCAAAAGATTCATTTTTGCAAGTCTCTTCCGCGGTTCCGCTGTTTTTCCTCTTCGTCTTGCCACTTCCGGCTTTCAGGCGAAATTCTTTTAAAAAGTTCTTGACAATTGCCCATCAATATACTATAATTAAATCTGTCGTCAGCGCGATGACACTG
>CALLDR010000143.1 GCA_937997955.1 uncultured Emergencia sp. | reverse complement strand
GCAGGAAGCCGCGAAGGTATATGAGAAAACGCCGAAGGAAAGCACCATGAGGAAGTTTATCCGGTGGTGCGGAGAGATGATCAAAAAAGGCTGCGAAAACTTCTTTATCGTCAGCAAGAACGGGGAGGAGATCATCACCATACCGGTGCTGCTGCTGGTAGTGCTCCTGCTCTTCGCGTTCTGGATCGTGGTCCCTTTGCTGGTGATAGGTCTCTTTTTCGGATTCCGGTACGCCTTTAAGGGAGCGATTACCAGAGCCGTAGACGTGAATATGGCCTGCGACAAGGCGGCTGAGGCAGCCGAAAATGTGAAGCAGGAATTCAGCAGGGAATAGCCGGGCGGAAATCCTTTTGACAGAGGAGACCTGACCGGGCAGAGAAGAAAGGACGACGTTACATGAAAATTTTGCTCATAGAGGATGAAGAGAAGATCGCCAGATTTATCGAGCTGGAGCTGCGCCACGAGGGCTACCTGGTGGAAAAGGCGTATAACGGCAGGGCGGGGCTGGAGCTGGCCCTGTCCTGCGGAGCGGATCTGGTTCTGCTGGACATCATGTTGCCGGAGCTGAGCGGCCTGGAGGTGCTGCGGCGTCTCCGCAGGGAAAGCGACGTGCCCGTGATCATGCTGACGGCGCGGGACGCGGTCATGGACAAGGTCTCCGGCCTGGACGCGGGCGCGGATGATTACATCACGAAGCCCTTTGCCATCGAGGAGCTGCTGGCCAGGATCAGGGTCATTCTGCGCAAGAGGGATCGTGGAACAAAGGAGACACGCAAGCTTCAGGCCAAGGGCGTGACTATGGACATCGACCGCCATGAGGTGACCTATGGGGAAGAGAGCATAGAGCTGAACCATAGGGAATACGAGCTGGTCAGGACTTTGATGGAGAATAAGAACATCGTCATGAACAGAGAGCAGCTGCTGCAGGCGGTGTGCGGCTATGACTACATGGGTGAAAGCAACGTCATCGACGTCTATGTCAGATACATTCGCACAAAGATCGACGAGCGATTCGGCATACGGTTCATTACCACCGTCCGCGGCGTGGGATATGCCGTCAAAGAAGACTAGAAGGGGATCGTCAGATGGAAAGAAACAAAAATAGCAGCAAAATGACGTCCATCGCCCGGCGGATCAATATGGAGTTCTGGCTGAGGCAGTTTTCCGATTTTCTCCTGATCGATCTCGTGCTCCTGATCGCGGTTTTTACCGCTTTTTTCCTGTGGAGAGAGGGTGTGGTGCCCGAGGGACAGGAGGTCGCGGACAGATATTTTACGGGAACGCCCTTTGAGACCCTGCGGTATATCATAGAGACCGAAAACGGCAGACAATACGGATATGACTTCCAGGATCTGTTCGCGCTGCTGAAAATGCCCGCGGCCGTATTGCTGATCGCTGAGGCCGTGGTCCTGGTGTCCAGCCTCTTTGGCGCGGGAAAGGTCCGCCAGCTGATGCGGCCCATCGCGGACATGGCGCTGCGGGCGGAGCAGCTTGCCAGCCAGCCTTTTGACAGCGGCAAGGTGCAGAATATGGAGCAGGCTATCCGCAGGCTGGACCCGGACAGCCCGGACGCCCACGTGACCACCGGCGACCAGGATCTGCAGAGCCTGGAGATCGCCATCAACAACATGCTTGACAGGATGCGGGAGAGCAGGCTGCAGCAGGAGCGGTTCGTCTCTGACGCTTCCCACGAGCTGCGGACGCCGATTTCGGTGATCCAGGGCTATGTCAATATGCTGGACCGGTGGGGAAAGGAAGATCCGCAGATTCTCAACGAGGCCATCGAGGCCATCAAAAACGAGTCGGATCATATGAAGAGCCTGATCGAGCAGCTTTTGTTCCTGGCCCGGGGCGACAGCGGCCGCAATACCCTGGAATTCGCTGATTTTGATCTGACCGAGATGGTTCGCGACGTATGGGAGGAATCCATGATGATCGACGACAGCCACCGGTACGTCTTTGAGGGGGACAAACCGGTCACGGTCTACGGCGATCTGGCCATGGTCAAGCAGTCCCTGCGGATCCTGGTGCAGAACGCGTCAAAGTATTCCCGGCCCGGCGACACCATACGTCTGGCGGCAACTCTGTCAAAGGGGCGTCCGGCGTACATCGTCCAGGACGAGGGTATCGGCATGGCGGAGTCAGAGGTGGTACACGTATTTGAACGGTTTTACCGGTCAGACGCGGCGAGAAACAGCAGCGAGGGCGGCACCGGCCTGGGGCTGTCCATCGCTAAGTGGATCGTGGACGCCCACAACGGTGAGATCGAGATTTTGTCCCGGCCGGAGTTCGGCACCCGGTTTACGGTGAGGTTATGACAAGGCATGACAAAGCGTGGTAAAGCGTGACAAGGCATGACAAAGGCGGTGAAGCCCTCCGCCCCGCGCGAAGCTGAAGAGGCCCGAAACGGCTGAAGCGGCTGAAACCGTTGGGACTGCTGAAACAGCAAACCCGTTGGGACAGCTAAAACAGCTGGAGCGGCCCGAAACAGCTGAAGCGGCCGGGACAGCAGGCACAGCTGAAATAGCTGAAAGAACTGGAATAACTGGCATAGAACATGGCGGGGGCGCATATACTCTACCATGTTTATGAGTTTGAATAAGAAAAAACTGAAAAGGGCCGGAACGGGCGCGCTGGCGGCAGTCCTTGCCGTAGGTTTGGCGGCGGGCTACCGGGTGATTCAGCCGGGCCATATGGGACAGGAGCAGACCGGGGAAAATCCGGGCGGCGGACAGACGGAGGCGGCATCTGCCGGAACGGCTGCCAGCACGGAGGTGACCAACTGGGGGCTGTCCTTTCAGCAAGATGGACAGAGGCCGGTCGGAAACGCTTCTCCCGAAGAATTGGCCGAATACGACGCGTATTACTGCGGCGATGAAGATGAAAAGGTGCTGTATCTGACCTTTGACGCCGGCTACGAGAACGGCTATACGCCGGAGATTCTGGACGTTTTGAAAAAAGAAAAGGTACCGGCGGCGTTTTTCGTGGTAGGAACCTATATCGAGCAGAATCCGGAGCTGGTGAAAAGGATGGAAGAGGAAGGCCACATCGTCGGCAACCATACCATGGACCACCCGGATATGTCCGCCATCATGGACGAGGACGCTTTCCGTCAGCAGCTGGAACAGGTAGAAAAGCTCTATAAGGAAGCTACGGGGAAAAATATGAAGAAATTCTACCGGCCGCCTCAGGGAAAGTTCAGCTTCGCCAACCTGCAGATGGCGCAGAAAATGGGGTATCAGACGGCGTTTTGGAGCCTGGCCTACGTGGACTGGTATGTAGATCAGCAGCCGTCCAGAGAGGAGGCGCTGTCGAAGCTGCTGCCCCGGACCCACAATGGAGCGATCATACTGCTTCATTCCACATCAAAGACAAATGCCCAGGTTCTCCAGGAGCTGATAACCAAATGGAAAGAAGAAGGGTATCAATTCAAGTCCCTGGAAGATCTGGGCACTGACTCGAAAGGCCGGTAATGACGCCGGCTTTTCGCTTTTATATACATAGGAAATATCGGCTTTGGAGACATTTCCCTATGCTTCCGTAACGTGTTCAGCAAAGCGGCCCGCAGCGTGCTGTTCAAAGAGCCTCACCCCAATAAGAGGAAGGCCGCGCCCGGAGCGCTTCATAGGCGCTTCATGAGTTCTTGACAGGCGCTTCACGGGCACCTCTGCCGCGCCGTGGACAGGCGCCGCTTAGCATTTTGCTTATTGCGAAATATGATATTCGATATTATATTTCACAGTTTGCGAAATGTCAATATGCCGTTGCAAAAAATGTGAAGAGGGTATATAATGTTTTTGCTGGTTATTTTGGCCGGCTGTTCTGACCGGTTATTCCGGCGGCCGGCGGCCGGATTTGCGAAACACCGCGGATGGCTGTAAACCGCGGTGAAATACAGGGATATGAGGACGGATTTTATGGACAAGCGCGCTATGGATAAGAACACTATGGACAAGCACACAAAAAAGGAAAAGGCCGAAGCTCTCACGGATATGGCGGCGGAGGAGAAGGATCTTCGCGGTCAGATAGGAGAGCTGCGGGACCGGCTGACTTCATCTCGGCCGGAGGAATGGGAGCGGATTCCCGATATCGACCTGTATATGGATCAGGTGATCAGCTATATGGGACGGCAGCACATCGGGCTGGCCCCTGCCGGCGATGAAAACCTGACGCCGGCCATGATCAACAACTACATCAAAAGCGGCCTGCTGCCGAGGGCAAAGGGGAAGAGATACAGCAGGGAGCACATAGGCTATCTGACGGCGATCTGCCTTTTAAAGCAGGTGATCAGCGTGGGAGAGACCGGCGTTTTGCTCCGCAGCCAGATGGAGCATCGGGAGATCGAGGACTTCTACAGGAATTACAAGGAGACTCTGGATACGGCTTTCAGCCAGGTCGCGGAGAGTATCGACGCCGACGCCGATGAGGAGAGGCTGGCCCAGCAGGCGCTGCAGCTGGCGGTTTCCAGCTACGGGCAGATGCTCGCCTGCCGGGAGATATTGAAGGCCCTGGAGGGCGCCGCCGGAAACAGGCCCAAAGAAAAAGAGTAAATGGAACGTGTAAATATGGAAACGGAAAAACATCGCCGCAGCTGAAAGAACAGCTGGCTTCGGCGATGTTTTTTGCAGATGGCTTTGCCGGCGGCATACCCTTTGATGGAACTGCCGGTGCGGCCTACCTCTATCTCCGGTCGAATTCCGGGTTAAAGGCGTAGAAGTTCCGGGAGTCCAGATTATCCTGCACGATTCTGAGCGCTTCTCCGAACCGCTGAAAATGCACGATTTCCCGCTGTCTCAGAAAGCGTATCGGATCGATGACGTCCGGATCGTCCACCATGCGCAGAATGTTGTCGTAGGTGGTCCGGGCCTTTTGCTCGGCGGCCATGTCTTCTACCAGATCGGTGATGGCGTCGCCTTTTGACGCGAAGCACAGGGCGTCAAAGGGGAAGCCTGCCGCGGCCTGGGCGTAAACCCCAGAGGTGTGGTCGACGAAATATTCCTGAAAGCCCGCTTCTTTGATCTGCTCCATGGTCATGTTTCTGGTCAGCTGATGCACGATGGCGGCCACCATCTCAAAGTGGCCCATTTCCTCGCTGCCGATGTCCGTCAGCACGCCTGCGACCTTGCGGTACGGCATGGAATACCGCTGGGACAGGTACCGCAGCGAAGCGCCGATCTCACCGTCAGGTCCGCCGTATTGGCTTATGATGAACTTGGCCATGGCCGGATTTGGATTTTTGATCTTTACAGGGTATTGCAAGGTTTTCTCATAAGTCCACATACTATTCCTCCATTTCCCATGGCCACGGGGTATCTACCCAGGACCATCCATTTTCTATCTCTGTGGCTGTGGCTCTCAGCGGGCCAAACTGCGCTTCGTAAGTCTTTACGGCTTCCCAGTATTTTTCTCTGGTATCGCCGTAGAAGGCCAAAGCGCTTTCGTTTGACGGGTGGGTGTCGAGGAACAGCTCTGTGTCCTTCAGGGCAAAGGCGTAGATCTGGACCTGTCTCAATGCTTCTTCTCTCGTCATTTTCCCATACCTCCCCGATATCCTGAGAACGGAAGATTCAGGTCAGGGAAGATGGTTCCCGCCTGGAATCCTTTCTCGTAATCATAAGGCTGTTGCCACTTCTGCCAGGGCACGTAGGCCATGCCGACGACCATAGACTGGTGGTTCGATGTCTGCGGCGGCTGAGGGTTGGATTCGATACCCGGCTCCTGCGGCATGGACGGATTCTGAGGTCTCGACGGCTCCTGCGGCATGGACGGATTCTGCATCTGCGGCGGTCTTGATCCCTGCGGCGGCTTCGGCATCTGCGGTGGTCTTTGCGGAGGCGTCTGCGGCGGCATTGGATTTTGCGGAGGCATCTGCGGCGGTTTTGATCCCTGCGGCGGCTTCGGCCGCTGCGGTCTGTCGGCAGGATTTGCGCAAAGGGCAGACTCGTATTCGCCCAGAACGATCGGCATGCCGATATAAGGCTCTCTTCTGCTATTCAAAATAAAACCCCTTTCACAGTAAGATACTCTATACTATGAAAGGGGACCGGGTTTTGTGACTGTACAAAATGAGAATTGCCCCTTTTGAAGACGGCAGGTTTGCGTTATAATAAAAGCAATAAGGAAGTGAGGAACTCATATGACATTTCATAAGATCGACATGGAAACCTGGCCCCGCAGGGAGCATTATCAATACTATTCAGAGAAGATCAAAACCAGCTACCAGCTCAACGTGGAGATTGATGTGACCAGGCTGGTGGAAGGCTGCCGGACCCGGGGGCTCCGGTTCTACCCGTCCATGATCTATGTTATCATGCGGGCGGTAAACAGTAATGAGGCCATGCGAATGGCGCTGGATCAGGAGGGCTCCCTGGGCTATTACGACGTATGCCACCCGTCCTATACCATTTTCCACGAGGACGACAAGACCTTTTCCGACATCTGGACCGCGTACGATCCGGATTTTGACCGGTTCTATCGCGCCGTGATAAACGACATGGAGCAGTACAAAGATGTAAAGGGTATCAAAGGGAAGCCGGACCGGCCGGACGCCTATACGCCGGTCTCCTGCGTGCCGTGGATCCATTTTACGGGGATCGGTCACGATACGCCGGGACCCAGCCCCATGTACTTCCCTGTGATCACCTTCGGCAGATACGACTTTGACGGCGAAAAATACATGCTCCCGTTTTCCCTCTTTGTCAACCACGCGGTGGCCGACGGATATCATTCGTCCGTGTTCGTCCAGGAGATACAGCGGCTTTGCCATACCTGCGAAACGTGGATGCCGCTGTGATGCCTTGTTCACGCTGAAGTGCCGTTTCTTACAGAAGACATGCGTGCATTGGAACCCGTGATTCCCTTATGCCTTCTTTTTGACTAAAAAGCCAGAAGATGGAAATAAATGTTGACATCAATATGGAAAAGATGTAATATTAAAAAAGATATAGGAATAATTTACTTTTTAGCTTTTCCATTAAGGCGAAATGTGTTGAAGTAAGGGGGCACTGAAATGAAAGATCGTTTTTTAGATCAATTGGCATTGGAAATTAAAAGAGAAGAGCAGCAGCTGGCAGGCAGCCTGCGGCAGTTGGAGACCGCGCCGCCGGGATCCTTAACTATCCGGAAGAGATCCAAAGGTGAGACGTATTTCCTCAACGAATATGAGGATAATGGGGGCTGTCAAAAACGCAGACAAAAATGCATTACAGAAGATGAGAAGCTGGTGCTGCAGCTCACGGAAAAAGCGGTACAGAAGAAAATCGCGAAAAAGGTGAAATCTAATTTAAAATTGCTATATCGCCTGTATGATGGATTTGAAGATGCCTCTTTGGAAGCGGTTCTGGAGGAATTGGGACCGCAGTATCAGAAAGTTCTGCGTGACAGGCGGCAGTCGGTCATGGACGCCAGATTAAAAAAGGCGTATAGAAAAGCGCCGTTCCAACCAGGCAGTCATATTCACGAGACCGATTACGGTGAATTAGTGCGCTCTAAGTCAGAGCAGATTTTAGCAAATACGCTTTTGGCATACGGTATACCGTTTCACTATGAAGAAGAATTTATGTACCGTATAGGTATTGAAGGAATCAACCGTGTGTATCCGGATTTTACGATCCTGCTCCCTGGGGGCAGGCGGATTCTCTGGGAACATCTGGGTTTGCTCAGCGATCCGGAGTATTGCTGGAAAGCCGCTCAGAAATTGAATCTTTATCAGAAGAACGGTTTTGTCATCGGAGACAGCCTGATCCTGACAATGGATGATAACAAGGGGAGCTTCAGCAGTGCGGTCATCAGGCAGAATATAGAACTGCTCGTGCTTCCCAGATTAGGTGAAGTAAGGGTTTCCAAAGAGCAGATCGTGGCAGGAATGCAGCGTTAAGAAAAGAATGCGGCCCTATGAAAATCAGCCCGCGCACATATTTCCAGAGGCAAGCTCCGGTCAAAGGCGCAGCATTTACCATGTTTTTCGAAAACAGGCGCCGGCTCTGGTACAGACTCAACAGGCTTTGGACACAGCAGCAGGACCTACGCATGAAAAACATAGACAAGAATCTGAACGGAGTCTGAACACATGGGACATAGAGCAGTCGAGTCAGCAACCTTTTTTGATTTTTGGGGTAAATGTTGCG
>CALLDR010000142.1 GCA_937997955.1 uncultured Emergencia sp. | reverse complement strand
TCCGGACGAGGATATTCAAAATGAACAGACGGAATTAAACCGGCTGTACGATGAATACACGAAGAAATACGGCCTGCTCTCCAGCCGTGGCAACAGTCTGGCTTTTGGGGAGGATTCCAGTTATTGTCTGCTTTGCTCCCTGGAAGTGCTGGACGAGGATGGCAGTCTGAAACGCAAGGCGGATATGTTTACGAAGAGAACCATCCGGCCGCATAAAGCCGTGACCAGCGTGGACACCGCCAGTGAAGCGCTTGCCGTTTCTATTGCAGAAAAAGCACAGGTGGATATAGAATATATGTCGGCGCTCTCCGGTAAAACGGCAGAGGAACTGGAAACCGAGTTATCAGGCGTGATCTTTCGGGATATTCAGTGTGCAGAGACGGCGGCGGATATTTCCAATGCCATCGCAGATATGGGCCGATTCCCTTTTGTGCCTGCAGATGAATACCTTTCAGGAAATGTGCGCCGTAAACTGCGTATGGCAAAGGCGCTGCAGGAAGTCTTACCAGCTGAAAAGAAACATCAGATTGCCGGAAACATTACAGCACTGGAGGCGGTGCAGCCGGTAGATCTGACTGCAGCGGAGATTGGTGTGCGGATCGGGGCAAACTGGATTCCGGTAGAGATCTACCAACAGTTCATGGAGGAAACTTTCGGTACCGGTATCCATGCCAGAAGCCGCATCAAAGTTCTGCGTGCGGATTCTACCGGGCAATGGGAGATCACGGAGAAAAACGCTGATCGGGGCAATGTAAAATCCTATACCACTTACGGCTCCAGACGTATGAACGCCTATTATATCCTAGCACAGACCCTAAACCAGAAAGATGCACGGGTCTATGATTATGTGGAAGACGAAAACGGCAACAAAAAGCCGGTCCTGAACAAGAAGGAAACCGCTATTGTGCAGGATCGACAGGAACTGATAAAAAGGGAATTTGCTGAGTGGATTTGGAAGGATATAGACCGGAGGGAAGAATTATGCCGTATCTATAATGAGACTTTTAACAGTATCCGGCCACGAGAGTATGACGGGAAGCATATCCGCTTCTCCGGCATGAACCCGGAAATTACATTACGGCCTCATCAGGTCAATGCCATCGCCCATATCATGTACGGAGGAAATACACTGCTGGCTCATGAGGTTGGTGCAGGTAAGACCTTCGAGATGGTAGCCGCAGCTATGGAAATGAAACGTCTGGGCCTTTGCAGCAAATCATTGGTGGTGGTTCCCAACCATATCATAGAGCAGTGGGCGGCAGAATGGCTCCAGCTTTATCCCACGGCAAACATCCTGGTAGCCACGAAAAAAGATTTTGAAAAGCGAAACCGCCGAAAATTCTGTGGGCGCATTGCTACCGGCGACTATGACGCCATTATTATCGGCCATTCGCAGTTTGAAAAAATCCCTATGTCAGCAGAACGTCAGCGGACTATCCTGCAGCAACAGATCAATGAGATTATGAACGGGATTGAGGGGGCCAAAGCAGCTAAGGCCGAGCGATACACCGTGAAACAGCTGGAGCGTACCCGGAAGTCCCTGGAGACAAAGCTTCAACGGCTCAATGATCAAAGCCGCAAGGATGATCTTGTCACGTTCGAGGAATTAGGCGTAGACCGAATCTTTATAGATGAAAGCCACTACTTTAAGAATCTTTTCCTGGCAACTAAAATGCGGAATGTGGGCGGCATCGCACAGACAGAAGCGCAGAAATCCAGCGACCTCTTTATGAAATGCCGGTATCTGGACGAGGTCACGGGCGGGCGCGGCGTAATCTTTGCCACCGGGACGCCCATCAGCAATTCCATGGTGGAGCTTTATACGATACAGCGATATCTGCAGTACAGCACGTTGGAGGAAATGGGACTTTTGCACTTCGACGATTGGGCCAGCGACTTCGGTGAAACCGTTACTGCCATCGAACTGTCCCCGGAGGGCGGCGGGTACCGGGCTAAGACCCGGTTTGCCAAGTTTTTCAACTTACCGGAACTCATGTCTGCCTTTAAAATGGTTGCTGATATTCAGACAGCGGATATGCTGAAACTGCCGGTGCCGATAGCCAACTTTCATACAGAGGTTATTCAGCCGTCAGAGCTTCAGCAGCAAATGGTATCAGGATTGGCAGAGCGGGCCGAGGCGATACGAAATGGCAGTATTGATCCCAGTGTGGACAATATGCTTAAGATTACCAATGACGGCCGCAAACTGGCGCTGGATATGAGGCTGATCAACCCGCTTGCCGCTGATGATCCTAATGGCAAGGTGGCTGCCTGTGCTCGGAATGTATATCGCATTTGGAAGCAGACGGGAGAGCAGCGCAGCACCCAGCTTGTATTCTGTGACCTGTCTACACCAAAGGGTGACGGCATGTTTAATGTCTACGATGACCTGCGGCAAAAGCTCATGGACACGGGAATCCCGGAAGAAGAAATCGCCTATATCCACCATGCGAATACAGAGGTGAAAAAGAAGGAACTGTTTGCCAGAGTCCGTTCCGGCCAGGTGCGGGTCCTCATGGGAAGCACACAAAAGATGGGCGCCGGTACTAATGTCCAGGACAAGCTTATTGCACTCCATGATTTGGACTGCCCTTGGAGACCTTCAGATCTTTCCCAGCGCTTGGGCCGCATCGTTCGTCAAGGCAACAAGCACCCAGAAGTTGAGATCTATCGGTATGTAACAGCAGGGACGTTTGACGCTTACCTTTATCAGCTGGTGGAGAACAAACAGAAGTTTGTTGCGCAGATTATGACTAGCAAGGCACCGGTTCGGATTGCTGATGATGTGGATGAAACTGCACTTAGCTACTCCGAAATCAAAGCGCTGGCGACAGGAAACCCGCTGATCGTTGAAAAGTGCAATCTGGATATGGAAGTGGATAAATTAAATATGCTGAAAGCCAGCCATTTGAGCCAGAAATACGCGCTGGAGGAGCTGGTATTGCGTAAGTATCCGGCAGATATAACAAGGCTCATGGAAAGTATTGCCGGTTATGAGAAGGACGTGCAGCTTGCTGCGGCACATCCGAAGTCAAAAGGTGATTTTCCTGGTATGACGGTCTTCGGTAAAATGTATGGAGACAAGGCGGAGGCAGGCAGAGCCATTATATCAGCCTGCGCTAAAGTGACGGATGCAGAAGCAGTTCAGCTTGGGCAGTACCGGGGCTTTGCCGTTGACTTGACCTATGATGCGTTTTTCAATGAATACCAAATGATGCTAAAGGGGGCGCTTACCCATACACTGACGATTGGAACAGACATATACGGTAATTTCGCCCGTATGGATCACGTGATCGATGGTTTGACAGATGATTTAGAAAAGACAAAAGCAGAACTTGCGGATATCCAGACGCAGCTTGCAAGCGCAAAATCAGAGCTGCAGGCTCCGCTTACACAGGAAAAGGAGTTGAAAAAGAAGACTGCGCGGCTAAAGGAAGTGAATATATTGCTGAACCTGAATCAGAAGGAGAGTATGGATTTTGATGATAAAGATGAGAAGAAGAATTGCGCAAAGGATAGGGGAGCCCGATAGCCAAGATTGAGGATTAGGGGTTGAATAGAGCAGTCGCAGGTTTGCAGCGGTCCTATTCCATTCGCGTCATAACTGGCAGTCAAAAAAGTAACCCCATAGCTATGGCCTTGGTGAATAAAAAAGCGAAAGAATTTAGTGGAATATTTGGGCACTACATAATTATAGTTTAATTTTTACTTAAAAGTAGTTAATGGATAAACCGCGGTATTTCCTTTAAACTATAAATATGAAAACAAATGAAGAAACAACCCTCTTAGACGCAAAAATTGGCGAAAGGATTCGCGAGGCAAGGAAGTCTCGTGGCTGGTCCCAGTCGGACTAAGCTGAAGCAGCTCAGCTAAGTGATGTGACGATTAATAAGGTAGAGAATCGGAGAAGTGGTCTCTACACACATACGTTAGTAAGAATTGCGGATGCATTGGATGTATCGGTGGCTTATTTGTTGTTCGGAGATTTTGTTAGAGGAAAGGATCGATTACAGGAAAGCATGGTTAAAGCATCCGGAACTTTAAGTGAAGAAGAAATTGTGGCCTTATGTAAAATAATGGATGTTTTAATCAATCAACTGGCAGGCTTAAATAAGTAGAAATGAAGGAAAAAGCAGTTGGCTCAGATGAAAAAAATTTGGGCTAACTGCTTTTTTGTGTGTAACGAAATCTAAAAAGATCAGTATATGTTAATGTAACGTGAAAAAAAGGGTTGTTTCTTCATGAGCAGAACTATTAGAAATAGTTTTGCTATGCTTCATATATGTAGATATGCTATAATGACGATGAAGGGAGAAAACAACATGAAGAAATATAAATCGTTGGAAGAACTTTATCTCGAAAACTATAAACTGCTTTATACATACATAAGAGACTATACAACACATGAGTCGAGCGTTCAGGATATCGCATCTATCGTATGGTGCAAAGTAGTTGATAACCCGCAGAAATACTTGGGAATGGATGAAATCTGGCTGCATAATTATCTGCGCGTGATGGCTCTGACGGCTGTTTCTGATTATTTTAAAACTGAGGAGAAAGAGCATATGAAGGTTGAAAAAGCGAGAGAAGCCTTGGAGTATGGACTGCTGGAAGAGGAGGACTTCCTTTTGAAAGAGGATCTGATCTATCTGGAACAGGCAAAACAAGTCTTGTCGAAGGCGGACTGTGACCTTATTCTCCTTCGGTATGAAGCTGGGCTGAGTGCCCGTGAAGTTGGAGAAGCCTTTGGCATCAGTGAAGGAGCGGTTCGGGTGAAACAGCACCGCATTTTGAAAAAGCTGAAAAAGGAGATCATTCGTTTACGAGCGAATGAGTATATGGAGGTGTAGTATGAGAATGTTTTGGAAGAAAAAATATTCGTCTGATGAAGTTCTCAAAATTGTGGCGTCATCATTAAAGCAACAGGTGATTGAGAGAGAAGAGGAGTATAACAACAAGGCGAAATTGATCGATAGAACCATGCATATGGAACCCGATCAGGAATTTTTAAAATTTGCGCGGGCATATGACAGCCGAAAGAAACCATATCGGTGGAAAAAAACGCTTCAGACGGCTGTGATCGTGCTGGCATGTGTCATTGTGGCAAACGGAATCGCGTTGGAAACTTCGGAGGCGTTCAGATCGAGGGTTTATAGCCTATTCTTTAACGATGAGAAGGGAAGTGTGACATTGTCTACAGAGGAAGAATCTGAATTGCTGCAGGATTGGAACGGGCATTGGTATCCTGCCTATATGCCAGAGGAGTTTCAATTGGTGACGGCTGAATCTGACAGTGACAGGTATGTTTTGTTTTTTAAATCTAATGTTGGATTGGCGGAAGTGCGAATTATAGAGATGCCATTAGATATGGTGATAGGCATGGATACAGACACAACTGCGATGGAAGAGATATCCATAGGATATCATAAAGGATATTTGTTTGAGGATAAAGAAAATGCCAGTATTACTTTGTTTCTGCTGATGGATGAACTGCAAATTGAAATGAGAGTAGACGGAAAGCTTGATAAGGATACAGCTCTAAAAATAGCTGAGAGTTTGGAATATGTAAAATAATGAATATTAATAATATATACTATAAAATAATATTATGAGGAGAATGTATTATGAAAAGAATTTTACAGATGGGCATTGTATTACTTGTTATCGTTATTTTTTCGGCGAATGCCTTTGCCGCAGTGAAGCCAACTGAAACAGCAGAGTTGAATTATATTTGCGTTAAGGAATATGGGACAAAGTTTACTATAGATAGCGATGGAACAGCAACAATGCGAGGTATATTACTACCTAAAACTAGTACAGCAGTCGATGAGGTGAAAGTGACTTTTACAATCGATAAATTGAGCGGAACTAATGTGTATAATAAAACCTGGAACGCGTCATGGAACAGCGTATTTGAAGAGTACAAGGCAGAAAAAAACTACAAACTGCCAAGTAAAGGAACTTACATTTTGAGTACAAAGTTCAAATGCTATAAAAACGGAAAATTAGTTGAAACGATCAGTGGAGGTAATATCTCGAAAAGTTATAGATAATCTGTTTCGCCATGCTATATTGGAACGGATTTTGCTAATACAAGTTTCAAAATCAGTACTGGAGGAACAGCAATGATGCGCGGGGTACTGGATCCTATTTTTTTAAGTCTATTACTGCTGGTGAAAAATATATTACACTAAATTTATATCGAGAACATGTATACTTGATATATATAATATAAGATTTAAAGGTGACATTGTTTTTTACTACATTGTGAGCTGCATTGATCAAAATATCTAAGAATACGGGAGCCGCGTTTCGACATCCGTGTCCGTCTGGCCTGAAGATTTCCGGACTGGTATACAGATGGATCCAGTCCGGCAAACGTCAGCAGCTTACCGGGGTTGGAGAATCGATGGATATCACCGATTTCACCAAGGATGATCCCGCCGTTGATATATCCGATCCCCGGGATTGTCATGATGACAGAATCATGAATTTTCATGATCTCAGTCATCTCAGCTTCAACTTGTTTTAATTGGCTATCCAGTAACTCAATGTTGTCTCCATGGTGTGCCGTAGATTCAAGACCGATGATGATGTTGTCAGATTCGAGGGAATCGAGTCTGGACAGCAACATATGGAAGCCATCAGCGTCATTAGAGAATTGAAACGGTTCCATGAGTATTTCGCCATCAGAAGAAATGGCAGAGGCAAAATGGTTGAGTTTGGCAATATTAATACCAACGTAAATCATGAGGAAGTACCTCCCTTTCTAAAGTCTGATACCGTGATATCCACCAGCGATTATCATCGTAGATTTGATTGAAATAAGTACTCGGAAGAAATACTCCCGGCAACATCCGGCACATAAACAATTCAGATAAAGGCAGCGGCAATACACTCCTATAGAGTAGTCAAGGCTACAAGATAAAATCAAAAGGCCACAGTATCTGAATATATTGAACCACGATACCAGATTAAAAGAAAGGAAAAGTGATGTTTCAGCTTCTATAAACATCATACAAGATAAATATGGTCAATAAAAAAAGCAATTTTATTTTAAGACTGTGTGAAGATAAAGGATGGACACAAAGTGAGCTAGCCGAGATATTATCTGTAACAGAAAAAACATTGTTGGAATGGGAAAATGGAGTTGGTTTTCCAAATATAAAAACAATCGAACTTTTAATCCGCGTATCAGGAAAAAGCCTAACGAAATTACTGATGCAAGAAGATCAAAACGATACAGTTTTAGAGGTAGTTTCAATATATAAAAGTGAACTTGCCACCAGAAATCGTATTATTGTCATACTTCTAGGAGCATTAATCTTTAATGTGTTTTTCTTGCTCGACACAATGGGATTAACAGGATTTATTTATTTATGTTTACCTTTTTTTTTCTGTCTTATAGGCCTAATACTAATATGTCTTGGACAACAGCAAAAAAGGAAAAAAAGCAAATCACTTTGGTTATTTATATTGGGAGGATGTTTTTTTGCATTTCCTGTTGTCGTTTGTATATTCATGTTTATCATCGTACCCGTTTTTTATGGTGGACCAGTTCCAACATAAATTTGCAATATAGTAAAAGAAAAAAGGAGAAAAATTATGAAACATGGAAGAAAGCTAAGAAACATGGCTGTCATAACTGTTGCAATGATTATGATTACAGGGCAGGCATCTTTCGCAACAAATGAAGTTACAGAAGAAATCGTTTATCAAGATGGGGAGGTGTATGCAGTAAATGCTTTAGAAGTAGAAAGTGTTTCGTATATCAAGGAGATAGATATGACTGAACAGGAGCTGGATAATTTATATCAAAGTTATTTAAAATCCTTACCGTCCAACATTAACGGCGATGCCATTTCAACAAAACAGACAATAGAGAACTTTATCGATTACGCAATTGAAGAAGGCATTATTGAGGATACGCCGGTACAAAGAGCTGCAGTCACAAAAGCACTTGTTAGAGCAGATCTTAGAGCACTTGCTAAAATTGGGGATGATTTAGGATACACAACAGCAAGCGCATGTTTATTGCATTCACTCCAAGATAATCCTACTAATGTATCAATAACATCATCAGATCCAATTGCAGCACAAGTTAAGAAGTCGACAGAGATTAAGAAAATCATCAGTGATTACAAGGCTTATGTAAGGAGTAATAGAGTCTCCTTATATTCTACCAGTGGAAGCGTAACCCTTAACAGTACAAGGGATTTACATTTAGCCTTTAACAAGGTCAGCTATCAAGCATCAGGTACACGTAATAGCAAGGGTGTCTGGACAGTAACTATTACAGTTAATGATACTTATGATTTCGAACATATAAATTGGAAGAACGCGTTATCGGGGTACAGCAGTGCAGGTGTTACCTTGATAAATAATTACGCCGCTTATGGACAATCTATTAAAGCGGTTGTACCTTACAAAATAAAAATCACTATGAAAACAACTTTTACACAATAGATGAACGAAACCAGAGAAGGTGAGCATCTGAAATTCGATACAGAGAGGAAAAGGAATATGACACGCTCCGTCAGAATGTGAATATACTGCTGGGTTAATTGCCAAGGTAACTTCCGGTTTGCCAAAGTAAAAGTGAAGTTGCTGCGTCTCAAATTTGGATAAGCAAAAAACATTACGAACGATCATATTTTCTGTAGTGTTTTTTGTCTATCTGATGTAAAATGATAGATAAAAAGGAAAAAAGGACGCAGAAAACAGCGGGTGGACTTTTTAGCAATTTTTTGCCAAAGTAAATTCCAACCAAAGAACATTGTTCGTCATGCTGTTTGAAATATCTGATTTAAAAATGATAGAGGAATGCACATTTCCTATTAAGATCCAGCTAAATGAAGTTGTTTCAAAAAAGATTTGGAGATTATGTTAAAACATCCATGGATTTTATTGCAAGTATGTACGGCTTATTTCAACGACTTTCTATGCCAGAAAAATAATGAGGAGGATGTATTTTATGAGACGATGTTTTTTTCTGAGGATGAGCTGGATGATTGATGGCTGTTGATTAAGAAAGTTTTTCGTAAAACTCTTTTTTCAAACAACCATAGTTTCGGAAACTACTGAAGTGGTTAAAGTAGATATTACTGGGCTGTCGCCGTATGGAAGAACTATTATAAAGATGCTGGACGAGCAGGGCGAAATTCTTTCGATGTGGAAGAAGCTTTATCTTAATGGGGTTTATCCATATGAAGAGGAGGAAGGAGTGTATTGCTTTAAAAAATACGGACAATAAGATATTAAAGTGTGATGATATCATGAGAAGGTTAATGGATAATCCTTTCTTTCGCTATATGGACATATCAGCAATTCGATTGGAAGAATGTGAAGAATATGAGGAGATAGAAATGATACTGAGAGAGAGTTCATTGGCTGTCGTTTTTGTAGAGAAGAATGAGGAACCTTTCTCAGATTGTATAAAAAGACTTTGTTGGAAAGGAAGAGGTTATTAAATGTCGACCGTATCAATGCAATACGTGATTTGCCTAATTGCAGTAGCGCCATATATTGCTAGCGGAGTTTTAATTGGAATTCTAATTGCAGTTATACGAAAAGGGAAGAAACACTAAGCTGCGACGACTGAAAGATCGAGACATAAGGTATTCTGAAGTTTTGTGCAGGGCGTTTTTTTAGTCATTTCATAACGAAAAACAGGAGTACAGCTTCTCGGTTTGTCCGATTGACTGTACTCCCACTCTTTATTTTACCCGCTGATTATTAACGGCTTCTTATAATGGTTCCATAAGGCTGGACAGGGTATTCCAAATTTATCGTGAACATGATAAAAATTTTACAAACGAGAGGAGTTAACATCATGTCACGGACACGCACAACCTATTCAGACTTCAAGGCAAAGGTCGTAATTGAAGTCTTATAGGGCGAGAAGGAACTCAACGAAATCGCAGCTTCCTACAATTTGAATCCCAACATGCTTCGAACCTGAAAGAAGGAGTTCCTGCAGAATGCGGGCCGTGTCTTCACCGAGCTCTAGATTGAGAAAGAGCCTTGCAGAAAGGAGGCAGCCCTGGAAGAAGAACGTATCGCCTTAAAACCATCGGCTAGTTAACGCTGGAACGCGACTTTCTCCAGGCTGCTTTCGCAGAGCTGGAGCTCCTATCCCGGACCTTCACAAAATCAAGCCATAAACTATCTGTTAAGCGTCAATGTGAACTTCTTGGCGTTCATCGATCCACATACTACTACAACTTCCGAGCAAACGATACGGCGAGCTACATCCTGCTGACCTATACCTACGATGCCCTTGGCAGAGCGTCAGACATGACCTATACCAAATCCGGAGAAACGATTGAGCAGCACAGCTACTCCTACGACAGAAACAGCAACCAGACCGGCATCACAGATACCGCAGGGGGCAGCAGCGTCAGCAAGGCATATACCTATCCTCCTGGCAACATGCTTGCAACCTATACCGACGGAACCGTGACCTCGGATAACCTGTACACAGGGGAAGGAAGCGGAACCAGTGAAACCTACCTTCATTTGAAATTCTGATTTTTTTAATTTCTGAAATTTATTATATCTTATTAGTCACTCTCGCTACAATTTTGTTATAGCATCGCAACGCTTATACCGATTTCTGACAATTGTGACTCTTCTTGCTGATTTTAATGAATTTTGAATAATAATTTTGTTGTCATTATCATAGAAATTTAGTATAATAGAATTAGGAACGAAAGTTCTGCCAGATAGTTGGCGCATAGGTCAAGGCTAGCTTTGGGCCGGTTTTCGGACCACAATACTCAGGAATATTATAGGCACCGAGATGTGTGCAGGCCTAGCATCTTGCTCTGCGGGCAGGTGTTAAACAGTAGGGACTATCACCTACAGTGCATTTGTCATAAACCCTGAGATATTTTTAGCGCAGGCCACCTTACAGTCTGAATGGACTGCCTTATCCGTAATGGATTTAACACACAGTCTTTGTGTTGATTTTAGGAAACTAAAATGTAACCGCAATGTGAAATTCACATCATCTTGCTTTGGCCTATGTTTTTTATTTATTTGGAGATAAAATGATAGTATATGTATTAGATGTTAATGGAAAGCCGCTTATGCCGACAAAGAAAAGCGGAAAGGTTAGACATATGCTTAACGATGGTCGGGCAAAGGTTGTCAGGCGCACACCCTTTACGATACAGTTGCTATATACAAGTACATCGTATATCCAGCCTGTCACGTTAGGAGTTAAGCTAGGATATGAAAGAATGCTGTTGTCCGCAGCTACGAAAGAAGCAGAATTGTATTCTGGAACTATTGAACTGAGAACTGACATTCCGTCACTGTTAGAGAATCGTTGGAAAGCGAGAAGCACACGCCGATACAGATTGAGATATCGACCAGCACGCTTCAGAAACCGTACACATTCTAAACCAAAGGGTTGGCTCGCACCGTCGGTCAGGCAAAAAATTGATGCGCATTTACAAGAGGTACAGCGAATCGTAGATATTTTACCTGTGAGCATCATTAAAGTCGAAGTTGCAAAGTTTGATGTACAGAAACTTATTGATCCCAATATTAGTGGCAAGGATTATCAAAAAGGACATAACTATTATAATATAAAAGAGTATGTTTTCTCTCGCGATAAGCATAAATGCCGTATATGTAAAGGTGCAGCTGGTGACCCTGTTTTATGCATGCATTTTATTAAAGATTATCTTTCTGTTGGAAGAACTCCTGCCGATTATAAAAAGCATTATAATGTTTCAAATGTAATTGCAGTTTGCAGAACATGTCGAGATTTAATTGATAATGGAGAAATTGAAACAAAGATAAAGCGTGGTGGAAATTTTAAAAAAGAAGCTTTTCTTAATGTTGCGAGATGGAAAATCGTAGAAGAACTTAGGGACCGGTATGGATCCGAGTCTATAAAGATCACGTTTGGATATTTAACAAAACAATTTAGAAATAGATTTGGTTTGTACCCAACATCGGAAAACTACGGATTTTGTATATGCGGAATCCCAAATGCAAAGAAATTGGAATATACGTATTATACAAAAAGGACCAGAAATCATAATCGGAAATTGTATAAAGCAAACCCAGGCAAAGGAGGCATTTATATAAAGGTGCAGTCACCGCAATATATTAATGGCTTCAAAATGTGGGATAAAGTAGAGTATAATGGGCAGGTCTGTTTTGTCGCAGGACGAAATCGTAAAGGATATCTTCGTCTGAAAACAATTGATGGAAAAATGATTCATGCCAGTGCCAGGATGAAAGATGTGAGGATTTTGGAGAGGGGGACAAGTCATCCAATACAGATGTTGCAACTTACCGAACCTCGTGAGAAACAGAAACAATGAAATTGTGTAGATCCATCTTCTTTGGAAAAATTTTTTCTTACATTATTATGTGCGTATTTTATGGATGCTCTTAAGATGTTTAGGTGCAAGGAAAAGTGTGCATTTTTCAATGTTTTTTGGAAAATACATCGATTTGGCTTAAGGCGATGCAGAAATGAAGGGACTGTGACAGAATATTTATATGATCTTGACAATTTCGCCATTTTCCTTTATAATTTGACTATGCTTTAAACAAAAGCATGACGGATTTTATTTTATTTAACTTAATATTATTAAGGAGGACTTATTATGGGTAGAAAGATACCTCTTTGGCAATGCTTACTTGTCATTTTAGCAATGATCGGTCTTCTCATTTACTCTATCTTGGGCGATAGAGGAGGAGAACCTCACATCGGTCTTATCTTAGCGGCCTGCTTCGCAGGCATTATCGCCGTCGCGAATGGATGGAAATGGGCTTATCTGGAACAGGGAATCCTGGCATCCATCAACAGATCCATGCAGGCTATCCTAATTCTGGCTGTCGTCGGCGCTATGATTTCGGCTTGGATGGCTGCAGGAACCATTCCTTCCATGATGTACTACGGCATCAAGATCATCAGCCCGAAAGTATTCTTACTTACCGCTTGTATCCTGTGCTCCATCGTATCCCTGGCGACAGGTTCATCCTGGTCCACAGCCGGTTCCATGGGCGTGGCACTGATCGGTGTTGGAACAGCCCTTGGTTTCCCAAATATCATGACCGCTGGCGCAGTAATATCCGGCGCGTACTTCGGAGACAAGATGTCCCCGCTGTCCGATACGACTAACCTGGCTCCTGCTATGGCTGGCGCTACTCTGTTTGGCCATATCAAGCACATGATCTACACCACCGGAACTTCCCTGGTCATCGCGCTGGTCGCTTACGCAGTTCTGGGCTTCATGCATTCTTCCAACAACGAAGTTGACATGTCCGTGCTGAACGAGATCACCGCTTTCATTCAGGCGTCTTCCAAGATCAGCGTAATCGCCCTGATTCCGCCTGTATTCGTTATCGTCGCGGTAGCCATGAAGCTGCCTGCATTGCCGTCTCTGATCGGCGGCGTGTTTATCGCCGTGCCTCTCATGTTTTGGAACCAAACTGCTGTTGAAACAGCCCTTGGTGGAGATCACTTAATTAACAACATTTTCAACATTATGAACAACGGTGTTCACATGGGTGTTGCACCTGAAGGCGCATCCGACGTTATCAACGAGTTGTCCAGCCTGCTGGGTCACGATGGTATGCAGAAAATGTTCTGGACCATTTCCATCATTCTGTGCGCAATGTGCTTCGGCGGTATCGTGGACGTAACCGGTATCATGGCGACATTTGCAGATCTGTTGTTGAAGGTTGCGAAGGGCAGAGGCGGTCTGGTTCTGGTTACAGAGTTGATGTGCATCATCGTAAACGCCATCTGCTGCGACCAGTACTTAGCGCTGGTACT
>CALLDR010000141.1 GCA_937997955.1 uncultured Emergencia sp. | reverse complement strand
TAACGCCTGCTATGCTGTTCGTTGCGGCAGCGGTACTGATTGGAACTATTTTCGTACTGCACAAGCTGTCCGTGAAGAAGTATGGGCATGTGAAAACACCTGACGCTGAGAGCGACGCTGTATATTTATAATAGGACATGCCGTGAAAACGAAGCATATAGAGAGAAAAAACAAAAAGGAGATTACAACAATGATTAAAGAAATTATTAACCTTGATGAGTGTCTTTTGAAGGGAACAGAACTTCCTGATATTCAGGCTATTGACGGAGAGAGATGGTTCCCTGAGGAAACTACGATTGAACAGGATATGACCAAATATTGGGGCGGCGACTGGGGCTGCAGTTCTGAAGTTAACCGGCTTCGGGCAGTGCTGCTGCATAGACCGGGAAAAGAAATCGACAATTTCAATTACGCGGAAGTCCGCTTCAGAGCGCCGGTAGATCCGGAGAAATGCAGGCAGCAGCACGATCTGCTGGCGGATTACTACCGCAGCCATGGTGTAGATGTATATTATGTGGAAGAGCAGCGCAAGGACAGACCTAACGCCATGTTCATGAGAGACCACATGTTCATGACGCCGGAAGGTGCAATTTTGGCGCGATTGGCTATGCCGGTGAAAAGAGGCGAAGAACGCTATACTGCGAAGCGATTGGCTGAGCTGGGTGTTCCTATTGTAAAGACCATTGCGGGGGACGGTATCTTTGAGGGGGCAAATGCGGTCTGGGTAGACAGACATACGGTCATCCTGTCCCTGTCCAGCCGGGCTAACCGGTCCGGTTATGATCAGATGGAGGCAGAACTGAGACGGCAGGGCGTTACAGAGATCATCCCGATGCAGATCCCGTATGGACATGCGCATATAGACGGTCTCATGAGCTTTGCCAGCAATGATACTGTCGTGCTCCACGCATGCCAGGTACCGTATATGGTTGTGGATGCTCTGAAGAGAAAGGGCTATCGTATCATCGAGACCCCTTCCTTAACGGAAACAAAATATGGCTATGCCACCAATTTTGTCGCAATTGAGCCAGGCCATGTAGTTACCAGCGTAGGTTCTCCTAGAACCGTAGAGCTGATGGAAAAGGCAGGCATCACCGTAGACGTGTTGGATCTGTCCGAGCTGAACAAAGGCAGAGGCTCCGTACATTGTCTGACCGCTTTCCTTAAGAGAGATGCGCAATAAAAAACGATAGCATAAAAGACGATTCGGTCTGGAAGAGGTTGGCGTCCCAGCGGAAAATAACTGCTGGGACGCCAGCCTCTTTGTTTGTGAAATTTTGTTAAGAAAAAAGTTGGAGTTTCTGTGAAATCCTTTATTTTTTCACGATTATATGCTAAAATGAGATGTTACAGACGGTACTTTATTTTTGTAAATCTAGGAGGAAAATAAGAATTACATGGACAGTCACATAGGGTATTCCATAGGGATTATGGTAGTTTTTTTGATCTTTTCGGCCTATTTCTCGGCTACGGAGACGGCGTTTACGTCCATCAACCGAATCAGGATGAAGAACATGGCGGGAGATGGTGACAAGCGGGCCAAGCGGGTCCTGGAGCTGGAGGGCAATTACGACAACTTGCTTTCCACGATCCTCATCGGCAACAACCTGGTCAACATCGGCCTGACAGCGGTGGCTACGGCGCTGTTCCTGGAACTGAATCCGAAATACGGAGCGACGATCTCGACTATCGTAGTTACCGTGGTGGTTTTGATCTTTGGAGAGGTCTCTCCGAAGAGCCTGGCAAAGGAAAGCCCGGAAGGCTTTGCCATGTTCAGTTCGCCTCTGATCCATCTGCTGATGGTGGTGCTGACCCCGATCAACTTCCTGTTCAGCCAGTGGAAAAAGCTGCTCTCGCGGCTTTTCAAGACGCCGGACAGCCGGGCCATTACGGAGGACGAGCTTTTGACCATCGTAGAAGAGGCGGAGACGGAGGGGAGCATCGAGGCAGGCCAGAGCGAGCTGATCCAGAACGCCATCGAGTTCAACGAGCTGGAAGCGTGGGACGTGCTGACGCCGAGGGTGGACATCAAAGCCATCGAGATCGATTCCACCAAGAAGGAAGTGGCCCGCATGTTCATGGAAACCGGCTTTTCCAGACTGCCGGTGTACGAGGACGATCTGGATAAGATTCTGGGCGTGCTCAACCAGAAGGACTTCCACAACTATATTTCAGGGTCCAAGAAGACCATTTCCGACTACGTGAAGCCGGTGGTCTATGTGGCGGGCTCCATGAAGGCGGCAGACCTTTTGAAAAAACTGCAGATGAACAAATCACACATCGCCATCATCGTGGACGAATACGGCGGTACGGCGGGACTTGTGACCATGGAGGACATCATCGAAGAGCTGGTGGGCGATATCTACGACGAACACGATGAGGTGGAATCCCAGGAGATCACCCAGCTGCAGGACGGAAGCTACAGAGTCCTGTGCAGCACCAACGTGGAGAAGATGTTCGATTACTTTGATGAAGAGGTGGAACTGGACGCCACCACCGTCAACGGATGGGTGGTGCTGCAGCTGGATAAGCTGCCGAAGGCCGGAGACACCTTTGAATACGATACAGGCGGCAAGATCTTCTGCGGCCGCGTAATCAAAGCAGATGAAAGAAAAGCGATAGAAATCAATCTGAAGGTAACCCAGAAACCTGACGAAGAAGAATAACCGGAAGGGGGAATCAGACAAACATGGGACTGATGGAAAAGATCTTTGGAGATCTCAATGAAAAAGAAGTAAAGAAAATAGAAAAGATCGTGGACAAAGTCGAGGCCTTGGACGGGGCTATGGCGGCTTTGTCCGATGAGGAGCTGCAGGCGAAGACGCCTCAGTTCCGCGAGAGACTGGCGGCGGGGGAGACCCTGGACGACATTTTGCCGGAAGCCTTTGCCGTCTGCCGGGAGGGCGCGTGGCGTGCCCTGGGCATGAAGCACTTCCGCGTACAGCTGATCGGCGGCGTGGTCCTGCATCAGGGCCGCATCTCCGAGATGAAAACCGGTGAAGGTAAGACTTTGGTGGCCACCCTGGCCGCGTATCTCAACGCGCTGGAGGGCAAGGGCGTTCACGTCATCACCGTCAACGACTATCTGGCAAAGCGTGACGCTGAATGGATGGGTAAGCTGTACACCTTCCTTGGCCTGACCGTAGGCTGCGTGGTCCACGGCATCAGCAACGAAGAGAGGAAGGCTGCCTACAGAGCGGACATCACCTACGGCACCAACAACGAGTTCGGCTTTGATTATCTGAGAGACAACATGGTCATCTACGAGGAAGAGCTGATGCAGAGGGAACTGAACTACGCCATCATCGACGAGGTCGACTCCATTTTGATCGATGAGGCCAGAACCCCTTTGATCATCTCCGGCCGCGGGTCAAAATCCACCGATTTGTATAAGACGGCGGACCGGTTCGTGACGACCCTGACAAAGGAAGCGGATTTCACCGTGGAGGAAAAGGACCAGCAGGTAGCCCTGACCGATGAAGGTGTGGCAAAGGCTGAGGCCTTCTTCCACGTGGACAACTACGGCGATCCTGAGAATATGGAGATCAACCATCACGTGCTGCAGGCCCTGAAGGCCCGCAACCTGATGGAGCGGGACGTGGACTATATCGTCAAGGACGGCGAGATCATCATCGTAGACGAGTTCACCGGCCGTCTCATGTTCGGAAGAAGATATTCCAACGGCCTGCACCAGGCCATCGAGGCAAAGGAAAGAGTGCTGGTCCGCTCCGAGTCCAAGACCCTGGCTACGATCACGCTGCAGAACTATTTCCGCATGTATCAAAAGCTGGCGGGCATGACCGGTACAGCAAAGACAGAAGAAGACGAGTTCCGCGATATCTACAACATGGACGTCGTGGTGATCCCGACCAATAAACCGATCGCCAGAGAGGACCTGCAGGACTCCGTATATCAGACGGAAAAGGGCAAGTTCAAGGCTATTGCCAACCGGGTCGCGGAGCTGCACCAGACAGGACAGCCGGTGCTGGTAGGTACCATTTCCATCGAAAAGTCCGAGCTGATCAGCGATATGCTGAAGAAGCGGGGCGTCAAGCATAACGTGCTCAACGCCAAGCAGCACGACAGAGAAGCGGAGATCGTCGCTGAAGCGGGACGTCTGGGTATGGTTACCATCGCCACCAACATGGCCGGCCGTGGTACCGATATCATCTTGGGCGGCAACCCGGAATTTGAGGCAAAGAGAGAGCTGAAAAGACTGGGCTACAGCGAGGAGGCCATTTCCTTCGCTTCCAGCTTCATCAAATCCGATGATCCGGAGCTGAATGAAGCGAGAGCGAAGTTCAATCAGCTGCACCAGCAGTATAAAAAGGAAAGAGAAGAAGAGCAGAAGGATGTCGTAGCACTGGGCGGTCTGGCTATCATCGGTACAGAGCGCCACGAGTCACGGCGTATCGACAACCAGCTGCGCGGACGTTCCGGCCGTCAGGGAGACCCGGGCCAGACCCAGTTCTTCATTTCCCTGGAAGATGAGCTGATGCGCCTGTTCGGCGGCGAGAGGATGCAGAAGATCGTTGACCGCATGGGACTTGAGGAGGACGAAGCCATCGAAGCGGGCATGCTGAGCAAATCCATCGAAGGCGCCCAGAAGAAGGTAGAGGGCAAGAACTTCGGCATCAGAAAATACGTGCTCCAGTACGACAACGTCATGAACAAGCAGAGAGAGGTCATCTACGAGGAGCGGCGCAAGGTGCTCTTTGGAGAGGATCTGAAGGAATACATTCTGAACATGATGCAGACCATCGTAGGAGCTATCATCGAACCGATCGTGGTGGATTCCAAGTATCCGGAGGAATGGGATTTTGTTACTCTGACCAAGAACCTGCGCAAGATTACCGATAGGTACAGAGGAAAGACTTCCTACACGACGGAGGAACTGAACGCCATGACAGAGGAATCCCTGCGGGAATCTGTTTTCGATGAGTTCGTCAGCCTGTACGAGGACAAAGAGAGAGAAATCGGTTCCGAGCAGATGCGTGAGGTTGAACGGATGATTCTGCTGCGGGTAGTGGATAACCTGTGGATGGATCATATCGACGCTATGGATCAGCTGAAATCCGGTATCGGTCTGCGCGCGCTGGGTCAGCAGGACCCGGCGGCGGCTTACGCGAAGGAAGGCTTTGAAATGTTCGAGCAGATGATCAGCGCCATTCAGGAGGATACGGTCAAGTACTGCTACAACGTGACTGTAGAAACCAGGACTGAGCGCCGGGCCATCATGGAAGCGGAGCAGGCTACCAAGAGCGACTACATCGACGAGGACGCGGTTCGGGCCATGCAGGGCGGCGGCCAGATGCCTGAGGACGCCCAGGTACCGGAAAGAGAAAAGAAGCAGCAGACCGTGCGCAGGGAAGGGCCGAAGGTCGGCAGAAACGATCCGTGTCCGTGCGGCAGCGGCAAGAAATACAAGAACTGCTGCGGGAGAAACTAATCCGATGGGAGAACCCGCCTGGCGAGAGACATCAGCCCGGCGAGGGTCATCAGTCTGGCAAGGGACATCAGCCTGGCGAGAGAACTGCATAAATTGTAATGATAAGGGAATGCGCGCAGAGCACATTCCCTTTTGGCTTCTCTATGGAAGAGGAGTGCGCCCTTGCGTGTACCCTTCCTCTTTCAGCCATTCCTTTGCGCACTGAACAAAGGCCGCTGCCGCGGCTGACAGACTGTTTCTGTCTTTGCAGCCGATGCCCAAATCCCGCCAGGCAGGCGGCTCCAAAGGTACGGCGGCGATATTGCGGGAAAAGCCGAGCAGCATGAGCTTGGACATCAGGCTGGTTCCGAGTCCCTGCTCGACCATGGCGATGACAGCGTGGTCGTCGCTCTCCACGAATCGGGTGTTCGGCTCGACCTGATTGGCCTGAAGAATATCGGTGATCTCATCTTCCACGCCTTCATTGAGGGCGATATAGGGCAGTTCGGGCAGCTTTGCCAGAGGAAATTTGTCCCAAGAAGCGTAGGGGTCGTCCGCGGCGAAGATGCCTACGATGGGATCGCGGTAAAGGAACTCCGCGTCCATTTCCGTGTCAGGAGGGTATTTGATGAAAGCGATATCCACCCGGCCCGTGGCGATCCATTCTACGTTCTGATCGTTGGTGCCGTGAAGCAGTTCAAAGCGGATGCCGGGATAGTCTGCCTGAAACCTTTTGATCATGCCGGGCAGCCATTGGGCGGAAACGCTGTTAAACGTTCCGACGCGGATCAGGCCTGACTTCAGGCCGTTGATCTCGTTGACACATTCCTCCAACCGGTACTGGTCGTAGAGGACGGTTTTGATGTGGGGCAGCAGGAACTGGCCTTCCGCGGTCAGCTGGACTCCGTTCCGATCCCGCCGCAGCAGCTTGAAACCAAACTGGCTTTCCAGAGCGTTCAGCGCCCGCGTGAGACCGGACTGGGTGTAGCCCAGCTCTTCCGCGGCCTGGGTCAGGGTGCCGGTTTCCAGGGCTTTGATCAGGGCTTCATATTGAGATACGTTCATAGGGGATTCCCTCTCTTTCCTTTGGCTTTCTGCCGTTTATTTCTTCTGCTGTGTATCCTTCTGTTTTATCCTTCTGTTTTGCTTTTCCATGCGTAAAAGTCATGGAAAAGATGATAAATATGCTCTTTTAAAAGCTGATGATATATTATATATTATAACTATAACGAGAAGATCGCAAGAAAAAGTTTCAAAAGTTAAGGAGGCAATCTTATGTTTACAAGAGCAATTACACGCAAACCCTGCAAGGCGCTGATCGACGGCATTTCCACCGGTCAGTTCTGCGACGGCACGCCGGATTATGACGCGGCGGTGAAGCAGCACGATATTTACGTCGCGACCCTGAGGGAGCTGGGACTAGATGTTACAGAGCTGGATGCTGACGAAAGATTTCCTGACTCCTGTTTTGTTGAAGACCCTGCTGTGGTCATGGAACGCTGCGCTGTCATCACCAATCCGGCGACGGATTCCAGAAACGGCGAGAAGCACGAAATCATCGACGCGATCCGTAAGTTCTACGATGATGATCAGATTTTCCATATCGAAGCGCCGGGCACCATGGAAGGCGGCGACGTGATGAGAGTCGGCGACCATTTCTATGTGGGTCTGTCCGGACGTACCAATGAAGAGGGAGCAAAGCAGTTTAACGACATCGTGACCAAGTTCGGCTATACGTCCTCCACCGTTCCCGTAACAGAGGGACTGCATCTGAAGGACTTTGTCATCTATCTGGAGAACAACAACATGCTGGTTACGGCTGTTATGAACGATATGGAGGCGTTTAAGGACTTCAACCGCTTTGTCGTCGATCCGGACGAGCTCTATGCCATCAACAGCATGAACATCAACGGCACGGTACTGGTACCGGACGGCTATCCGAAGACCAGGAAGATCATCGAGGATCTGGGATATCCGATCAAATTGATGGACACCGCCGAGTTCAAGAAGATCGACGGCAGCCTGACCTGCCTGTCACTGAGATTCTAAAAATATAGAGGTCGGTACTTTTTTATACCACGAACAAAACCCCCCTGCTGCGGGCTGATCCGGGCAGGGGGGTTGTTTTTGAAGAAGAGGCCGGTTTGTGAGATATTTTATTCCTGCAGGCTGGTGCCTTCCATTATGGCGCGCTGTTTACAAGGTTGACAGCGCGTTAATTTTAGATTAATGCAATTTTAACATTTTGGTCAATTCCATCTCAACTGATTGTTTGATATAAATAATGTAAATGGTTTAGACTAGAAAAAGTCGCTTGGCAGTTTCTCGCAATAAAGCATTAAAGCGAAGCTAAGGAACTGATAATGGAATTTAAATGAAAAGGAGAATGAAAATGCAAAGATACGCAGAGATGTTTATTGACCATTTTGGATGGTGTACAGCAGATGAAGAGAAGACCATTGAAATTTTTGAAAAGTTGGGATTCCATATGGGAGATAAAAGGCCGGACACGGAAGAACCAGGAAGCTTCTGGATGAGTCATTTCTATATGGATGAGGACAGCGCTTATATTAACATTTATCCGCAGGATCCAGAAGGGAACATGTGGCCGATAAAGCTTGATTGGATTCAACAGCCAGGCATGCCGCTGAGAGAAAGACTCTCTGACCCTCGCGGCGTAACTGGTGTATATACGTATGTTTTGAGTACTGGCGACTGTGACGCGTCAAACGGCGCCGCCCAATCGGCAGGATATGATGTGTGCAAAGTATATAGACGGGAAATGGTCGGAACGGAACTGCCTTACTATGCAAAACTGGGTGGAAGCGTAACCTCCGACATGTTTGCCTTTGATCTGGGACTCGAGCCGTTTCCAAACATGATGATCGGCGTTATGGAGCATACGGATGAAAATCATGCCCATGCGGAGCGAAAAAACATCCATGAATATCATGCCAATGGCGTAACTCAGATTTCCGCTCTGGTTTTGTATTACGAGACGGAAGAGATGTTGATGGGCGCATTAAAGGCGATCCACCGACTTCATGATACGTTGAAGGAGCACGCGGATGCAGGCTGTTATACGTCATGCGTAAGGCTGATTGACAAGAACGCATATGAAAGAGAATTTGATGTACAAGCACCAAAGGGCATTAGAAGTAATGTCGTCGGCGTTGAATTCAAACATGGCGATTTGGACTATATCCGTGAAGCTGCTGAAAAAAATGGTTACACGTGGTTTGAAAAGAATGGACGGATTTATGTGGACGGCAGGGATGCTTTAAACGCATACTTGATCTTTGCGTAGGCGGGAGCGCCGGTGATTTGATCATAGAGAAAGGAGAGATTAAATGACTTTGACACAAGCAGTAACAGATCTGGGGATTCTTGGCTTATTTTTGGTGGCCGGCTATGCTATCAGGCAGATTGTTCCTGTTTTTCGGAAACTATATATACCGGTCCCGGTGCTTGCCGGCACGCTGGCGCTGCTTCTTGGTCCGCAGGTTGGCGGAATCATCGAACTGCCAGCAAGCTTTGCAGAGTATTCCGCTGCCTTGGGCGGGTTGGTATTCACGGCTCTTGTCTGGGGTGTAACTATCAATCTGGATCGTGTAAAATCGTACCTTGACTATACTCTGATTGAGTTTTCTGTCACATGGTGGCAGGCGCTTCTGGGATCTCTCGTCGCTTACGCCTGCATCAGTATTTGGACTGATATGCCGCAGGGCTGGGGGCTGATGGCTCCGTTCAGCTTCCTGAGCGGTCATCCGAGTGCAGCATCCATGGGAGCGATGTTTGACTCCTATGGGATCCTTGGAACGACAGATATCGGCATGGTTCTGTCAACGGTAGGCCTGTTGGCCGCCATTCTTCTAGGAACGGTTTTTGTCAATATCGGAATCAGAAAAAACCACGCGGTATTTGTTAAACCGGGGCAGAAAGGCGAGAAACTAAGTCCAAGTCTGATTCCGGAGGATAAACAGACTCCAGTTGGCATGACAAAAATCGAGCCTGCGGCATTGGACAATCTACTCTTTCAATTGGCCGTTATTCTTTGCGTACAATGGTTCGGAGATCAGCTTCTGCACTATTTAGGCATGGTCAATTCAATCATCGCGTCTTTGCCGACGATGATCGGGGGAGTAATCGGCTCCCTGATTCTCTGGCCAGTCGCGAGGAAGACGAGGCTGGATCGTTTCGTAGATATAAAAAGCGTAAAAACAATCGGAAATCTCAGTGTAGATATTATGATCACAGGAGCTATCGCCACTTTGAACCTGGCCTTTGCTGCTAAATACTGGATACCAATGGTCATCATCAGCGTGGTGTGTATCGGTTTTACAGCTGCTTATGTATTCTTCATGTGCTACAAGTGTACGAAAGAATTCTGGTTTGAAAAAGCTTGCTTTATTTACGGCATGGCAACGGGCGTCGTGGCAACGGGCTTTGCTGTACATAGAATGCTTGATCCTGAAGGAAAATCGCCGGTACCGGAGATTCAGGGCGTTGCCAGTGGACTGCAGTCGCCGATTACATTCCCTCTCTATACCGTGTTTGTGCTGATGGCGGTCAATAAGCCCGGTATGGAAGCCGTAGTCTCTGGAATTATGGCTGTGGTGCTGACAGCAGCAATCTGGATATTTTTCAGAAAAGGAGTAAAGGTTGAGGCAGGAAGATAGGCCGCAAAGAATCTATGAAAGAAAGAGCATCGAGATGGTTGCCGGAGACTGTTTCGCAAAGAAGGCGATTAAGAAGAGTGATTGATGTACGAATTGAGTTGCCTGGCGTTAGTCGCGCGTAAGGCAGCATACGAGGGGGGCTGCTTGCCAGCCCCCTCTTTGATTGTAAAAAGAAAACTCCCGGCTGTACCGGGGGTTCCGGAGAAGCTTTAGCGATGATGAAAAAATAAATCTCCTATGCTAAACTTAGGGTGTGGCCTGTCAAACTACACCAAAAGAA
>CALLDR010000140.1 GCA_937997955.1 uncultured Emergencia sp. | reverse complement strand
AGGGTTCCCCATCGACAGATACAGCCAGCCTTACTCATCTTGCACGGGATCAATCCGGCCTCGCCCGCGCCCTTGACAAACGGCACAGCAAAGAGCAAAAGGGCAGAAGGCAAAAAAGAAAAGGCCGGAACCTCAGCGCGGTAAAGCAGCAAAGCCGCCCTCGCCCCGCGAAGCTCCAGCCCCGATCAATCATCGGTCCGTCTTTGTTCAGTCTGTCTTTGTCCGGCCCATCTTTGTTCGGTCCGTCTTTGTCCAGTCTGTCTTTTCCCGGCCCGCCTAAGCCTCTACAAAAGGTACGCCCAGGATATCCGCCACAGACAGGGCCAGATTCCGGCCGATCTCGTCTACGTTGTTTTTGATCCAGTTGGCGTCGTCGATATTGTCGTGATAAGCCACTTCCACCAGCACCGTCGGCGCCGTGGTTCTTCGCACCTCCGCCAGCGTCGTGGTCGGCACCGTCGTTACCAGAGACGGGTTGGGATAGATCTGCTTCAGGTTGTTGGCGATGATCTCCGCGTCCCGCTGGCCCGCTGTGGAATCCCTGTAGTAGTACACATCTGGCCCCTGAATGGTCCCCGCCAGGTTCGGCGGCGCCGCGTTAGAATGGATCGCCAGATGGAAATCGTAGTTTCCCGCGTTGGAGCTGGCGATGGAATCCGTCACAGTGCCTCCCGGATTGTTGCGGCTGAAATCGATGCCGCTGGCCCGCAGGTACGGCGCCATGGCGTCGGCGATCAGGTTCGCGTAATATTCCTCCGTGCCCCCGTTGACAAACTGGTTGTACTCCTGAGTAGACGGACTTAAAAATACATTTGGCATAATGATCCTCCAAGTTCTTAGTCTCTTCTATCTTATGCCGTCAGTCCGTCAAAGGTGCAGACGCCCTCTTTTCAGACAATCCCTAGGCCGCGCCCAGTCCCGCCCAGCCCATCAGGGCCGGCGTCACGAAACACTCCACCACCGCGGCCACGGCCAGCAGCGGCAAAACGCCCAGCACAAAAAGCTTTGCCAGAGCGTTCAGCACCGGCAGGAGCTTTTCATCTTTTGCCCTGCCCAAAAGCTTCCGGCTCAGCAGTTTGCACAGACACAGCCCCATAGCCATGGACAGGAAGAAGGCCGGCAGCTCGAAGATGCCGTGAGGCAGCAGCCCAAAGATCACCGTTTTCGCCACAGGCATGGCCCCGCTGGCCGCGCCCAGTCCCAGCACTGCCCCGACCATCACGGCGTTGGAAAGCACGCTGAAAGCCGGCAAGAAGATGAACGGCACCAGCCCCAGCCCGACGCAGAGGGCGCTGGCGAAGATATTGTTTCGGAGCAGCCGGAGCACCGACAGAGACCCGTCCTCATTGGTCATGGACTGGACCTTCGGCAAATACGCGGCCATCAGCCCGTCTGCCGCCGCCGCGTTCTGGCGGAAATACACCGCGAAGACCGCCGTCAGTACCACAAAAACGGCGCCTACCCATACGGCCGTCCGCAAAAGTCGTTTCCTCAAAGCTTTGTCTGTCATCAGTTCTTTTCCTCCCTCGTCCGTCTGCCAGCTCTTCATCTGCCGGCCAGTTCTCGATCCGCCCGCAATTCCTTCATCTGCAGACCATTTCTCGATCCGCCCACCGGTCCTGATACGCCGGCCAGGCTTTGCCAGACTTTCAACCGCTGGCCTCTCATCGGTCCGCCGCCGCGGATTTTCCCGTATCCGCCGTCAAAATGGCGTTGATCCTTTCCACACAGACCTTTTTGGTCGCGTCCAGACCGTGCTTTTCATAAGGAAAGCCGAAGCGGCGGCTGACCTGATGATAAAGATCCAGACATTTATAATAGCTTTCCAGGGTCTGCAGCTCCGGGTTCTCCTCGTCCAGCATGGGGAACTGCAGGCTGGTCCGCCCTTTGATCAGGATCGCGCGCATGTAATCTGCCAGCAGGTCCATGACCGGCCTTTCTCTGGCGTCACACGGGCAGGAGATCAGCTGGTACACCTGATGCTTGTCGCAGTCCGCCAGCCGCGTGCCTCTGCCCCGCCGCTCCATGACCTTCTCCAGATACAGGTACCGAGCCAGGCTCTCTTCCACCGACATCATGCGGAAGAACCGGGATCGGCCCATCTTTTCCCACGTGTTGAAAATGGCGGGAATATCCGCCGGAATGTCCAGCAGGATTTCAGCGAAACCGGCGTAGACATACTGCAGATCCTCCGGCGGACACGTCAAAGCGTCCCCGATCAAAGCCATGTTCTTCGCCGCCTGCACATAGCCCGCCTCGTACATGCCGTACCGACCGGCCCGGCCCGCGATCTGCCGGACCTCCGCAGGCTTCAGCGGCCGCATGACCCTTCCATTGTATTTTTCCGTCTCCATGAACACCACACGGCGGATGGGCAGATTGACTCCCATGCCGATGGCGTCCGTGCTGACCACCACCCGCGTCTGCCCCGACATGAACCGGTAGATCTGCTCCTTCCTCGCGGCCGGCGGCAGGTTCCCGTAGATGACGCTGCTGGCAACGCCCCGTTCCTCCAGCAAAGCCGAAAGCCGCAGGACAGACTTCTTTGAGAATACGATCAAAGCGTCTCCGTCCTCCACCTCCTCCAGGGCAAAAGGCTCCGGCAGGAAGGACAGCCGGGTGTTTCTCTCGTGGCGCACCACCTCATAGCGGTCGCCGCACATGCGGATCAGCTTCTTCACCACGGCTTCCGCCTCCGGCGCCATGCACACGTGGATCTCGTCAGCGCACAGACCCAGAATGGCCCTGGTCCAGTTGTGGCCTCTCATAGGGTCGGCCAGCATCTGGGCCTCGTCCACCACGGCGATATCGTAGCGCTTGCTTCCGTCCATCATCTCGATGGTGCTGGACGTGACCAGGGCGTAGTCCTCCACGATCTCCTCTTCTCCCGTGATCATGGTGCAGGGGATACCGCTGGCGCTCATCTTGTCGTGAATTTCCAGAGCCAGAAGACGCAGCGGTCCCAGATAGACCCCGCAGGCCGCCGACTTCAGCCGCTCGATGGCCTGATAGGTCTTGCCCGAATTGGTCGGCCCCACGTGAAGGATAAAGCTTCGCTTCATGTTCCGCGCCTGAGGATACTGCATGGTCGGCGAATCCGGCATCAGCTTGGAGATATCCCCTTTGATGACCTTGACCAGATAAAAGTCCTGGTAGTAGTCCAGCAGCGACATTCTGCGCATCCGCTTGTCCACCTGCTTGTCGCCCATGAAGATCGTGGACAGGGCTCCCTCAAATTCCGGATATCTGCCCATGAAAATACGCAGCTCCGCCTCCGCCATGAGACGAATCTGCTCATAAAAGATCTTCTTGTCTGCCTTTGTTCCGTATGTATTGATATCCTTGGACAGAGCCTCAGCCCGGATGTGGGCGTCCCTGGCCTGCCCCGGCCCCGCCGGCTGCAGCCGCTTCTCCCGCACCACTTTGCGGAGCCTGATCTTCAGTTTCTTCTTATAATTGGCCAGATTCTTTCCACGCTTTCCCGCATTGGGCGTAAAGGTGTTGTTGCGGTAGATCTTTTCGTAGTACCCGGTCAGGTACTCCAAGTTTTCACGATATATCACCAGCTGCCACCTCCGCCGCTTCTAGAGCCGCCGGCAGCCCGGACCGTAGTGACCATAAATTACCTCCAGAGTCGTCTTTGTTCAAAATCCTCGTGTTCAATCCTTCAGATCCCAGTCGATGCCGGTTTGACCCGTGCTCTCCAGGAATTCATTGGCCTTGGAAAAGTACCTTCCGCCGTAGAAGCCGTTGTACGCCGACAGCGGGCTGGGATGGGCGCCGGTCAGGATCAGATGGTTGGGATTGGTGATCAGGCTCTGCTTTGATTTGGCGTTGCCGCCCCACAGGATAAACACCATCGGCTTTTCCCGCTGGTTCAGCAGGCTGATCACTTTGTCGGTGAAGATCTCCCAGCCCTTGCCTTTGTGGGAGTTGGCCTGATGCTCCCTGACGGTCAGGCAGGTATTGAGCAGCAGCACACCCTGCTCTGCCCACTTGACCAGATAGCCGTGGTCCGGCGGATCGATGCCCAGATCGTCCTGCAGCTCCCGAAAGATGTTCACCAGCGAAGGCGGCTGCTTGACGCCCGGGCGCACGGAAAAGGACATGCCGTGGGCCTGCCCCGGTCCGTGATACGGATCCTGTCCCAGAATGACTACCTTCACATCGTCGTAGTCCGTATATTTCAGCGCGTTGAAAATGTCGTGCATGCCGGGATAGATGGTTTTGCCGCGATACTCCGCGATCAAAAACTGCCGCAGCTTCTGATAATACTCTTTTTCAAATTCCGGGGCCAGCAGCTGGTCCCAGTGGTTTCCTATGTTTACCATGATCCTTTCCTTTCTCGGTCATTTCGTTGATGATGTACTGAATTTATATATTGAATTTCTATACTGATCCTTGCGGATTTTTGCTGATCCTGATTCTTTTGCCGGCGCTGGCTCTTTTGCTGGTTCTGATCCTTTTGCTGTTTCTGTCACAGGCCGATCTTCTCTTCGTCCAGCCAGTGGAATTTCTTTACATAGACCGCCATCATCAGCGCGCCGATCAGCCATGTCACCGGATATCCTATGAGCAGCAGATTCAGCTGGTGAGCGATCTTGAAGATTCCCCAGACCCACAGAATCCGCACGGCGCACAGGGAGATCAGAGACATGACCATGGCCTCAAAGGTCCTTCCCACGCCTCGGATACTGCCTACAGAGATGTGGAAAATGGCCAGAATCCAATAGAACGGATACATGTATTTCATCATGTAGATGCCGGTCACGATGACCTCCCGCTCACTGGTAAAGATGCGGATGATATACGGAGCAAGAAGCAGCATCGCCGCCCCCGCGATCACGGCGTAGATCGTACCCATGCCTACAGAAACCTTCATGCCCTTGCGGACCCGGTCCAGCTTCTGCGCGCCGAAGTTTTGTCCGGCAAAGGTGGTCGCCGCCATGCTGATGCTCAAAATCGGCAGAAGGATAAAGCCGTCGATCCGGTTGTATGCCGCGTAGGCAGCCATGACCGTAGCGCCGAAGCTGTTGACCCCGGACTGAATGACCACGTTGGAAAGGGATACCACGATATTCTGCACGCCGGTCGGCAGACCGATCCGAATGATCTTCGGCAGAAGATTGTCGTAAAAGCGGATGGCCCGCAGGCTGACCCGGTATGTATCCCTGCTCCTGCACAAAAACAGCAGAATGAAGAAGCAGGATATGCCCTGGCTGATGTCCGTCGCCAGAGCCGCGCCAATGACCCCCGTCTTCAGCACCGCTACGAACAGAATGTCCAGGACGATATTGGATACGGCCGCGATGATCAGATAGATCAGAGACCGCCGCGAATTTCCCACCGCGTTGAGAATCCCGGCCATCATATTGTAGATGACAGCAAAAAAGTGACCGGCAAAGAAGACTCTCAAATAGTCCGACGCCTGGTCAAAGACTTCCTCCGGCGTGTCCATCATGCGCAAAATCCACGGCGTCAGCAGGACGCCCACCACAGAAATGAGAATACCCGCGCAGACGGATATGGCAAGGGTCGTATGCACCGCCTTGTGGACGCCCTCTTCATTCTGCGCCCCGTAATACTGGCTGGTCACTACGCCCGCGCCTGCCGACGCTCCGATGATAAAACCGATCAAAAGCTGGATGATCGATCCGCTGGCGCCTACAGCCGCCAGGGCGTGACTGCCCACCACGTTGCCTACGACCACCGAATCCACCACGCTGTACAGCTGTTGAAACAGATTACCCAATACCAATGGAACCGCGAACAAAAGCAATTCTTTCCAAATTACCCCTGAAGTCATCAAAGTATTTTGTTTCATCTGCACCCTCCTTGCTACTAGCGTAACGCAGAACATGCGCAAAAGTCAAGAAGAAACGACAAAGAAAAAGCAAACCATCTTTTTTTCCGCCTTTTTTCGTGTTAGAATAGTGCCATGAGCAAATTATATATATCAAAGGAAGCAAACAAAATATTGACGGATTACCTGGAAGGCCAGGGCCATGTGCTGGAACGGGTCTCTTCGGAGGGAATCGTAGACCCGGCCATTTCCTGCCATCCAGACGTCTTTCTGTGCAAAATGGGCGTCGGCGATGACGCGCCCCTCTTTTCGGCCGCGCCCGGCGATCTAGGCAGGGATTACCCGCAGGACTGCGCCTTCAACGCGGCCTGCACCGGCAAATACTTTATCCACAATCTCAGCGCTACCAACAAAGGTCTGCTGCAGGCCGCAAGGGAAATGGGTATGACCCTGGTCGACGTCCGGCAGGGCTATACTAAGTGCAGCACCGTCATCGTAGATGAAACTTCGATCATCACCTATGACCAGGGGATCGCCAGAGCCTGCGGCCAGTATTCCGACTTGGACGTGCTGCTGATCTCGCCGGGCTTCGTCCGCCTGGACGGCTACGATACCGGATTCATCGGAGGCTGCTCCGGCCGCGTCGGCCAGGAGGTCATCTTTAACGGCGACCTGTTCGCCCATCCCGACTTTTCACGGATCCTGCCCTTCATCGAAAGCCGCGGCCTGACCTGCCGCTGGTTCGCCGATTACAGGCTGACCGACATCGGGTCCATATTATAGCGGCCGCGAGCGACTTCGGACGGCTTTGAGATGCCGCAAGCGATTTCGCGCAGCTTTGATGCGTCCCGCGCGGCCGTGCCGTTTGGCAAAATTCGCGGATTCCGCTGAATTGCCAAACGATTTGCCAAACATTCGCATCAAAGTTTGGCAAAAACCACGGTTTTAGTGAAAATGCCAAACGTTTTGCCAAACTTTTTTCAAGATGGAGGTGAAAGACAAGTGAAACGAGTGAAAAAACACGCCATCATTCCCATCTTCATTCCCCACAAAGGCTGTCCCAACGACTGCGTCTTCTGCAATCAGAAGAAGATCACAGCCCATCAGCAGCCGGTAACAGGAGAAGATGTGGTCAATACGATAGAAACCTGGCTTTCCACCCTGGAGCCCCGCGGGACGGAGACCATCGAGGCCGCCTTTTTCGGAGGCAGCTTCACCGGCCTTCCCGTGGAGGAGCAGTCGGCCTATCTGGCCATCGCGAAGCGATACAAGGACGCGGGCAGGATCCACAAGATCCACATGTCTACCAGGCCGGACTATATAAATGAAGCCATCTTGGACAACCTGAAGCGCTATGGTGCGGATACCATCGAGCTGGGCGTTCAGTCCTTTGATGACGAGGTCCTGCGCCTTTCCGGGAGAGGCCATGACAGCGGCTGCGTTTACGAAAGCAGCCGGCTGATCCAGGAATACGGTTTTGAGCTGGGCATCCAGCTGATGATCGGCCTGCCAGGCGATACCCTGAAAAAGGACCTGTATTCCGCCCGGGAAACGGTCAGGATCAAACCGTCCATCGCCCGTCTCTATCCTACGGTGGTCATCAGCGACACGGCCCTCTACGACCAGTATCTCAGCGGCCAGTATCAGCCGCTGGACCAGGAGACCGCAGTCTTTCGGACCAAGGAGATGTACAAGCTCCTTACCGCCGCCGGCATCAACATCATCAGGGTCGGCCTGAAGAGCAGCGACATCTTGACCGGAGAAGGCGGAACCGCGGCCGGTACCTTCCACCCCGCTTTTCGCCAGCTGGTGGAAGGTGACATCGCCAGAGAGCAGCTCCAGCAGCAGCTTGAACAGCTGCTGGGCCCGCAGAGCCAGCAGGCCCAGCGACAGGTCAGCGGGCAGGCCGAGCCGATGCCAGGCCCGCTGTCGGCAGCGCCCTTTGATCAGAGAATCAAGGTCGACTTCTGCGCCAACCGGCGGTGCTTTTCTAATTTAATCGGAAACAGCGGGAGAAATAAGAAGTTTTTCCTTGAAAAGTACCCCCAGCTTCATATATTATATAAGGTGAATGATTTTTTATCGGACTATCAATACGAAGTAAAAATAAAAGGAGAATCGCTATGAACGAAACATCAAAAGCCGTTGTTACAGTTATCGGAAAAGATATGGTGGGCATCCTTGCCAAGGTCTCCACGGCCTGCGCCAACGCCAACGCCAATGTAGTAGAAGTAACCCAGTCCGTACTGGACAGCTTTTTCTGCATGGTCATGATCATCGACATTACCAAAGCGACGATGCAGATCGACCAGCTGCAGAAATCCATCGAGGACCAGGTACCGGCCATGCAGGTCCACGTCATGCACGAGAATATTTTCAATTCCATGCACAGAATTTAGGACGGGAGGTATCTGCAAATGCTGAACATGAGCGATATCATGGAAACCATCACCATGATACAGGAAGAAAACTTAGACATACGAACCATCACCATGGGAATCTCCCTGCTGGACTGCGCTGACAGCGACATCGACAGATCCTGTCAGAAGGTCTACGAGAAGATCACCACCAAGGCCCGCGACCTGGTCAAAGTCGGCCAATCCATCGAAAAGAAATACGGTATTCCCATCGTCAACAAAAGGATTTCGGTCACGCCGATCTCCATGCTGGTGGGCGTTTCGGGCGGCGACCCGGTGAAATACGCGGCAGTTCTGGACAAAGCGGCCCATGAGGTCGGCGTCAACTTTATCGGAGGCTTTTCAGCCCTGGTACAGAAGGGCTTTTCCGCGGGCGACCGGGAACTGATCGACGCGATCCCCCGCGCCCTTGCTGAAACAGAGCTGGTCTGCTCCTCTGTCAACGTAGGCTCCACCAAAGCCGGCATCAACATGGACGCGGTAAAGCTGATGGGCCAGAAGGTCCGGGAAACAGCCGAGCTGACCAAGGACAGACAATGCATCGGCGCCGCCAAGCTGGTAGTATTCTGTAATGCCGTTGAAGACAATCCGTTTATGGCGGGCGCCTTCCACGGCGTCGGCGAAGCGGACTGCGTGCTGTCCGCCGGCGTTTCCGGTCCAGGCGTAGTTCGCAGCGTTCTGTCAAAGATGCCTGCCGACGCAACTATGAATGAAGTAGCGGAAGCCATCAAAAAAACCGCCTTTAAGATCACCCGCATGGGCCAGCTGGTTGCGGCCGAGGCCGCTGAAATGCTGGGCGTAGAATTCGGCATCATCGACTTATCTCTCGCGCCGACCCCTGCCGTAGGCGACTCCGTCGCCCATATTTTAGAGGAGATCGGTCTGGAGCAGTGCGGCGCCCACGGCACCACAGCGGCCCTGGCCATGCTCAACGACGCTGTGAAAAAAGGCGGCGTCATGGCTTCTTCCAGCGTAGGAGGTCTGTCCGGCGCTTTCATTCCGGTCAGCGAAGACGCGGGCATGATCGCCGCCGCCAGAAACGGCGTCCTGTCCATCGAGAAGCTGGAAGCTATGACGGCAGTCTGCTCTGTAGGTCTGGACATGATCGTGATCCCCGGCGATACCGCCAGCGAGGTCATCTCCGCCATCATCGCAGATGAAGCCGCCATCGGCATGGTCAATTCCAAGACTACGGCTGTCAGAGTCATTCCTGCCATCGGCCTCTCCGAAGGTGAAGAACTGGATTTCGGCGGCCTGCTGGGTTACGGCCCTGTCATGCCTGTCCGCAGCCAGTCTCCTGCCAAGATGATCAACCGAGGCGGCAGAATCCCGGCGCCGCTGCAGAGCCTGAAAAATTAAACAGTATGTTGTTCGTCTGCCGCAAACCCGCTTTGCGCAGATCGCCAGTTATCCGAAAAAAGTTGTACTCAAATTTGCTTTTTTACGTTTTTCGGATAACGCCGCGGACAGCGGGAAGTCAATTGATAACAAAAGAAGCAATCAGCATCAAAAGAAATCACCAGCAACAGAAAGGAGAAGGAATAGCTTATGTCACAAGTCAGACTTGGAAAAACAGAAATCATTACGGACAAGAACGGATTCGGAGCGCTGCCTATCCAACGGATCTCCTTTGATGAGGCCGACGCTTTGATCATGCACGCCTATGAAAACGGCGTGACCTTCTTCGATACAGCCCGTTTCTATACAGACAGCGAGGAAAAGCTGGGCCGCACCCTGTGCGGACGGGGCCTGCGCGATCAAATATACCTTGCCAGCAAGACCATGGCCGCAAACGCAGATGCATTCCGGTCTGATCTGGAAACTACATTGACCAATCTCAGGACCGACCACCTGGACCTGTATCAGTTCCATAACCCTGCCTTCTGTCCGAAACCCGGCGACGGCACCGGCCTGTACGAGGCCATGGAAGAGGCTAAAGCCCAAGGAAAGATCCGCCACATCGGCATCACCAACCATCGCGTTCCCGTGGCGAAGGAAGCCATCGAAAGCGGTCTCTATGAGACACTTCAGTTCCCGTTCTGCTATCTTTCCGCAGAGGCCGACCTGGAACTGGCAGCCCTCTGCAAAGAAGCAGACATGGGCTTTATCGCCATGAAGGCCATGAGCGGCGGCCTGATCACCAGAGCTGACGCCGCCTACGCCTTTATCGACCAGTACGACAATGTGCTGCCAATCTGGGGTGTACAGAAGATGGAGGAACTGAATCAGTTCCTGGAATGCGGAAGAAAGCCTCCGGTCATCGATGATGAAATGAGAGCCTTCATCGAAAAGGAGCGTCGCGAGCTTTCCGGCGGCTTCTGCCGCGGCTGCGGTTACTGCATGCCATGTCCTGTGGGTATCAAAATCAACGAATGTGCCCGCATGTCCCTCCTGATCCGCCGTTCCTCAACAGAAATCTATATGGACGAAGCTTATCAGGAGGCTATGGAGCTGATCACAGAATGTCTCCACTGCGGCCAATGCAAAAGCAAATGTCCGTACAGCCTGGATACACCCGCCCTGCTAGAGAAGAATCTGGCGGATTACAGACAGCAGCTTGCCCTGCATAGCTCAAGTCCCCGGAATCCAGGTAATTAGATCCTGTGGTTTTAGATATCCGACCTCGAAATATCGATATAACAAAGGAGATACATTATGACATTACAACGTGAAAAATTACAGCTGATCACCCTTCCCACCCCGCTGACCTATCTGAAGACCGTCTCTGAAGAGCTCGGCATCCAGCTCTATCTGAAGCGTGACGATCTCACCGATTTCGGCACAGGAGGAAATAAGCTGCGTAAACTGGAATACCTGGCTAAAGACGCCCTGGACCAGGGCGCTACCATGCTGCTCACCGTAGGCGGCGCCCAGACCAACCACGGACGACTTACCGGCGCGGTGGCGGCTAAGCTGGGGCTGAAGGCCGCTATCGTGGCGGTAGACCCTTACCCAGGCGAGCTGTCCGCCAATTTACTATTAGACGGCATCATGGGCTGCCCGGTCTACCTGGTCAAAGAAGACGGCGTACATACCAGCGATCAGCTCCAGGATATGGCTGTAGAAAAGGTGACGCGCCAGTGGGAGGAACAAGGCGAAAAGGTCTACTTTATTCCTACCGGCGGTTCCAATGAACTGGGTATGCTTGGCTACTACGACTGCGCTCTGGAGCTGGCACAGCAGACAGAGACGCTGGGGCTCCAGGATGTCCGCGTCGTCTCCACCGTAGGCAGTCTGGGAACCTACATGGGCCTTGCTGTCGCCATCAAAAATGAACAGCTGCCTCTGCGTCTCACCGGCATCGCCATTCTGCCTTTCGAGGAAGGCGTCAAAAAAGCCGCCGCTGACTATTTTGCCAGAGTAAAGGCTTTCCACCAGCTGGACATCGACATGAAAGAAGAGGATTTCGACTTGACCAGCGACTACGACCGGGGAGAATACAACAACCCTGTCAGGGAGGTCCGCGAGGCCATCTACTACATGGGCCGCAAGGAAGGTATCATTCTGGACCCTTGCTATACCGGAAAAACCTTCGCCGCCATACTGGAAATGGTAAAGTCCGGCGAGATCCGCCAGGGAGAAACCGTCATCATGCTCCACACCGGCGGCGTGCCCGGCATCTACACAAAACACCACCGTGTTGAAATGGAGCGGGAGCTGGAAGAATACATTCATATCATCTGAATCAAAAAAGGGATCTGGTCAAAGCATCGAAAATGCTGAGACACAGCCCCTTTTCTTTTTGGCATATGGCAGTTTCATCGGCCAGCATCGTCACACCGCCTGCAGCGCGGCAATCAATTGCTCATGCCGCGACAGCGTCCTGCTGTGCTCCACCACCGCACCTTTCAGCAGCTCAACGTCTGAATAGGTTTTCTGCATACGTTCCGTCTCTCTGCAATAACGGTTGTATGTACTGAGGTAGGCGGACTCTATTGTCCTCAGCCTCGGCTCGATATTGCTTTCCAGATATACCTTGATCCCTCGCACTTCTGCCTCCAGACCGTCTACGCGTTTTCCCAGACCGGCGACTTCTTCTTTCAGAAGAACAAATCCCTGTTCCAGACCGCCCACACGCTGCTCCAGGCTGTCCACTCGTTTTTCCAGCCTGTCCAAGCGGTCCTCTACTCTGTCCAGCCGCTCTTCAATGGGCTTCAGCTTTTCATCCATGACCTGGCCGATCGCCAGCAGATCCGCCTTTGTCAAAATCATCTCTTTCACCTCCCCGTCGGTACGCTTCTTATCCCTATCATAGCACGGCAACGCCGCCATATCCAGCACTTTTTCGGGCATCAAAAAAAGTTCTGCAATTTAGATAGTTCCCCTTATGGATAACTCCTGTGGATAACTCGCGAACCTCCAAGCTTCCACATTCCGCATATTGCACATGCTCCAAGGGTCGCATCGCCTAATACCGTTCGATCTGCACATAGATCCTGTCCTTTCTGGATCTCCCGCCGATCTCTGCCAGCCGCGCTTTTCCCTTCCCCCGCAGGGTAATCTGGTCGCCTTCGCTGACAGCCGCGTCCGCTTTGGTCACCTCCACGTGATTCACAAAGACGATACCGCCTTTGATGGCCTCCGCCGCCCTGCCTCTGGAAAGTCCGAAGGCCGACGCCACGATGTTGTCCAGCCGCAGGGAAGCCACCGTGTCCGTCACAATCTTCCTGTCGATTTCCGGAACGATCAGCTCCGACACAGGCAGCCGCTCCAGCGAAAGCCCTGTGCGGCCCGCCTTGCAGTAGTTCATCAGGATAAAATCGGCGATATCAGCCAGGACGATGATATCCGCGCCGTCAGGCCGCACCAGAATATCCCCCAGCAGCTCCCTTTTGATCCCCAGGCCTACCAGAGACCCCAGGTAATCCCGATGGGTCAGCGGTCTGCCGCCTGCAGGAGCCGACGCCCGGATCACCGTCAGCGGCTCCTCGTCCTCCACAAAGGTGTAATCCGGCAGGTTGATCAAAACGACTCGCTCCGCGTCGTCGTAGCCGCCGTAAAAACAGGCTCGGCACGAAGGAAGCTTTCCCTCCGCCGCTGCGGCCTGCTCTTCCTTCCGATCAAAGACAGCCACGTGATTTTTCCGGCAGTATAGCCGCGCCAGCGACTGCTGGTGGCTGTCCAAAAACCCTGTACAGGTGACAATATATTTGTTCTCACACTGGGCGATCTTGTCCTCAATCTGCCCCAGAAAAAAGTTATCCTCTTTCATCTTTCCCTCAGTTTTTCTTCAGCTTTTCTCAGCTTTTGTTCCTTTCAGATATTTCTTCCATTCCTGTGTATCTCCAGTGTATCGAAAATCCGCGCCGCAATCAACTGTTTTTTGCCTTGACGGTGGATATTTCATCAAAATCAAATCAAGAAATCAATAATTTTAATTTTTATATTAAAAAAATTAATTTTTATATTGACTTTTTGAATTTCTTGTATTATATTTTTAACTACAGAAGGAGGTAAAACCTATGAAAAAGATCATCAGCCGCTGCCCTGTCTGCGACGGAGAGCTGAAGGTCACCAGGCTGAAGTGCGGAGCCTGCGAAACGGTTATCGAAAACGACTTTGCCCTGAGCAAATTCGACTACCTGTCCGATGACGAGCTTCACTTCACCGAAACCTTTATCAAATGCCGCGGCAACATCAAAGAGGTGGAGAAGGAACTGGGCATCTCCTATCCTACGGTCCGCTCCCGGCTGGACGGCGTCATCAAAAAGCTGGGCTATGAGGATACGTCCAGACAGGACGAGGAGGCCCTGCGCCGGGAGGAGATCCTGCGCCAGCTGGAGCAGGGAGAGATCACTGCCAAAGAGGCTCTGCTAATGCTGAAATAACGCGATACAGCCGGTCACGATGTGAAAGCAATACAGCCGGTCAGGAAGAACAGCGGGAATATCGCAGGAGAATACCGCAGTAAAAATATCGCAAAAGGAGCATTACAAGAGAACAGCTGCAGGAGAATTATTGAAGGAGAATTATTACAGGAGGAACACTACAATGGAAGAAAAAATGAGAATCTTAAAGATGCTGGAAGAAGGAACCATCACCGCTGACGAAGCGGCTGAGCTGATGGACGCGCTGTGCGCCGATGAACCGCCGGCGGCTGGGACCCGCGGCCTGCCCTCCCAGCGAAGAAGCTACGACAGGAAGCTGCTCCACATCCAGGTCACCGGCAGGGACAACGTCAACATTCAGTTTCCCATCAGCGCCATCAAAAAAATCCTCAAGATCACCGGCAGGCTTCCGATCCCAGAGGCCAATATGAACGGCATCGACCTGGAAGCGCTGATGGAGGCCGTATCCGAATGTCTGGACGAAGAGATCGTTGGAGATTTCGTCAACGTATCCGCTGGAGACAACACGAACGTCCGCATCTACGTAGAATAATCTCTCAGACTTTCGTCTGATTTTGTTAAATACAAGTAAAATCTTCCGCTGCCCCCTTGCACAAATCTTTCCCATGTGCTATAGTGTGTAAACAGAAAAAAACACATATCCTTTAAAAGGGAGTAGCTGGCAGCCCGCCCACACGGGAACCCAGGACTGCAGTAATATGCGTCAGTACGATCTCCTGAGCTTCAGGCGATCCGCAGTTACTTGAAATAGCGAGACTTTTAAGGCAGACTTCTTTTGCTGCCTTGGAAGTCTCTTTTTTTAGACTTTCGGGCATACTAACCACATCGACTGGAGGTATTTACATGTATTACAACAAAGATATTCCATCTGTGCTGAAAGAGTTCAACACCAGCGTGTCCGGTTTAAGCCAGAACCAGGCCGCGGAAAACCGCCGGATCTTCGGAGAGAACAAGCTGCAGGAGAAAAAGAAAAAGACCACGCTGCAGATCTTTCTGGAGCAGTTCAAGGATCTTCTCGTCATCATTTTGATCGTGGCCGCCGCCATCTCCATGGCTGCCGGCAATACAGAGAGCACCGCCGTCATTCTGGCGGTCCTGGTCCTCAACGCCATTTTGGGCACGGTCCAGTACATCAAAGCGGAAAAATCTCTGGAAAGCCTGAAGAGCCTGTCCGCCCCTGTCGCCAAGGTGGTCAGGGGCGGCGAAAATCTGGAGATCAGCGCCGCCGATCTGGCCTGCGGCGACATCATCCGTCTGGAGGCCGGGGATATCGTGCCCGGCGACGGACGCATCGTGGAAAGCTACTCGCTGAAATTAAACGAAAGCTCCCTGACCGGCGAATCGGAGCCGGTAGAAAAGACGGCGGATACTCTGACCTCGGAAGGCATCGCTTTGGGCGATCAGGTCAACATGGTCTTCTCCGGCACCCTGGTCACCTACGGACGCGGACTGGCTGTCATCACCGGCGTCGGTCAATCCACCGAGCTGGGCAAGATCGCCGACCTGATGAACAACACGGCGGAACGCAAGACGCCGCTGCAGATCACCATGGACAATTTCAGCAAAAAGCTTTCCATCGCCATCATGGCCATCTGCGCCCTGGTCTTCGCCCTGAGCCTGTACCGCGGCATGGCCTTTGCTGATTCCCTGCTCTTCGCGGTGGCCCTGGCCGTGGCGGCCATTCCGGAAGCCCTGTCCTCCATCATCACCATATCCCTGGCCATCGGCACCTCCCGCATGGCCGATCAAAACGCCATCATCAAGCAGCTGTCCGCCGTCGAAGGGCTGGGCTGCGTGTCCGTCATCTGTTCCGACAAGACCGGCACCCTGACCCAGAACAAGATGACCGTGGAGCAGGTGGTCTGCGAAGACGCCAATCTGGACCCGCTGCTGCAGGCCTCCGCTCTCTGCAACGACACCGTTGTCGCGGACGGCGAAACAAAGGGCGATCCGACGGAGACCGCTCTGGCCGATTACTATACGGCCGTTCGCGGGGATTACACGGCGGCAAAGGCGTCGCTGCCGCGGCTTTCCGAACTGCCCTTTGACTCCGACAGAAAGCTGATGACCACCCTCCACGCCATAGACGGCCAGTACGTGGCCTACACCAAAGGCGCGCTGGACGTGATCTTAAGCCGGACAAAAGGTCTCACCGACGACGATAAGGAACAGATCCGCCAGAAAAACTTTGATCTCTCAGACCAGGGCCTGCGGGTGCTGGCCTTCGCGAGGAAGATCCTGCCGGCGGAAAAAACTTTGACCTTTGAAGATGAAAACGACCTGGAATACCTGGGCATGATGGCGGAGATGGACCCGCCGAGAGAGGAATCCGCCCAGGCCGTGGCAGACTGCAGGAGCGCGGGGATCAAAGCGGTCATGATCACCGGCGACCACAAGGTCACAGCCTCTGCCATCGCGCGGCGCATCGGCATCATGGAGGACGGAGACCTGGCCGTCACAGGCACGGAGCTGGACGCCATGGACGACGCCGAGCTGGCGGAAAAGCTGCCGCGCATCAGCGTCTACGCCCGGGTCAGCCCGGACAACAAGATCCGCATCGTCAACGCCTGGCAGGCACGTGGCAGCATCGCGGCCATGACCGGCGACGGTGTCAACGACGCGCCGGCTCTGAAGCAGGCCGACGTAGGAGTGGCCATGGGCATCACTGGCACAGAAGTTGCCAAGGACGCGGCATCCATGATCCTGACCGACGACAACTTCGCCACCATTATCAAATCGGTCCTCAACGGCAGGAACATCTACGCCAACATCAAAAATGCCATCAAGTTCCTGCTGTCTGGCAACGCCGCGGGCATTCTGGTGGTCCTGTACGCCTCCCTGATGGCGCTGCCAACACCGTTTACCGCCGTCCAGCTGCTTTTCATCAACCTGATCACCGACAGCCTGCCGGCCCTGGCCATCAGCATGGAGCCGCTGAACACGGCTCTGATGCGCGACAAGCCGCGGCCGCGAGATGAATCCGTTCTAACAAAGGCAACCCTGCGGCAGGTGTCCCTTCAGGGGCTGATCATCGGCGCGGCTACCATCGCGGCCTTCTACACGGGACTGCAGGCAGATCCGCAGACCGCCTCCACCATGGCCTTCGCCACCCTGTGTCTGGCCCGGCTGTGGCACGGCTTCAACTCCCGGGGAGACCAGTCCATCTTCCGCCTGGGCCTGCTGACCAACGTGTACACCATCGGCGCCTTCGTCCTGGGCGCGATCCTGCTGCTGGCCATTCTGCTGCTGCCGTTTTTCGCTGCAGCCTTCGGCATCGCGGCCCTGACCGGCGCGCAGATCGGCTGGATCTGCGTGCTGGCCCTGCTGCCGACGGTGGTGATACAGCTGGTAAAGATCATCAGAGACAGAGCCTAAAAGAGGACTGGGCGCCTGCCTTTCGCAGGCGCCTAGTCCTCTTCTGCTTTCTCTGTCTTTCTGCTTTTCTATTCTATGCCGAGTACCGCGCCTGGGTTCATGATGCCCTTCGGGTCGAATACCGCTTTGATGCCTTCCATCAGAGCCAGCTCGGCCGCCGGCTTCTGAGCCTTCAGCTCTTCTACCCTGATCTTGCCGATGCCGTGCTCGCCGGTCACCGTGCCGCCGTAGCTGTAGCAGAGGTCGTACATCTTGTGCTTCAGCTCGTCGGCGTAGTCCGGAATGGACCCGTCAGGGAGATAGAGGATATCGTTGTGCACGTTTCCGTCAGCGATATGGGCGATGACGTTGGTCCCCGTGTGATACTCCTCAACCAGCTCCTTCAGCTTCAGGATGAAGTCAGACACGTGGGATACCGGCACAGCCATATCGAAGGAGTCGCAGATCTCGTCCTTGATCAGCTCATAGTGCTGGCTTCTGACCAGCAGCAGCTCCTCCTGCTCCTTTTCCTTGCTGGCAAAGAGGCACGTCAGGGCTTTGTTAGCTTTGCAGATCTCGTTGATGGCCCTTACGGCGTCGTACAGCTGCTGCTCCGTCCGCTCCGACAGAATGATCAAAAGGTCGGCGCTGCCGTCCTTTGCCTGCCATTCGAGGCCCAGCATCTTTGCCGTATCCACAAAGAGCCGCTTGTCCATGTACTCCACCGCCAGAGGCGTGTAGCCGCTCTTCAAAATATCCGTCACCGCGTGGCACGCGTCCCGGATGGTCTCAAAAGGCGCCACGATGGTGGCGGACGCCTTGTCCTTCGGGAAGATCTTCAGGATCACCTTTGTTACGATGGCCAGGGTTCCCTCGCTGCCCAGCAGCAGCTGGGTCAGGTTGTACCCCGCGTTATTTTTGATCAGCTTGCCGCCCAATTCCAATATCTCACCGTTTGGCAGCACGGCTTCCACGCCCAAGATGTGCTTGCGCATGACGCCGTGGCGCACAGCCCGCGCGCCGCCTGCGTTGGTCACGGCCATGCCGCCCATCTGAGCGCCTTCGTCTCCCGGGTGCACCGGAAAACTGAGACCGTCGTGCTGTTCCAGCTCCTCCAGGAGATCCATCAGGGTAACGCCGGCCTCCAGCACGGCCACCATGTTCTCCTCGTCGATTTCCAGTATGTGATTCATTCGCTCCGTGGAGATGATGATGCTGTCCACCACCGGCGTACAGCCGCCGGCCAGGCCGGTAGCGCCGCCCCGGACGACCACAGGCACGGTCAGGGCGTCCGCGATCTTCATGACAGCCGCCACCTCCTGGGTATCAGCCGGTTTCACCACCACAGAATCCACCGCCGCGTCCGGGCGGTAGGTGATCTCCACCTCATCGTACAGGTAGGATGCCGTCCGTTCCCTGCCGGTGATGACGAAATCCTCTCCCACCGCCTGAATCAGACGGTCTACAACTTCGCTTGTAATCAGATGATATTTCATGGTCCACTACCTGTCCTTTCTGGAAGCTTCGCTTCTCAATACCTCTGTCAGCCTGGGAACGATCTCGTAGAGATCGCCTACAAAGCCGTAATCGGAAACCTGGAAGATCGGCGCTGACGGATCGCTGTTGACGGCGATGATCAGGTCGGATTCCTTCATGCCCGCCAGATGCTGCGGCGCGCCGGAAATGCCGCAGGCGATGTACACCTTTGGCTTCACTCTGTTTCCGCTATAGCCGACCTGGATGCTGCTGGCCGCCATACCGGCGTCCACCAGAGCGCGGGATACGCCTACCTGGCCGCCCAGCACGTCAGCCAGCTCCTGCAAAAGCTGCAGATCCTCTTCCTTGCGGATGCCTCTGCCGCCTGCGACGACCACCTCCGCGTCGGTGATATCTACCTCGCCGATGGAGGCGATCTCCTCGATTCTGACGCCTTTGGATTCCGTCACGTAAGGCGGAAGCTTCTCTATGCGGATCTCCGCGCCCTCCCGCAGCTGAGCCTCCTGAAATTCCTTGTATCTCACCGTCGCCATCTGCGGCCGGTTCATAGTCTTAATATGGGCCAGGATGTTATCGCTGAAGGCCGGACGGATCTGCTCCAGCGCGCCGTCATCGGCGATCTTCAGCTCCGTGCAGTCGGCGGTCAGGCCAGTGCCCAGCACCGCGGCCATTCTCGGCGCCAGAGACCTTCCCAGATGGGTCGCCCCGACCAAAACGGTGGCAGGCCGGCGCTCTCTGATGAAGCTGACGATGTTTTCAGCAAAGAGGCCTTCCTCCGGCGCGGCAAAGCACGGATCCTCCATGACAAATACCTGGTCCGCGCCTCTGCGGCACAGCTCGGAAGCGTCTGTGTCCTGTCCGGTCAGCAGCAGGCAGGACAGGCTCTCCCCCGCGGCCTCCGCCAGCTGGCGGCCTTTGTACAGCAGCTCGAAGGCCACTCTGTGGATATGGTCATGCTCCATCTCCGCGATCACTAAGATTCCCTTGTATTCTCTCTTATCCAACGCGCACACCCCTTTCTGCCAGCTCCTCCTTCAACAAATCCGCGAAAGCTGAAAAATCCTCCCGGAATATCCGGCTCTCTCTCTCGACGGCCTTTGGCACCTCGATGCCTGCCACTTTTGTCGGAGAGCCCTTGAAGCCTGTATCCTCCTTTGACAGGGACGGAAGATCGTCGAGACCGATTTTCCTGGCCTCCACCGTCAGGGATTCCAGCTTTCTGTCTACGGTGGACAGCTCCAGCTTTCCGATGTTCTTGGTCACGCCTGCCAGAGCGGGCAGGGTCATGGTCCGGATCTGCCGGCTGCCGCAGAGGTTCTCGATGGATACCTGGACGGTCTTCTCTCCGTCTTCACCCTCCGTCAGCTGGATGGCGTCGACGTAATAGGCGTGGGGGATTCCCAGAAGGGCCGCCGTCTCCGCGCCTACTTGGGCCGTATCGCCGTCTACAGACTTTTCTCCGCAGAGGATCAGATCGTACTCGCCCTCCGCGATGGCGGCTGCCAGGGTTCTCGATGTGGCGATGGTGTCAGAACCGCCGAAGGCCCTGTCCGTCAAAAGGATGCACGCGTCGGCCCCTCTGGCATAGGCGTCCTGCAGGGTCTGCTCCGCGCGGGGCGGCCCCATGGTCATGGCGGTTACGTGAGCGCCGTACTTTCTCTTCAGCTCCAGGGCGGCCTGCAGCGCGCTTTCATCAAAGGGATTGATCTCCGCCGGCGCAGAGGACCGGTCCACTACGCCACGCTCGCTGTCGAACCTGACCTTCTCCATGTCAGGGACTTCTTTTATCAAAACGAGAATGTTCATATCTACCTCTTCTTTGTCGTCTCCTTTTCTACTACTACTTTTCACCTTTTTTCGCTTTTCTCTTTCAGTCCAGCTTTACACTTGCAATCCGCAATCAGCAATCATGAATTGCGCTTACAAATGATACTTGCAAATTACACTTATAATTTGCACTTTTCTTACACTTTCTCTCAAGTGGTCTTACCACTTGTATTGTACAACAGGTTTGTATTTATTGCAATACTTTTTTGGTCATTCATTGATTTTTCTTACAATTTCCGCTATAATGTTCGACAAGAGATGTTTCAAAAGGAGGATACTGTCATGGCAGAACGTGTGAAGGCCAACGCCAGCGAACGGCACAGCGACAGAAACGGCAATAGCGACAACAATGAAAGCAAAAAAATGTCCGACCAGGTCATCCGCCATATTCAGAAGATGATTCTGGACGGCGAGCTTGCTGAGGGGGACAAGCTGCCGCCGGAACGGGAAATGACGGAGCAGCTGGGCATCGGACGGCCCGCCCTGCGGGAAGCCCTGAAATCTTTGGAAATGCTTGGGCTGGTGGAACGGCAGCACGGACGGGGCAACTTCATCGTCAACAACATCCAGTCCAGCTATTTTGAGCCCCTTTCCCTGTCCTTCATGCTCAGCCACGGCACCCAGCAGGAGCTGTACGAAATGCGAACCTGCCTGGAAGACTACGCCGTCCGCAAGGCCGCGGCGACCGCTGCTCCTACGGATATCCTGGCTCTGCGCAGCAATCTGAAGCAGATGATGACAGGAAGAGACGCGGTAGCCAAGGCGTCCTTTGACCAGAGCTTCCACCTGGAGATCGTCAGGATCGCGGGCAACACCCTGCTCTACAACACCATGGAGAACCTTTCCTATCTGATAGACCGGTTCATCATCAGCAGCGTCCGCCTGTCCTACTTTGAAGGGGATTCCATCGACAACATCTACAGGGAACACGCCGCCATCATCAGCGCCATCGAGCACCACGATCCGGACGCCGCCGCGGAGGCCATGCAGCGGCATCTGGGAAACATCAAGGTGTCCATGATCGACGACGCTGTGACAAAGGGCTGAATAAAAACGCATGTACATCAAAAGATCATCGAGACATTACAAAGAGACATTACAAAAGACCGCCTTCCGGCGGTCTTTTGATATAAGCTTGATAAAAACCTGATATACAACAGTTTCTTAGAATGTCACAAGCAGATTGGTCAGTACCGTTACCAGAGGAATCGCGATGACGGTTCTCTCCAGGAATACGACGAACAGATGTCCTACGTTTACCGGTACTCTGGACTTCAATACGATCAGGCCTACTTCTGTCATGTAGATGATCTGCAGCAGGGACGCGCAGCCCAAGATGAAACGAGTTCTCTCGACCGCGTAATCTGCCAGCATCAGAGGCGGAATGTACTGGTCAGCAAAGCCTACCAGCATGGTCGGAGCGAGCTCCTTAGCGCCTTCAATGCCGCATACGTCCATGAGCCAGCCAAATGGAATGGATACCACGTCGAAGACCGGCGTGTATTCTACCAGGATCAGGACGATGGTTCCCCAGGCCATAACCACTGGGATCAGATCCAGGAACATGGTGGCGTAAACACGGAGGCCGGACTGTCCGACGCCCTTCAGCGTAGCGCCCTCTGCTCTGTGGCCCGCCAGGTTCAGCGCCCACTTCATCTTGGACACGCCCTGCGGTACCTGCTCGCTGATCCTCTTGCCGGAAATTTCATCATAAGTATCCGGAATCCATCTCAGAGGCGGGATACGAGGAATGATCATAGCCAGGACAACGCCTCCGATCAGGCTGATCAGATAGAAGATGGTGAACTTCTCTTCCACGCCGATCAAAGTCGCGATTACGTAGCAGAACGGAATGGAAACGAAGGAGAAGTTGCAGGAAATCGTAGCAGCCTCTCTCGCTGAATAGAATCCGGATTCATACTGTCCCGTAGTCAGGATAGCCGCGGCGTTGGAAGTTCCCAGCCAGGAAGTGACCAGGTCGATGGCGGAACGGCCAGGTACGGTAAACAGAGCGCGGACTACCTTTCTCAGCAGTACGCCTACGAACTCCATGATGCCGAAGTCTGTCAGCAGCGGCATCAGGAACGCGATACACAGGATAACAGAGATCAGTGTTCCCGATACGTCCAGCATGGAGCCGCCTGTGGCACCAGATGTAACCATTTCAGGACCTACCCCTAAGTATACCATCCATACGATGATCAGACCGACGATACGGCTGACAAAATACAGCGGCGATGGTGAGAAGATCTTGTTCATCATCTCGCTTTTCTGAATAAATTGCGGTTTAAATAATTTGTTGATGATAGTCAGTATCGTTGAAACTGTAACAAAAGCCACTACAGCCACATAGGACAGGTTTACGGTCTCCAGCTTCAAAAGGGCTTTCACCCAGTCAATGACGATACCGATTGGAATGGTAAAAGTCGTTCCTTTCGGAATTGGGATCAAGAACAGGAAAATACCGACCAGAGATGCGATAATAAATTTGGCGATATTCGAGTTCTTGACAGGTTCGAGTTCCACTGCCGTAACAGTTTCTTCTGCAACGGAGTTTACATTGTTACTCTCGCTCATGTTTCTCTCCTCTCTTAATTGTAAATATATAATTCCTATACAGCGGGCGGAAGGTCACAGGCCCTCCGCCTGCCGCAACAGACAAAAGAAAACTAGAATTGGATCTTCGCAATCCGGTCAAAGGCTTCCTTCAGGGTGTCCACATTGACCGTGCAGGCGATGCGCACATAGCCTTCGCCGCAGGTT
>CALLDR010000139.1 GCA_937997955.1 uncultured Emergencia sp. | reverse complement strand
ATTTTACGGTCACCGTAACAGAACAAAATGTTGAAGACGCTAGAAGAGCCTTTGATCGAATCGGCATCAGTCTGGAAACACAACTTACAAGGCTTGGATCAAAATGCGCGTGTTTGGATGCAAGAGAAAGACTCAGGATCTTCCATGATTTTTACCGATTTGGAGAAGAAGTATATTATCAGCTTGATTTGGATACTTTGAGGCAGCGTGGACATAGTTTTAAGGATTATATTTGTCCGGATCACATGGAGCTGCAGCGTGACCATATACGTATAGGTGACCGATATGCGAGAGTTTTGTTTTTAAAAGAATACGCATCTTATATCCCGGACGATATCTGCACCATGTTGACGGATAAAAAAATGAATATGATGTTGTCAGTGGATGTGACGCCTGTTGCGGCAGGAGATGCGATCCGTGATGTAGAAAAAAGACTGCTTGGGGTGGATACCAATATTACCAACTGGCAGAGACGCCAAAATGCCAACAATAACTTTACGGCAGAAGTGCCTTACGACATGACACTGCAGCGCAGGCAGCTGCGGGAGTTTTTAGATGATCTGCAGACAAGAGATCAGCGGATGCTGCTTTGCACCCTGACCATGGTACATACGGCAGATTCACTGGAAGAGTTGGACAGGGACACGAAGGCCATGCAGGCCGTTGCACTGGAGCGTCTGTGTCAGATCGGAATGCTGAAATTCCAGCAGCTTGACGGGCTGAATACAGTCCTTCCGGCAGGTGTCAATCGGATAAAGATTACCAGGACGCTGACTTCCGAAGCACTATGCGCCTTTGTGCCGTTTCAGGTACAGGAGGTGCAGCACGAACACGGCATCTACTATGGACAAAACGTGAAGAGCCGGAATATGATCATTGCGGATCGTCGAAGACTTCTGAACGGGAATTCTTTTATCTTGGGAGTTTCTGGTTCTGGGAAATCCTTTGCGGCAAAGAGTGAGATCACAAACCTCATGCTTTCAACAGACGCAGATATCATTATTATTGATCCGGAGCGGGAGTATGCGCCGCTGGTGCACGCTATGGGAGGGGAGGTAATCGAAATATCTGCTTCCAGCGGAGTGCATATCAATGCTATGGATATGCACAGCGGATATGCAGATGTTAATCCTGTCGCTGAGAAATCACAGTTTCTCCAGTCGCTCTGTGAGCAAATCATTGCCGGAAAGCATTTTGATAAAGGGCAGCAATCCATTATTGACCGCTGTACAGACCAGGTATATCGATATTATTTGCAAGGCAACTATCAGGGCGTGCCGCCGACCTTGCTGGACTTTCGCAATGAACTATTAAAACAGCCGGAACCAGAGGCTCATGCATTGGCATTAGAATTGGAACTATTTACGACAGGCAGCTTGAATACCTTTGCGCAGCAGACCAATGTCAACACCAGTAATCGCTTGCTGTGTTATGATATTTTGGAGCTGGGTGAGCAATTGCATGCAATAGGCATGCTGGTCATTTTGGACAGCATTCTCAATCGCATCACCCGAAACCGGATGCATGGCAAGGCGACATATATTTATATTGATGAGATTTATCTAATGTTCCTGTATGAGTATACAGCCAACTTTTTTGACAAGCTGTGGCGGCGTGTACGGAAGTATGCGGGATACTGTACGGGCATTACACACGATGTGGAGGATTTGTTATCTTCGCCTGTAGCTCGAGCAATGCTGGTGAACTCTGAATTTATCATCATGCTGCAGCAGGCACCTGTTAACCGTCAGGAACTTGCAAAGCTGCTGAATATTTCTGATAACCAGCTTTCCTATATTTCCAATGTTGATGCAGGATCAGGACTGATGAAAGTCGGCAGCACGCTGGTTCCCTTTGTCAATAGTTTTCCAAAGGACACTGAGCTGTATCGATTGATGACCACGAAGCCGGGAGAGGGGCAACAGGCACTACCATGATTAAGACGAAAGAGACCGTGCTGAAGGCCGGGCAAACAATAAAAGAACGAAAAGATCCGATCAAGTTAAGACGACAAAGACACCTTATGATAACGTCTCAGGTGAAGTCAAGAATACCGAGAGAAAATCTTGGTTTTGGCGAAGCAGAGGAACAGAATCAGGATGGTGCGCAAGGCTATGCGGTAAAAAAAGCAGAGGACAGCGGCAGACGTGCCGCAGCCTTGGGACGGCAGCTTATGATTCAAAGCGTTAAAGCGCGCAGGAAGCAACAGAAGCAGTTGATACGCGACCAGCAGGCGGGTATATTTGAGCAAGATGAACAAGAGCAAACGAAAACCGTACATAACGTATATCATGAAGCGCAGGCTCCTATAGCTGCAGAAGGTATAAAGACTGCTGCAAAGACGCAAAGCCGCACGATTCAGAAGGAAAATTCCATCCGGAAGTATCAGAGAAAAAAATACGTACAGAGAATTCTGACTGGCCGACAAAAATCTGCCGGCATTAGTTTTCGGACTGAAAGAGGGGAATTTGAAGCTGGTAATATAGCGCCTGCCTCAGAACATATTGCAGGTATCGGTCAGAGGGAGGCTCAACATAATAAGCGAAAAAAGGCGGCGATGAAAGCAATTCGTACATCATTTCCTCTGGCCGCAGGCATTTTTATTCTGCTTCTGGTTATTGTGCTTATGTTTGCAGGAACTATGGCACTTCACGGTGAAGATAATGGGAATACCGTGCCTGAGAACGGAACCATCGTTGAAGTTGCCAAGTCACAGGTAGGTAATATCGGCGGAAGGCCTTACTGGAGCTGGTATGGGTTTGCTGAGCATGTTGATTGGTGCGCCTGTTTTGTTAGCTGGTGCGCGGACCAGTGCGGCTACCTGGAATCAGATGCGGCACCGAAGTTCTCTTACTGTCAGGATGGAGTAAACTGGTTTATATCCCATGAGGCATGGTACAGCGGCAGCATATCTCCCAAACCGGGTATGATCATATTCTTTGATTGGGATGGCAATGGAACAGCTGATCATGTAGGTATTGTAGAGTCCTGTAAGGACAGTGTGGTGCATACCATCGAGGGTAACAGCGGTGATGCCTGTAAAACCATGTGGTATCCTGTGGGAAGCAGCGTAATCTACGGATATGGCTTGATAGCTGAAGCTACTGAAACGGAATCGAAAAAGAATAAGAAGGAATGAAGGTGTGAAATGACAAGATATGAACATATAACCAGCCTGTATCAAAAGACTGTGAGGGAGCTGGCAGACCCGCAGGAATGGCAACGTTTTTTGGGAACTGCCTGCTGGAATTACCGTTTGCCTTTCGATGAACAGGTGCTTCTGTTTGCACAGCGTCCGGATGCGACCGCTGTCTTACCGATAGAAAAGTGGCATCAAAAATTTGGCAGGTGGGTTAACCGAGGAGCCAGGGGCATTGCTGTCATGGATAGTGATGAAGTAATGGGCAATTTAAAGTATTTCTTTGACATCACAGACACGCATCCTGGACAGTACGCAAAGCCGGTACCGATTTGGACTATAAAGCCGGAATTTGAGCCTGACGTAATAGAAAACCTGGCAAACAATTTTGGAACCCTATCCATGAAAGAAGACTTGGGAGCAGCCTTAGCTGCAGCTGCAGAGCATGCCGCGGCAGATCATATTGCGGATTATTTAACAGATCTGATGCTTTATACAAAAGACAGTTTTCTGGAAGAATTGGATCAGCAAAATATAGAAGTGCTCTATCGCAGCATGTTGGAAACCAGTATCGGATTCATGCTCTTCGTCCGGTGTGGGCTTGATCCAGAGAGCAATTTCTCCAAAGAGGATTTTGGAGGAATTGTTAATTTTAATACGCCTGAAACACTGACAGCCCTGGGGGTTGCGACAGGAGATATCGGAAAACTGTGTCTTTCGGAAATCGGCAAAACAGTATTATATCTGCAAAGGGAAAATCGCACATTTGCAGAGAACTTTTTAATACGGTATGATAATAAGAAAGAAACACCACCGAAACAAAGGGAAAAGGAGGAACCATATGAGGAACGAACTGAGCTACACCATGCAGGGCGATTACAGCCTGCCGAACCTGTTACCGCCGCAGGAAGCGGAGATACATCTTGGGAAGTACGCGATATTGCGGCGGGAATACCTGAAGAAGCATCGGAGAGTGGTATACATGAATCTGCTGACTGCCGGGAAACTGAACCAACATCTGATGGAGATCGAACTGACAGCAAAGACCCGTATGGAGCAGATGGTATCACAGATGGCACAGAACGAGGGCGTGAGCGAGGAACTAAAAGAGAGAGATCAGCTTCGATGGGTGGGGATGATGAACAATCTCCGGCAGCGAGCGGAGGAAGTCGTGTTAAAGGACCTGATTTACAATTAGATAAAGGAATGGAAGAAAGCGCAGGAAGCAACATGCCTCCTGCGCTTTCTTCGCGTGTTGGTGCCGAGCATGCTAAAACGTGGCAGCCATCTCTGGAAAGAGAGGGTTTACAGCAATTATCCATTTTTGATTCCCTAAATTTCGATCAGCCCGCGGAAAGGCCGGTGCAGGGTTCCTTTATAATCCCGCGCGGAAGACTTTCTCAGCAGGTGATCGACGAGGCGCTGTGCGTCGGCGCAAATGATCGGAACAGTTGCCTGACGATCTGCGCATATTTTATGAAGGACTATCCTATAGAAGATAACGCTGCGTTTCTGCAAAGTCACTACGGGATAAATGGAGCAGGCTTCTATATAGATGATCACAAATATGCTGTCTGGTATGATGAGGAGGGCATGCGCATCGCCAGCGGCGATACGGTGCAGGACAAACATGTTACCATGATCACCTGGATGCAGGCAGCGGCGCGCATCCGCGAACTGCTGGATCTGGGCAGATATATGCCGCAAAGTGATCTTGATCGCGTAGCCGCATATGAACGAAATGATTTGGCCGACCTTTTGGCGCTGACCGCAAGAGATTTTTCGGAAAAGGCAAAAGAAGCCGGTTATGCACCCGTTTTGCAGCAGGTTTTATCAAAAAGAGCTGGATTCCCGGAGATTGTAAAGGAGATCTTCGGGCTTTTAAATGACCCGAAGACCCTGCTTCAGATTACAACAGAATGGGAAGCATTTGTCAGCGCTTATGAGCAGGATCAGGAACTGATGCGATTCAAAAACCAATCCACACAGGAAATATTGGTCAAACTCCACGGCCTGCAGCGCGAGCAGCTGGTCTTTACGGCGACTGCAGATTTTGAGCCAAATCTACAGCGATACATTACGATGGATGAAATTGATAAGGTCCTGCGAGGCAGTGAAGGATATCGAAGATCCGTCCATGCTTTTTTTTCAACACATCCGGATATAGAGGATAGAGTAAAGCATTTGAAAAGCTACCACGGTGAATACAGCGGATACTATGGCGGAAATGACAACTTGACTTACACAGGAAAGGGTTTGTCATTCAGTCATGGCAGTATTACTATGCCATATGCCAAGGTGGAATTAAGCTGGAATAAGATTGCCAGGCGTATCGACGCACTGATCAGGCAGGACAGGTTTTTGCTTCCGGATGAGACGATTTCAGAAGATGGGGTAGAACTTCAGGCTGATTCTGATGAAACATCCGAAAAAGAGGAATTACGACCTGTTGTGCTGCCAAAGCCGCACCGGGAGCGTATGGAATTCACTGTCCTTCACCCGGAGATACCAAAGGATCAGCGGCAGGACTTCCGTATCACCAATCCAGAGCTGGGATATGGCACCCGCAGCGAGAAGTACGCGGCAAATGTTGCTGCTATCCGCTGTCTGAAGCAAATTGAAGCCGAAGATCGTTTGGCTACGCTGGAAGAACAGGAAATCCTTTCACAGTATGTGGGATGGGGCGACTTGGCAGATCGCTTTGATGAGCACGATGGGAAATACCTGGAATTAAAATCACTGCTTGATGACGAAGAATATGCCGCGGCCAGGGCCAGCAGTCTGACTGCTTTTTATACTTCGCCGGGTATTATTGGGGCGATGTATCAGGCTTTGATGCAAATGGGATTTCAGCAGGGAAATATCCTGGAGCCTTCCTGTGGGATTGGCAATTTTATCGGCATGTTGCCGGAGCCCCTTGCAGGAAGTAAGATCTACGGCGTAGAGCTTGACAGTATTTCAGCCCGAATAGCTCAGCAGCTTTATCAGCTCAACAGCATCACCGCATCCGGCTTCGAAAAAGTGGAGATACCGGACAGTTTCTTTGATGTGGCCATCGGCAATGTACCTTTTGGCGATTTCCGGGTGTCGGATAAGCGTTATGATAAAAACCATTGGCTTATTCATGACTATTTTTTCGGAAAGGCTTTGGACAAGGTGCGTCCAGGTGGTATCATCGCATTTATCAGCAGCAAAGGAACGATGGACAAGGAAAACAGCGCCGTTCGCAAGTATCTGGCTCAGCGCGCCGACTTGATCGGTGCTGTTCGCCTGCCCAACAATGCCTTTAAGTCAAATAAATCAAACGCAGGAACCGAAGTCACAAGCGACATTATTTTTCTGCAGAAGCGCGACCGCATGATAGACATAGAACCAGACTGGGTGCATCTGGACATTGATAAAAACGGTATCCGAATGAACAGCTATTTTGTGCAGCATCCAGAAATGATTCTGGGTGAAATGGTCATGGAGCCCACTCAATTCGGCATGGACAGCGCCTGTAAACCGTATGAGGGCGCTGACCTCACGGGGCAGCTTACCGAGGCCATTCAAAATCTTCATGCGGAAATCACTGCCTATGCGGCAGAAGAACTGACGGACGAAGAAGATCATTCGATCCCCGCCGATCCATCGGTTCGGAATTTCAGTTATACTATTTTAGACGGTACAGTATATTTCCGGGAAAATTCCAGGATGTACCCTGTTGAAGTATCCGTTACCGCTGAGAACCGAATCCG
>CALLDR010000138.1 GCA_937997955.1 uncultured Emergencia sp. | reverse complement strand
TCGGCAAAGTCAGCAAAGCCGCGGCAAACTGAAAAGCTTCAGACGCCGCCGCTTTATCAGCATGTTTACCTTTTTAATTTTTCAGAATACGGTTCGGAATACAGATAGATGCCTGCGTACCGCAGTCATCTGCGTCGATGAAAAACGCTGCGTCGAGATTTTCATTGGCCAACGACCTTACGATGTTTAAACCCAGGCCTTCCTTCCGCATTTTATTTTCTTTAAAGCCTACGCCGTCGTCTTTGACAAACAGCGTCGTTTCCCTGTCATTTCCTGAAACGGATATTTCAATACGCCCTGCGTCACGTCCCGTGAAGGCATGCTTCATGCAGTTTTGTATCAGCTCGTTTACAATAATCGCAAGGTAACCTGATGTTTTGGAGCTTACAAAAACATCCTCGCCTCCAATGTCGATTTCGATGCGCTTCTCTTTCAGGTCCACACAGCTCAGAATGCTCTGCCTGATCGCCTGCAAAAGTGCGTGAAGGGACGCGAAATCCGTATCCTGCAGGGAAAAAAGCTCGTGGGTGGCGGCAATAGAGGAAATCCTTCCTACTGCCACCTCCAGGCACTTCTTCACCTCATCGCTGCCGCTTCTTCTCTTTTGGAGATTCAGAAGCGACGCGACAGTCTGAAGATTGTTTTTAATCCTGTGATGAATCTCATTGATCATCACGGATTTGACTACTAATTCAGAATCCTTCTTTACTTCGTTGGTCAAATCCTTGATTATGACCAGCATGCTGTCATCGCCCAGATAGAAGTGCCGAAGACTTAGATGCATACCGTTGATCTCCGTCTTAATTGCGGCGCTGTCGCCCAGCTTGTTTTCAAAGTCCTCAGAAACCGCAATCAGCCTGATGGATTCAAAGCTTCTGCCGAGGATACAATCCATATCGTAGCCCAGCCTTTCATAGATTTCCTTGGCCGTTCCATTGATCGATTTCACTTTGCCGGAAGCGTCTACAACAATAATACCTTCATCAATATATTCCGCAATACCAACAGGGTCTGAACTCTCAAACCCTAAGGACTGCGCGGCGCTTCTCTTCGGAAGGTCCCTGGTGCTTCTGATCCGCTGCTCCTTTATCAAAGCGCCGATCAGCTTCTCCTCCCGAAAAACAGGCTCCGCGCTCTGTATATACTGCACGCCGTTTTCGGTCACGGAGTTGACGCATTTAGAAGGGACTCCATGGAGCAAGGTGTTCACAACGCCGGGCTCATTGGCCGGAGACATGTTCCGGCCCAGCCAAGATGGCTGTTTCGTCCTGATAGACAGCTCGGATTTTTCTTCGGCAACAACCAATGGAAGCCCATTTCTGTCAAGGCAGTCAATATAGATATCTGCCTCTTCCATCTTTGCCATCTGCCCCATCGCCATGCCTATGGCTTCCAGAAGAGCCATATCCTCTTCGCTCAAGAAAGTTCTTTCCCTGCACAATTCTCGTATTTTTTCCATTCCTATACCTTATTCTTGCTGTACAAGATATACTCGGCTACCTGTCGCATGGATATGTTTTTGTCCTGACTGATCTTCCTGATCACGCCATAAGCTTCACTTTCGGAAAGATTCTGGCTCTGCATCAGCCATCCCTTTGCCTGATCCAGTATAATCCTGCTGTCCAGACGTTGGGAAACCTTTTCAAGCTCTTTCTTCAGGCTTTTAATCTCCCTGCTCCTCGATACGGCAAGTTCAATGGTCGGGACCAGCAAGTTCTCGGAAATCGGTTTCACAAGATATCCGCTTACGCCGCTTTCCACCGCATTGTCCACATATTCTTTTCCGGAATATGCCGTCAGCACAATGATAGTTTGCGCCAGTCCTTCCTCATGTATAACTCGTGCCGCGGAGAGTCCATCCATCATTGGCATCTTGATATCCATAAAAACGATTTCCGGATTGTGCTTCTTGCACTCCGCAATTGCATCAAAGCCGTCTCTTGCTTCAGCTACCACGCTGTATCCTTTAGACTCCAGCATCTCCTTCAGATCCATTCTTACAATCGGCTCATCATCAACGATAACTACCGTCGTTATCTCATTGTTCATTTTCGCCTCTGTCTTTCCTGCTTGCGCAGAATTTTCATTCTTTTTTCTCAGTATCGTCTGTGGCCAGCGATAAACAAAAAGCTCCTTTGGAAGTCCAAAGGAGCAACATCACTCGCTAAACCAACATCAAGCTTCGTCACTTGATGTTAGTATCATAGCACTTTACGGTTCAAATGTCAATACTTTTGACTGTATTTTTTGTCTTGAATCTGAATCTGGAACTCTGAAACCGGAATCGGAGAGTAAGCGTCAAAGACCCCGCCGGGCGGTTTCACACCGGCGAGGTCTCTGTAAGTTAAAGGATTCCGTTTAGCTTTGATTTATTTTCCGTTTTCCTGTTTCAGCTTTCTGTCAAAGATGTACCAAACCACAACACCGATGACAGGTACGACCAGACCCATGATAGCGGTCTTAGGATCTTCTACCAGCGTATTGATCATCAGCGCCGTGAAGAGGATCACAGCGATGACAACAGTTACAGGATATCCCCAAGCCTTGTATGGACGTTCCATGTTCGGGAATTTCTTTCTGTAAACGATGACTGCCAGAATAACCAGCACGTTGTATACCATGCCCGCGAATACTACCAGGGAAGTCAGCTCATCCAGACTTCTCAGCATTACCAGAATGACAGAAATGACAGCCTGAGAGATCAGGGCAACCTGCGGAACGCCGTATTTGTTCAGAGTTCCGTGGTTCTTAAAGAAATGTCCGTCCTCTGCCATCTCATAGTAGTAACGAGGGAACGCGATGATCATGCCGTTTAAGGAACCGAAGATGGCGATCAGCTGAGTTGCCAGGATCAGGCCGCCTCCCGCGCCGCCGAAGATTTCCTTTGCTACGTGAGTTCCCAGATACAGGTCTCCTTCACCGATCAGAGAAGAAACCTGTTCAGCCGGAAGCACTCTGTAAATCGCGAAGTTGAACAAAGTGTACAGAATGGTAATTGCGCCGATACCCAGGATCAGGGCCTTTGGCAGATCCTTGCCAGGGTTCTTCATTTCTTCAGCTACAGGGTTCAGGTTGGTCCATCCTTCATAAGCCCAAAGGGTAGCAACTGTCGCGAAGGCGATCATGCCCAGCATGCTGCCAAAGGACGCGCCGCTGCCGTCTGCGGGAGCCAGGCTCAGATCCGGGGACTGCTTGCCCAGGAACAGGCCCGCGAACAAAATGATCGCGATCGGGATCATTTTAGCCACCATGGACACATTCTGCAGCATGGAGCCCAGCTTAATGCCGAAACAGTTATACGCCGTTAAAGCTATGATAAGGATAATTGCGACGATCTTGACGCCCATTTCGGACAGATCAAAGAAGTTGGCGAGAGCTGTCGGCAGCGCGATTGCCAGCGCAGCAATAGACCCGGAACCGCTGATCAGCCAGCTGGTAAATCCAAAAGAATAACCTACAGATGGATGATACGCTTTGTTCATGTAGACGACCATACCGCCGGACTTCGGATCACAAGCGCCCAATTCCGCGAAACACAGTCCTCCTAAGATTGATACGAGACCACCGACGATCCAGCAGAGCAGCGCCAGTCCCATGCTCATATGTGTTCTTTCCAGAACGTAAGAGCCAAGGTAAAAGATACCGGAACCGATCATAATGCCGCCGATGATACTGATACCACCGAATACACCGATTTCTTTTTTGAAGCCGGTATCCTGTGGCAATGAGTTCTTATTACTCATAAGTCTTCCTCCTCTTTCTTAAAAAAGTATAATAATGCGTTTGTACCTACTATTTAAGCAAGATCCGTGCCAATCCAAAATCCTCACAAAATCAACAAAAAACCACTTATTCTACGCAAATTCCCTGCAAATTCCAAAAGAATTAATTGGATTTTACTCTTTTAATCCCGTTTATATCCCTTTTAAAGACCTCCGCCTCAATGCGGTTTGAAGTAAAATGCCCGGAAAGATGAGGCCTGTTTTAAGGCCGACGTAAAAACCGCAGGGCAAAACACCCTGCGGTTCTTGATAGCGGCTTTCTATAAAGCCGCTATTTAGCGATTCTCCACGCCTTCTGGAGATCGAAGCCTGACACAGAATCGCAGAACGAATTGGGCCAAATCCCTTCAGATTCCGCAAAAAAACCAAATTTTGATCCAAATACTTGGGCTAAATCCTTTTAATTCATGTTAAAAAGCCCAACTCATAGTCAACTCCATCTTTGTGCTTTGGAGAGCTCTCGGGCGAGTTCTTCCATACCAGGATTATAGATGACTCTCCGCTTAGCCTGCTGAAGTATATCATTTCTCTCCATGTCAATCTGACCGACAAGAAAAAGAAAGCCTTCTGCGACAAATACATCAAGCCGGCGCGCCTCCACATCGACGACAACGGCGATGTAAAGATCGAACTGAACTCGTGGAAATAAAGAAGCAGACGAAAGGGAAAAAAAGAGACGCAGAGAAACAAAAGAAGCAGACGCAGAACGGAAAAATGGGCAAATCTCTTGCATTTGCGCGTTTTACAGTTTACAATGTTATCAATATACTACGCAAAAGCGGCCTGTATCAAGAACGCAACCCATATCATGAAAGCGACCCGTATCAAGAACCTGACCTGTATTTCATTCTATCCGCCGCCACATTCTGTTTACCGACCCAAAGGGGGTTACTATGTTGAAAGAAAGCACCATGCCAGCCGCCGCAAAACAGGCGCAAGGGACCAAAGGAACCAAGGAATCCAGAGAATCCAAAGAGATCAAGAAGGCTAACCAAACCAAAGCAGCCAAGGAAATCAAGGAATCCAGCCAAACCAAAGCTGCCAAGGAAACCAAAGAACCCAGGGATAACAGTGTCCAATCCATCGACCGGGCTCTGGACATCATCGAAGTCCTGTCCGAGAACCAGGAGGGCCTGGGCGTCACGGAGATCGCCGATCGGGTCGGCCTCCATAAAAGCACTGCCCACCGCATCCTCGCCACCCTGGCGGCCCGCGGCTATATCAACAAGACAGACAAAGGCGGCTACAAGATCGGGCTCAAGCTGATCGAGGCCGTCAGCTGCTACATCAACAGCCTGGAGCTGCAGACCGAAGCCCGGCCTTACGTAGCCCAGATCACCGCGGAGCTGGGCCTGACCTCCCATCTGGGAGTTCTGGACGGAGACCAGGTGGTCTACATAGAGAAGATGGACGTCTTTTCCAACGTCCGCATGTACTCCCAGATCGGCGTCCGCGTCCACTCCTACTCCTGTTCCCTGGGTAAATGCCTGCTGTCCAACTATTCCGCCGCGGAGGTCCGCAAAATCATGGCCAACTGCAGCTTCATCAAATTCACGAAGAAAACCCTGGGCTCCGTCGACGAGCTGATCGCCGACCTGGACCTGGTCAGAAGCCGGGGCTGGGCCATCGACGACGAAGAGGCGGAGCTGGGCCACCGGTGCATCGGAGCGCCTATTTACGATTACCGAGGCGACATCATCGCCGCCATTTCCGCCAGCGGCCCCACAGCCGCCCTGACCCGGGACCGCATACAGCCCGTGGCAGAATACGTCCGCAAGCAGGCCCTGGAGATTTCCCGTTCCATGGGCTATGTGGACTAGCGTGCTCTTCCGCCCTCGATCAAAGGGGTTTCCGCCGGAGATTTCTCATCTATGCAGAGGCTTCGGCGTTTTTCACGCTTTCACAGGGATAGGGAACGGGGCCGCCTCGTAAGGAAGCGGCCCCGATCAGGAGAGATATTTTATTTCACCATATATTAAAGGATGTTTTTCAGTATGATGGTCTTGGACAGGGTCATCTCGTCGAAGGTTGAGAATACGCCCTCTGTGCCTACGCCGCTGTGCTTCCAGCCGCCGAACGGCTGCTCAAAAGCTCTGAAGAAGCTGGCGCCGTTGATCACCGCGCCGCCCGCTTCCATCTTTGACGCGACCTTGAAGGCCCTCTTCTGGTCTCTTGAGAAGACGCAGCTGGAAAGTCCGAAGATGGATTTGTTGGCGATCTCGATGGCCTCTTCGTCGGTGTCAAAGCCGATGATCGGGACTACCGGTCCGAAGATCTCCATGTCTATGGCCACGTCGGCCGTCTTTGGAACATCAGCGATGACCGTCGGCTCATAGAACGCGCCGGATCTGTGTCCGCCCAAGATGATCCTGCCGCCCTGCTCCACTGTCTTTTCCACCTGCTTTTCTACCTTTACGGCAGCCTTTTCGCTGATCAGGCATCCGATCTGTGTCGATTCGTCAGACGGCTGGCCTACCTTCAGCTCTTTGATCCTTGCCACGGCCTTTTCCGCGAATTCTTCCTTTAAAGAGTTGTGGATCAGGAACCGCTTGCTGGCGCAGCATACCTGTCCCGTGTTGTACATTCTGCCCCATACCAGCTCTTCCACAGCCAGATCCACATCGCCGTCGTCCAATACGATGAAGGCGTCGTTGCCGCCCAGTTCCAGCGCCGTGTGGGTCAGATTCTCCGCCGCCAGTTTGGCGGTGTCGATGCCGACCTCCGTGCTGCCGGTCAGGGTGACCAGATGAACGCGAGGATCCCTTACCGCCGCGGCCTTTACACTGCCCGGCGCGGTCAGGCACTGGATGACGCCGTTTGGAACGCCGGCCTCTACCAGCATCTCCGTCAGCCGCATCAGGGTCAGCGGATTGTCAGAGGACGGAAGGACGATAGCCGCGTTGCCCATCATCAGGGCAGGCGCTACCTTCTGGTCGAACAGGTCGCAAGGGAAGTTGAACGGGATAATGCAGGCTACGATGCCGATAGGCTCTCTGGTCACCAGCTGCATGTTGTGATCCTGACCCTGCTCCTGTCCCGGAGGGATAATGCTGCCGTAATAGTGCTTGGCCGCTCCGATAAAGCCTGTAAAGCCGATCGGAATGTTGCCGATCTCCGCTCTCGCCTCTGTGATCGGTTTGCCGTTCTCCGCGCACAGGGTCTGGGCCAGAGACTCTTTGTTGGCATCTACGATGGCCAGGAACCTGCGCAGCACCTGGGCCCTCTGCCATACCGGCGTTTCAGCCCAGATCTTCTGTCCTTCCTCCGCCGCGTCGATGGCCGCGATCACGTCCTTTTCCGTCGCTTTCGGAACGGACTCGATGACCTCTCCGGTGGCCGGATTCAGCACGTCGAAGGTCTGTCCGCATTCACTGTCAACTTTCTTTCCGTTTATAATCATTTTCATCGTCATTTCCTCCTGTCAAAAGCCTTTTATTTCCCAAACGCGGTGAAGGACAGCATCAGCCCGCCGCAGGTATTTCTGCTGTCGTCCTCAAAGCCGTATTCGCCGAAGGTGAATTCGCAGATGAACGGTACGTCCCCCGCCGCCTTCTTCAGCTCCGAAGCCACTTCTCCGATCCGCGCGTCGATGCCGGCTCTTCTTCCTCCGCAGTGTACCAGATGGTAAGCCGCCGGAACCTCGCCCAGCTTATCCGTAACCTTCACGACAGCCTTTCCGGTGGACGCGATCAGGCCGTCCACACTGCCCTGCATCAAGATGATGGCGGTGTTCTCTGCCAGATTGTTGCCTACGGCGATGGTCTTGTCGTCGTTGCCGTTCATCGGGTGTCTGATGGCGATCACGTCGCCCAGAGGATCTTTGACGCCCAGCGGCGCGGTAATGGAGTATGCCAGCAGATTTCCTCCTGCCACGTCCTCATCGGACGCGCCGGTCCACTCCTGATATTTGGTCAGCGCCGGCACGCCGTCAATCTCCGCCAGCGTTCTGTAATTGTCCACCTTGGTGATGATGCCGACGTGACCGGACTCCTCATAGGCGCCGGTGTACTCGTTGGCAAAGCCTTTGCCTGTATAGAAGAAAGCGACCGCCACGCCGTCCGCCGTTACCATCTCGTCGGTGAACAGCAGCCATTCGCCTGCGATGGCGTTGTCTGCCGCGCTGCCGCCGAAAAACGGTACCCGTCCGATGACCTCGCTGATGCCCTTCAGATAGAATTCCTCTTCTCCCGGAGGGGCAACCATGTAGAAATAGTCCGGCGCCTCTGTTCTTCCCGCCTTTGCCAAAGCGGCTTCAGCCACCTTTCTGCCTGTCTCTCTGGCGGTTCCCTCCTTCGCCGATCCGGCGACGCCTACGGTCAGCTCTTCGCCTCCCATGGCCATGATACCTACAAAACCGTCTTCGCCGGTGACATATCCGTCCTGGGTGATGACGCCGGTAAAGGAGGTGTTTCCTACCAGAGGAACCCCTGGCAGCTCTTCTCCGATGGCATCCAGCAGAGCTTTCTGATCATACTGAACGCCGCTGTAGACGAACGCCATTTTCATATCTTTTACTTCCTTTACGGCTGCCGCAGCCTGCTGCGCCGCCTGCTTCACATCTGCTTTGACGCTGGTTCCTGTCTGTGCGTTTAACATCTTAATAAACCTCCTTAAATTCTTCTGCGATAAGCTTTTTCTTTATGGCTGTATCATAGTTCAGAAGATTCAAATCGTCAACAGGACCTGTTTTAGTATGAGGATTCCCGGTTTCATAATGCGGGACAAAAGAAAAAAGCCCCGCAATTGCAAGGCTTTCACGCATTCTTTTCTTATGAATTTTCCCGTTCCTCTGCTGCCGTTTCCGCCAGCAGCCGCTGTTCCTCTTCTGTCAGCTTCATGGTCCGCGCCAGCTTTTCCAGAGTCTCCGGTTCCAGCACAAAACCAGGTTCGGTGCACAGCTTGGTAAAGTCTCCCTTGCTGATCCCTGTCTGGCTGAACGTGATCTCCCCGGACGCGATCTTTCTGTCATAGATCTTAAAAAATGCCTGTTTAAAGTTCATAAGCTCCTCCTAAATTACCTTCTCCCCCTGCGGCTCCTTCCCAAAGATCCGCCGGATCCTGTCCGGATCGATCTTCTTTTGGTTTCCCTTCAGGCTCAGCACCAGATTGTCCGCGGTAAAGATTTCAGCCGCGATTTGGGAAAGCCGCCCCGGCGTCACCGCCAGATAGGCGTTTCTGCTCTCCTCGATGCTTCGCTCCCTGCCGTTCATGATGTGGCCCTCGTAGGCCCGCTGCCAGTTAAACCCTTCGTTATCGTCGTAGATCATATAGGCGTTGTCCGTGTACTCCGGCAGCACCAGGGAAAGCCGGTCCGCCATATCCAGCTCCAGCCGGGTCAGGCCGTCCCGCACCACCTCTATGGACGGATAGAGATCCCGCGCCGCCACTTCATAGGCAAAGTAGATCCGCCCGATGTTATTGTATTTCTCCAGGGTGCTGGCATAGCTGTAGATCATGCCGCGCTTTTCCGACAGCTCCTGATGCATCAGGGAATTTTCGCCGGAAAACAGCACGTCGTACAGCAGGGCCAGTTCCGCTCCGCTGTACTTCTCTGTGATCAGGTCGTAGGAAAACTGCACCATGGTATACGGGCTGTTTTTCACTCCGATCAAAAGGTCTCTCACGCCGAAACCCTCCGGCACCGGCGCGCGATTGTCCCGACGGACACCCTTTGACAGAGGCCCCAGACGTGAAACCTGCTCCGCAAGTCCGGACAGGTCCGCTTCTGACACGCACCCGGTCACGTAGAAAAACAGGTTCTCAGGGCAAAAGGCCTGGCTGTGATACGCGGCCAGCTTCCGGCGGCTGAAGGTGCTGACGTTGCCCTTGGTTCCCAGAATGGTGTTGCGCAGGGACGTGTCTTTCCAGCACAGGGTTCCGGCAAAGTAATCCAGGGTCTTGAAATCCCCGGCCTCCCGGATCTCCGCTTTGACCCGCTGCTGCTCGGTTCTGATCTGATCGGCGGGCAGGGTCAGAGGCTCAAAGGCCTTCAGCAGGATGTCGGCGGCCTCCGCGAAGTGCCGCGGCGCGCCGATGATGTACAGCTGAATGAACTCCTTGTAGGTGGCTCCGTTGAAGAACAGTCCCAGCTGGTCCAGCCGCCGGTACAGCTGGCCGTCCATGCGGTGGTTGATATTGCGGAACAGAATGTGCTCCAGAAAGTGGGTGATGCCGTTCTCCTCGTCGGACTCGTACAGGGCTCCGGCCCTGATATACAGGGACAGGCAGAAGCTGTGGGTATGGCCGTTGGGATAGCTGAAGATCTCGATGCCATTGGCGGTCAGGATTTTGTTTTCCATTACAGGATAGCCTCGTCCAGAATGACGGTAAACGGTCCATCGTTTAACAGCGATACTTTCATTTCAGCGCCGAACTCGCCGGTTTCCACCACCGGCACCGCTTTCCGGCATTCCTCTACAATATAGTCGTACAGGGCCTCCGCCTGGTCCGGCGCGCCGGCGTCCACAAAGCTGGGCCGGTTGCCCTTCCTGCAGTTGGCGTACAGGGTAAACTGGGAGATCAGCAGCAGCTGTCCGTCCACGTCCTTCAGGGAAAGATTGGTCTTTCCGTTTTCATCTTCAAAGATTCTGAGACCCAGCAGTTTCTTGATGTACTTGTCGGCGATCTCCTTCGTATCCTCTTTTCCCACGCCGATCAGGACCAGAAATCCCTGATCGATCTTTCCCTTCACGGCTCCGCCTATGGTGACGGAAGCCTCGGTAACTCTCTGAATGACAAATTTCATATCACTTAATTCCTCCCAATGATTATCTTAGTCATTTCGTCTATTCCAGTATAGCCGCTAAAATCCAGCAGGTCAAGGATATATCCTGCTGTGCCAGAGGCTGCGCATGAAACCTTCGGATTACTTTTTTCGCGGAGCTTCGCGGTCATTGGCGACTTGCGCCACTTTTTGCTACTCTTTGTGTACCATACGGCACGCCACTTGTGCCTGATTTCTAAGCTTCGTGCGGCGTGCAGAGACGAAATGTGACTGC
>CALLDR010000137.1 GCA_937997955.1 uncultured Emergencia sp. | reverse complement strand
TTTTCTCCTTATACCAATTTTAACACGGCCCGATTCCCGCGTCAATGCCATTTTTGTAAAGCCCTGGGGCCTACGCATGAAAACCAAGATTTCAGCGCACGTAATTTAAATAAAATGGACAGATCCACACGCTACTTTTTGCCGTGTTTCAAGGGTGTAGTGGCGCTCACCCTGTCCAGTACGCCACTTTTTGATTCAGTTTAGCTTTGATGCGGCGCAGCACTGGATGAATTGCGGAAATGATAGCCGATAGCATTGAAGAAAGTGCCGTATACCACATCATGACAAGGCAAGCGGGCGTTATACAACTCCTCTGGATCAAGCCCTTGGAATCAACAAATACGAAAGGGTGTCATCCTCAGTCGGCGCCAAATTGGTAGATGCTGCGACAGAACATTCCTATGCGAAGAGCGCACAAATTGTAACAGGAGGCGTGGTAAGCAGGCAAACTGTAAGGAACCAGATTCTGAAAATCCATGTGCCGGAATTGAAGCCTGCAGTGAAGAATAAGGGGGTGAAGGAACTGCACGTCTTTGCAGACGAGGATCATGTACACATGCAACGGCCGAACAAGGAGAAGGGAAAGAAGGGGCAGATAGTTCCACTGGTTACCGTAACAGAAGGGATTAACATGGAAGGCAATCGGCATTATACCGAAAACCCAATGTCCTTTGTTAACGAGGAATTTGACACGAAGAACCTATGGAAGACGGTTTCAGGTTACATAGGGGAGGCATACAAGACGGAGAGTCTGGAGAGGATCTATTTACATGCCGACGGAGGAACATGGATCAAGAACGGTCTGGCGGAATACAGCCAGACCGTCCATGTGATAGCATGTGATAGACGGATTCCACTTTGAGAGGGATTTAAAGAGAATTGCATCCAACTTCCAGGGGAAAAATATACGTCAGCGAATGCACCGTGCCATAGAGAAGGAGGAACGGAAGAAAGCGGAGCACATCATACAGGAGATGATGGAGGAGTCAGAGGACGAAAAGACGCTGGAGCGGGTGAAAGAGTTCGGAAAGTACTTGTTTAACCATTGGGAGGAGATCGTAAACAGAAGCAACGAGGAAGTGCCAGGAAGCTGCACAGAGGGGCAGGTGAGCCATTTGCTGTCAAAGAGATTCAGCCGTGATCCCATGGGATGGAGTAAGAGGGGGCTGGGAAAGCTGAGTGCGGCAAGGCTTTATGTTAAGAATGGCGGAAAGTTAAGTTCCAAGGATTTTGGGACGAAAGAGGAAAGTGAGAGCTATGGTGATTATGCGGAGAGGATGATAAACGAAGTATTAGGAAGTGCAGCAGATTGGAGCATTTTCACACAGGCAGAGCCGAGGGTGTTTGATTTGGCAAGCGGAACACAGCAGGCACTGCATCAGATAGGATCATATCGAAATATATTGAGTTAAGTGCAGCGCACAATTTGTTGGCTAAAATTTTGTCAACAAAAAACTCCACAATAACTTGACACTATCTACCTTTACAGATATTATTGCTGTTTCACTCCAAATAAGGTATACTGAAGGTAATCATTTGCTCTCTCAGTGCGAGGTACTTTGACCTCTCTGCGTAAATCAACTGAGAGAGAATTACAGTCTGTTCTGCGGGACGCGATGGAACATGATCGGGTGCGGAGCGCTGAGCATTGGTTTTGAAGCCGGATATCAGAAGGAGGAAGACATGGCATTTTTACAGGAAAGTGAATGGATGTTTTTAAATGAGATTGCGTATAACATATCCTTTATCTATTCTTTTGACGAGATGCGCCGCAAGACGCTGAAATGGCTTCACATGCTGATGCACTTTGACGGGGCGGTATTCTCTCTGGTAGACGGCGAGCGTGCCGCAGACAGCGTGGTCTACGGTATGGAGGAAAAAGACGCGGCAGTCTACGAGGAAAACAGCGGGACAGACAACCCTCTGCACTGGCTGCTGCTCAGCGGTCGCAGCGCTGCATGGCAGCAAAGTGAGATGCTTACGGATGAGGCCATGGAGCGATCTGCGCTGTATCAAAGGTTTTACCGGCCGCGGCAGTATCACTATGCCATGGGTATGAACATCGTTTTCCGTGAAGAGACAATCGGGCTGATTACCTTCTACCGCAGCAGGGAAAGCGGAGACTTTACCAAGCGTGAGTTATTCATCATGGATCAGCTGCAGAAGCATCTGGCGTATCGGCTGTACTATGAGGCAAAGAAGGGAGACACCAGATATTTCTACGCTAAGGGCTACCATGAACGGATCTGCCGGGAATTTGGGCTGACTGTGAGGGAATCAGAGCTTTTGGATTACGCGGTAAAGGGATACAGCAATGATAAGATCGCGGAATTGATGCATATCAGCGTCAATACGGTTAAGAAACATTTCCACAGCCTCTATGAGAAAATGCACGTGAAGAACCGGGTACAGCTGCTGCAAAGCCTGCCTCTGTCGACAGACAAAATTAATTTTGACGAACTGTAAAAAACACACCTGCAACACCCCTGCGAGCGGTGCATACCACCAATCGCTGGGGCGTTTTTTTTTTGCAATTTAGCCGCGCTGATTGCCAGAATCAGCGAATACTACCCAGAGGTGTAGCATTTGGATCCTAAAGTACCAAAAAAATAAAAAAAGTGTGCAGGAAAATCAAACGGATGCGCAATTTTCCAATCACGTCAAAATTGGTATAGTAGGGATAACGAAAAAGGAATGAGGTGAGCGTAGAAAGTGAACGAGCAGATGAAGGAACAACTGAGGAAGGCGGGGATCGTACCTGTTATCAAGCTGGAAGAGACGGAAAAAGCCGAGGATCTGGCGAAGGCCCTCCGGGCCGGCGGCATCCACTGCGCCGAGATTACATTCCGGGCAAAGGGAGCGGAGAAGGTGATTGCGGTCATGAAGGATGCATATCCGGACATGCTGGTAGGCGCAGGTACGGTGCTGACCATGGAAGAAGCGGCATTGGCAGCAGACGCAGGCGCGAAATTCATTGTCAGCCCCGGCTTTGATGGAGAGATTGTGGATTTTGCCCTTGCAGAAAATATCCTGCCGCTGCCGGGATGTGTGACGCCAACGGAGATCCAGATGGCGTTGAAGAAAGGGCTGGATATCGTCAAATTTTTCCCAGCTGCGCAATTTGGAGGCGCCGCGGCCATCAAAGCGCTGGCAGGGCCTTTTTCAGGGCTTCAGGTCATGCCAACCGGGGGAATCTCCCTTGATAACCTGGAAGACTATCTGAATGTGAAAAATATCATCGCCTGCGGCGGTTCCTTTATGGTAAAGGAAACTATGATTAGGAAAAATCGCTGGGATGAAATTACGGAACTGAGCCGTCAGGCTAGGACGATCGTAAACCGGGTACGGGCGTAAGCTCTGAAGCAAACTGAGAACAAGCAGCAAAATCAAGAAGCAGGAGGACAAATACTATGGCAAAAATCGTTACTTTTGGAGAGATCATGCTCAGGCTGGCGCCGAAAGGCTACCTGAGGTTCATGCAGGAACCGGAATTTCAGGCGACCTTTGGCGGCGGCGAGGCTAACGTGGCTGTATCCCTGGCAAACTATGGAGTAGATGCGGCTTTTGTCACCAAGCTGCCGGAAAATCCTATTGGGGAAGCAGCCATCGGAGAACTGCGCCGTCACTGCGTAAGTACAGAGAAAATCGCGAGAGGCGGCAGCCGGGTGGGCATCTATTATCTGGAAAAAGGAGCTTCCCAGCGGCCCTCCAAGGTGGTTTACGACAGAGCGCATTCCTCTATCGCAGAGGCTGACAGAACAGACTTTGATTGGAATGAGATCTTCCGAGATGCGGCATGGTTCCATTTTACCGGTATTACACCGGCGCTTGGGAAGAACGTGGCAGCGATCTGCCTGGATGCGGTAAAGGAAGCAAAGGAGCGAAACATCACGGTCAGCTGTGATCTGAACTTCCGAAAGAATCTGTGGACCAGTGAGGAAGCCGGAAGAACCATGGGTCAGCTGATGGAGTATGTGGATGTGTGCATTGCCAACGAAGAGGATGCGGAGAAGGTGTTTGGCATCAAAGCGGCATCTACCGACGTGACCAGCGGCAGACTGGACCACGACGGTTTTTGTGACGTTGCAAAACAGCTGGCAAAGCGCTTTGGCTGCAAATACGTGGCCATCACCCTGCGTACCAGCCTGTCTGCCAGCGATAACAAATGGGCGGCGATGCTGTATAACGGTGAGGAAGCCCTGTTTTCCAGAGAATATCTGGTACACATCGTGGATCGAGTCGGCGGCGGAGACAGCTTTGGAGGCGGCCTGATCTACGGCCTGTATACGGGTATGGATGACAAAGAAGCCCTGGAATTTGCTGTAGCGGCGTCCTGCCTGAAGCATACGGTTGAAGGAGACTTTAACAGGGTGTCTGTCAAAGAGGTTCAGGCCCTGGCAGGCGGAGACGGCTCCGGGAGGGTACAGCGATAACAGAGAAGGAAAAGAGGAATAGCCAATGGAAATGATATCAGAAAACACCAGATCTATCGAGCATTCTAAGATACGCAGAATGTTTAACAAGGCGCTGGAATACGAAAACCCCATCAGCTTTACGATCGGAGAGCCAGACTTTACAGCAGCGGAAAATGTTGTGCAGGCCGGGTGCAGGGCCATGAAGGACGGAAAGAGCAAGTACTCTGAAAACGCGGGCATTCTGCCTCTGCGCCAGGCGATCAGCGGATATCTGAAGCAGGAGACCGGCCTGGAATACGATGCGGACAGCCAGATCACCGTAACACCTGGCGCTATGGCCGCTATTTACCAGGGGTTGAAGGTGATCCTGAACCCGGGGGATGAGGTCATCGTCAATGAGCCTTGCTGGACCAACTATCTGCAGCAGATCCGCATGTGCGGAGGCGTGCCGGTCAGTGTGCGTGCGGATCTGGAAAACGGATTTTCTCTGGATATTGGGGCGGTCAAAGCTGCCATTACCCCGAAGACCAGGGCGGTCATCATCAATTCTCCGTGTAATCCCACCGGCGCCGTGCTGGAGAAGACGGTGCTGGAAAAGCTGGCAGCCATTGCTATCGAATATGATCTGCTGGTTATCAGCGACGAGGTGTACAAGCATATCCTCTTTGACGATACAGCGTTTATCAGCATTGCGTCACTTCCGGGCATGAAGGGCCGGACCCTGGTGGTGGACAGCTTTTCCAAGACTTTTGCTATGACCGGATTCCGAGTGGGATACGCCGCCGGACCGCAGGAATGGGTTGCCAACATCACCAAGCTGCAGGAGAACGTCAGCGCCTGCGTGGCCATGCCGTGCCAGTATGCGGCCATAGAGGCTCTGACAGGGAGTTGGGAACATCTCCATCATATGGTGGAAAGCTACCGGCAGCGAAGAGACTATCTGGCAGAGCGCCTCGCCGCCATGCCTTTGATCCATTACTCGCCGTCAAAGGGTACATTCTATGCTTTTATATCCATTAAAAGGACAGGGCTTTCCAGCGAAGCCTTTGCCATGCGGCTGCTGGAGGAAAAGCAGGTGGTCGTGGTGCCGGGAGACGCCTTTGGCGATTACGGAGAAGGATATATCCGCATTTCCTTTGCTGCATCCATGGAACAGATCAAAAAAGGGATGGACGCTATGGAGGCATTTCTGAAGGAACTGGCCGGAGAAAAAGAAACGAAAGGAACTGCAGAATGAGGATTCATATTGACAGGCTGATGGACGATCTGAAAACGTTAGGCGCTATCGGCTATACAGAAGGTGAAGGTGTAAGCCGTCTGGCTTACAGCCGCGCGTTCTTTCAGGGCAGAGACTTTGTAAGAGGCAGAATGGAAGCGGCAGGGCTGGTCACGTCCATCGACGCTGTAGGAAATCTGACCGGACTGCTGCCTTCAGCGACGGGAAAATACAGAAATAAGATCGCCATGGGATCCCATATTGACACGGTGCCTAAAGGAGGCATCTACGACGGTGCCCTGGGCGTCTTAGGGGCTATTGAAGCAGTGCGGGCTCTCCGCGAGAGCGGTTATGAAAACCAGCATCCTATAGAGGTTATCGCCTTCAATGAAGAGGAAGGTAATGTGATAGGAGGAACCTTTGGAAGCAAGGCCTTTGCGGGCGGCCCTTTAGAAGCGTCCATGCTGGAGCCTATGGCAGCGCAGCACATCTCAAAAGAGGACTTTGCCAGCTGCAGGCGCAGCGGCGCAGACTATCTGGCTTATCTGGAATATCATATTGAGCAGGGCGGCATTCTGGAAGCCAGAGAGAAAACCATCGGCATTGTCAAGGGCATTTTTGGCATTTTGCGATATAGGGCAAGGGTTACAGGCTCTGCCAATCATGCGGGCAGCACGCCTATGTCTCTCAGAGACGATGCCATGGAGAAGACCTGCCGCATTATCGCTGACCTGATGGACAGGGTCAGAGCTTCAGGCGATACCATGGTCTGCACTGTAGGAACCATGTCCGTGAAGCCGGGCGCAGTCAACGTGATCCCGGGACAGACAGAGTTTATCATCGAACTGAGGGACAAGTCCATGGAGGACATGTCCCGGGTCATAAAAGGTCTGGGAGCCCGATGGGAAAGCCAGGGACTACAGCTGGAGGAATATATTATCCAGCCTGAGACACTCTGTGATGCAAGGCTTTGCCGGATCGCAGAGGAAAGCGCCCGACGGCTGCGGATGCCTGCCATGGAGCTGTACAGCGGCGCCGGGCATGATTTGATCAATACCAGCTTTCTCACGCCTGCTATGCTGATTTTCATACCGAGCAGGGGCGGCATCAGCCATCGCTTGGACGAATATTCCTCTCCGGAGGACATCAAAGCGGGGGCAGAGGTTCTGCTGGAAACTTTGAAGAAGATAGACGAAGGTGGTTTTATGCATCATGAAGATTAAAATTATCAATCCGAATACAACCCAGTCTATGACGGACAGCATCTATAGCATGGCGGCCAGATACGCGGATCCCGGCACTGAGATCATCGTCGTGAGCCCAAAGACGGGACCGGACAGCATCGAATGCTATGTGGATGAATATCTGGCCGTACCTGGCGTGATTCAGGAGGTCATCAAAGGAGACAGGGAGGAAGGGGCAGACGCTTTCATCATCGCCTGCTTCGGTGATCCGGGTCTTGCCGCTGCCAGAGAGGTGACCGATAAGCCGGTTCTGGGCATCTGCGAATCAGCCGTCGCCACAGCAAAGTTCATCGCTCCGTATTTCAGCGTGGTGTCTGTGCTGGATCGGTCCAGAAAGGTGACAGAAGACGTGGTCAAAGCCTATGGCGCGGAAAACTTCTGCCGGTCCATACGAACCACGGGCCTTTCTGTTCTGGATTTTGGAAGAGATCCGGAGAAAGGCCTGTCCGCTCTGGCGGAACAGGGCAGAAAAGCCGTGAAGGAAGACGGCGCGGAATGCATCCTGCTGGGCTGCGCAGGCTTTGTGGACTTTGTAGACGACCTGAGAGAAGAACTGGGCGTACCAGTTCTGGATGGTGTCATGCCTGCCGTGAAGCTGGCGGAAGCCTTGGTGAAGATGGGTGTAAGGACCAGCAAGGCGAATACATGGAAGGCGCCGGAACCGAAAGAATTTAAAGGATTTGATGGTATCGTGGATCTATAAGGAAGAGGGAAGCAATATGAAAACTTTAATCAAAAACGGAACAATCATTACAGACAGAACGGAATTTCAGGGCGATATTCTCGTTGTGGACGAAAAAATTGCGGCTGTGGGAAAAGAACTTTGCAGAGAGGAAGAGGCCGACCGGATCATCGACGCGGCAGGAAAGTTGGTCATGCCCGGCGGCGTGGATCAGCACACCCATTTCTCCGCGCTCTGTAATGTGGGCGACAGGGATACGGCGGGCTATGAGACTACGGATTCAGCCATCGCAGGCGGCACGACTACTATCGTGGATTTTGCGCCTCAGGATCCGGATACGGGCCTGCTGGACTCCATCGATTACCGAATCAACGTACGGGCAAAGGATAAAGCGTGCGTGGACTTTTCTCTTCACGCCATGGTGACCTATCTGATGGACAGTATTTTTGATGAGATCGACCAATTTCCGGAAAAGGGTATTTCGAACATCAAAATCTTTATGGCTTATAACGGATCACCTCTGCATGTGGACGACGGCTCCTACTACCGCATTCTGGAAAAGGCGAAAAAGGTCGGCGCGACAGTCTTTGTTCATGCGGAGAACGGCGAGATTCTGGACTTCTTGCGCAGAGAATGCGTAAAGAAGGGACAGCTGACGCCAAAGTATCACTATGTCAGCAGGCCGCCGTTTACCGAAGCCGAAGGTGTGCGCCGGGCGGCTTATTTGGCAGGTAAGGTGGGAACGCCGCTCTATGTGGCGCACGTGACCTGCAGAGAAGCGCTGGCTGAGATTGTGGAGGCCAGAGGTAAGGGCATCAATATTAACGGGGAAACCTGCACACACTATCTGACAACGACAAAGGATGTTTTGGACAACCCTGATTTCAATGAAGCTGCCAAGTTTGTCTGCTCACCGGCGCTGCGGGAGCAGGAGGACATCGACGCCTTGTGGGAGGCGCTGAACAGCGGCTTGCTCACCGGTATTTCCTCTGACCACTGCGGCATCGATGTCGCTGAGCTGAAGCAGGCGGGCAGGGATGACTTCACGCAGATTCCTAACGGTTCTCCGGGCGCGGGAGACCGGTTCTCCATGATCTGGACCTATGGTGTGGAAACGGGAAGAATCTCCCGGCAGAAATTTGTAGAGCTCATTTCTACAAAGCCGGCAAAAATCAACGGTATCTTCCCGCAGAAGGGCGCTTTAGAGCCAGGGTCTGACGCCGACATTGTCATCTTTGATCCAAATTGGGAAGGCGTGGTAAGACTGGCCGACAATCCTAATGGCGTGGATTATAATATCTACGAGGGAAGAAAACAGATCGGCAAGGTGGAGACTGTGCTGCTCCGTGGCAGTGTCGCCGTGGAAGACGGAAAATTTGTAGGAAACTACGGTATGGGCAGATTCGTTCCGGCTAAGATGTATGCCGGATGCTATACGGGGATATGATAAAAGGAAGATATAGGAGATTTCTAATTGGGATTTCCTATATCTTATTTTTTATGATAAAATGGGAATAGACTTTATACGAGAGGAGCCGGATATGTCTGAGTTAAATATCGAGAAGATACTGAACATCTACAATTACTTTGACGGGATTATTATTACTGATGAAAAGGGGATCATTCGGTATTACACGAATTTCAGAACGGATTTATACAGTCTGCAGCTGGAGCAGATCGTAGGCAAAACTATTTTGGAAATACACCCGGAACTCAGAGAGGAAGACAGCACGATCATGCAGGTTTTGAAAACCGGCCAGCCCATCTATGACCGGGTAGAGCATTTAACGACTGCCTATGGAGACTGTGTGACCAATATCTGCAGCACGATCCCGATTATTCAGAAGGGAAAAATTGTGGGCGCAATTGATTTTGCGCGCAGTATTGATGATGACAGGAACCAGAATGCGCAGCGCAGGTATATCAATCTTCCGAAACTGAAAAGTGAAGAGGAATCCCTGTATCATTTGGAGGATATCGTATCTTCCTCCAAGAAGATCAATGAGATCAAGAAACAGATCCCCATGATTGCCAATACAGATTCGGCTGTTATGATCTATGGAGAAACAGGAACCGGCAAGGAAATGATCGCACAGAGCATACACACCTCTGGCGTGCGCTGCGCCCATCGTTTTGTTTCGCAAAACTGCGCGGCGATTCCATCAAATCTTTTGGAAAGCATTTTATTCGGTACGGTCAGGGGCAGCTTTACTGGAGCGGAGGATAAGGCTGGATTGTTTGAACTTGCTGACGGGGGTACGTTATTTCTCGACGAAATCAACTCTATGGAGATCGGCATGCAGGCTAAGATTCTGAAGGCCATAGAAGAGAAGCAGGTGCGCCGCATCGGTGGAGATAAATCGATTTCTTTTGACGTGAAGATCATCAGTGCGGTAAACAAGAATCCCATGGACTGTATCCGGGAAGGCATCCTGAGGGAGGACTTGTTCTATCGTCTCAGCACGGTACTCATAGAGATTCCAGCCTTGCGCAACCGGCTTGCAGACATACCCGTTATGACTAACTACTTTATAGACCAGAACAACCGAAAGATGAACAAGGATGTAGTAGGGGTCACCGATGAGGTCATGGAATTGTTTTGCCAGTATTCGTGGCCAGGAAATGTGAGAGAACTGAAAAACGTGGTAGAGGGAGCTTTTAATATCATCAGCTCTCATGAAATAGGAAAGGAAAATTTACCGCGCTATCTGACCGCGCATTATGAAGAGGAAAAATCAATGCTGGTCAATTATGATGACAGCTTAAGCCTTACAGAAAAGGTGGAGGAGTATGAGAAGCGAATGATCATCCGGGCCATCGATTCGACAAAAAATATTTCTATGGCTGCTGAAAAGCTGAGGATATCCAAGCAAGCTTTGAATTACAAGCTGTTGAAATATGGGCTGAAAGAAAAACGCCGATAAGCGTTATCATTGAGATAAGGAGCGTCTGAGCTTGTTTTACACAGGTTCGGGCGCTTTTATCTGTCGCGGAATCAGGAATAAAAGTAAAAAGTAAAAATTTTTTGTCACAAAAAGTAAAAAAATATAGAAAATAATTTCGACCAATTTCCGTGATGGTTGAAATTATGCAAAGGATGGATGTGGCATGGTTGTTGCATATTAAAATGATATCAATCGGTTTTTAACGCCGTGAATCAAAACGTGGAATGATAGAAAGAAGGAGAGAGGATGAAAAAATACTTATTAAAGCGTCTGATTCAATTGCCGATTATCATACTGGGTGTAATTGTCGTCACTTTTTTGATCGTTCAATTTACGCCAGGTGATCCGGCAGTCAAGCTGGCCGGAAGTTCGGCACGTGTGGAGGATATTGAAGCCATAAGAGAACAGCTGGGCCTGAATAAACCTATGTGGGAACAATTTGTAAACTATCTTACCAATGTGCTCCACGGTGATTTTGGAAGATCGTTTCTGAGGAAGACAGAAATCAGCAAAGATATCATGACGGCTTTATTGAATACGGTCTATCTGATAGTCTTTGCAAGGGTCTGGTCTGTACTCGCGGCCATTCCCTTGGGCATTATCGCTGCGCTTAAACAAAATACGTGGATCGACAAAGCTTGCATGGGCTTGACCTTGGTCGGCGTATCCATTCCCCAGTTCTGGCTGGGCCTGATGCTGATGAAGTTCTTTTGCCTGCGGCTTGGTATTTTTCCATTCTCAGGTATGGGAGATTCGTTTTTCAGCATTGATGGCATGATGCATGCCTTTCTGCCGGCCCTGATGCTGGGACTTCCGCAGATGGCGTCCATATCTCGGCTGACCCGTTCGGAAATGCTGGAGGTCATGCGGCAGGATTACATCCGGACAGCTAAGGCGAAAGGCTTGCGCTATAAGGCTGTCGTGATCAAACATGCACTGAAGAATGCGTCCCTGCCTCTGATTACCGTGATCGGTACGCAGACGGGTTATATGCTCAGTGGTTCGGTAGTTATTGAAAGTATTTTTGCCTGGCCTGGCCTTGGCAGATATTCTATTACGGCGATCATCGGTAACGACTATCCTGTTATTCAGGCCAGCATATTGCTGTTCGCGATTATGTTCTTAATCGTCAACCTGATCGTGGATCTGACGTATAGCGCAGTTGATCCGAGGATCAAGTATTAAGGTGGTGAAAAACTTGGTGAGTTCAGCAGTAATGATGTTGAAAAAGTGTTTTCGGAATAAAAGTGTAGTGGTGGGATCGGTGATCTTGTTCATAATGATACTGATTGCCATATTTGCGCCGGCACTGGCGCCTAACGATCCATATTTAACCGATGGAACGATAGCTCTGAAAGGGCCGATGGAAGGATATCCTTTTGGAACTGATGAGCTGGGAAGATGTCTTTTCAGCCGTATGGTATACGGAGCAAGAATTACAATTCCCTACAGTCTGATGTCTTTGGCAGTGGCGGTAGTGATCGGTGTGCCGATCGGATTGATTTCGGGATTCTACAAACATTTGGACAATCCGCTGATGCGATTTATGGACATTCTTATGGCATTTCCAGGTATGCTGCTTGCCATCGCCATCGTAGCGACCCTGGGACAGGGACTTGGCAATGTGACTATTGCCGTAGGCCTTGGTTCCATGCCTGCATATGCCAGACTGATCCGTGGCCTGGTGCTGTCGCTGAAGGAGATGCCGTATATCGAAGCGTCTATTTCGGCTGGCGGGTCAGATCTGAGAATTCTGGTGAAACATGTTCTGCCAAACTGTATCCCGACTATCGTGGTTTATTCGATGTTGGAAATGGCGTGGATCATCATGTCTATTTCGACACTGAGCTTTCTTGGAATCGGTGCGACGCCGCCGATTCCAGAATGGGGCGCTTTGATCAGCGCGGGCAAGGATTATATCGGATCTTCACCTCATATTTCCGGATTTCCTGTCATCTTTATTTTCATTACAGTGACCGGATTCAACCTGCTGGGTGACGGGCTTCGTGATGTTCTGGATCCTCGCATGTAGGAAAGTGAATAGGAGGCAGAGATGAGTAAAAAAGAGAATTTAATAGAAGTCAACCATCTTTCTGTCACGTTTTACAACGGGAAAGATGAAAACCCTGCTGTACAGGACGTGACCTTTAAGATAAAAAAAGGGGAAGTCCTTGGCGTTGTTGGGGAATCCGGCAGCGGAAAGAGTGTATCGGCCATGTCCATCATGCAGTTGATCCCTTATCCGCCGGGAAAGATTACAGGCGGGGAGATCATTTTCAAAGGGGAAAACCTGTTGGAAAAGACAGAAGAAGAGATGATGAAGATCCGGGGAAATCAGATCTCTGTGATCTTTCAGGAGCCTATGACCTCTTTCAATCCGTTGTATACCATAGGTTCGCAGATTGAGGAAGCCATCGTGCTCCATCAAAAGAAGACGAAGAAGGAAGCGGAACAGATGGCAATTGATTTGCTCCATGAGGTAGGCATCTCCTTTCCGGAAAAGAGAGTAAAGGAATATCCGCATCAGATGTCCGGCGGCATGCTGCAGAGAGCTATGATCGCCATGGCCCTGTCCTGTAATCCGCAGCTGCTCATCGCAGATGAACCGACCACGGCTTTGGACGTGACCATTCAGGCGCAGATTTTGGACTTGATCCGAAAGCTGCAGTCGGAGCGGGAAATGTCCATCATGATGATTACCCACGATCTTGGGGTTATCGCAGAAGTGGCTAAATACGTAGTGGTCATGTATGCAGGCAGAGTGGTAGAAGAAGCTGATGTGGAAAGCCTGTTCGCGAAACCGCTGCATCCATATACAGAAGGATTGATGAAATCCATTCCGAAAATCGGCAACCATGAAAAATTATATATGATCCCCTTCAAAGGCGGCGCTAACAAGATCAGGCAGGGCTGCCGGTTTTGCCCAAGGTGTGAATACGCCATGGACATCTGCCGAGAGAAGGAACCTGATCTGGAAGATATCGGCGATGGCAGAAAGGTAAGATGCTGGCTGCGCACACCGAAGAAGGAGGCAGATGAAGTGTAATGGAAAAAGAAATATTACTATCAATAAAAGATATTAAGAAGTGGTTTCCCGTAGACGATAAGCTGATCGGAAAACCGACATCTTTTGTAAAGGCAGTTGACGGTGTGTCCTTCGATGTCTACCGGGGCGAAGTGCTGGGACTGGTAGGTGAGAGCGGATGCGGAAAGACCACCATTAGCCGTTCTATCCTTGGCCTGACAGAGCCGACTTCCGGAAGCATTGTTTTCGAGGGAAAAGAACTGATGGGGATGAAGAAAAAGGAGCTGCGCAAGATGCGCAGCGACCTGCAGATCGTGTTCCAGGATCCTTATTCTTCGCTGAGTCCAAGAATGCGTATTGCTGATACCATTGCGGAACCGATGAAAATTCAGAAAAAGGGTACGAAAAGGGAGCGTCGTCAGAGAGTAGAAGAACTGCTGGAGATCGTCGGACTGGAAAAAGGATTCGCTGACCGTTATCCCCATGAATTTTCAGGCGGACAGAGACAGCGTATCGGTATAGCCAGAGTGCTGGCGGCGGATCCGAAGTTCATGATCTGCGATGAACCGGTATCAGCGTTGGATGTTTCTGTAAGATCACAGATCCTGAATCTGCTCATAGAATTGAAGCAGGATTTCGGACTGACTATGCTGTTCATTTCACATGACCTATCTGTTGTAGAATATATCTGCGACAGGATCATTGTCATGTATCTGGGCAAGGTCATGGAGATCGCTAAAAGAGATGACCTATACAGAAATCCTTCTCATCCGTATACCCGGGCGCTGTTGTCCGCGATCCCGACTCCGGACCCAACGCTGAAGAAGGAAAGAATCCTCCTTGAGGGTGATACGCCGAACCCGGTAGATCCGCCTGCGGGCTGCAGGTTTTGTACAAGATGCGCCAAGGCGCAGGAAATCTGCCGTACTGCCGCGCCGGAACTGCGAGAGATTGAAGACGGCCATATGGTGGCATGCCATCTGGTATAGCCGCGTTACACGAGGAGGTGGATGCATTGGAACAGAGCCATTACTTTTTAAAAGCGAGATACATTCTGGTATGGGATGGAGAAAAACATTGCCAGTTGGAAAACGGGTATCTGGAAGTAAACAGAGACAAGATCATAGCTTTCCACAGGACGGTTCCGACAAGAACGCCTTACGAGGATCTGGGCAATGTGGCAATCGTGCCGGGATTCATCAATCTACACTGCCATCCGTCGGAGGTATACGGCGGCAGGAGTTATAAAGAAGACCGGGGCAACCGGAATTTCTATGATTCAACATTGTACGACTATGCAGGATTAGTTTTCTTGGGTGGAGAAGGCGCGAGGATACAGGCCAAATTGAATATGGCAGAGATCTTGAAGAGCGGCTGCACCACATCGCTGATTTTCGGCGGCGCCGAATCTGAATTGGAGGCGCGGGCTGCAGAGGAAATGGGCGCCAGAGCCTATGTAGGATGGGGCGTTCGTGCAGGAGACGCCAAAGAAGAGATCAGCATATGGGATTCTCCAGATGGCCACAGCCTTACGTTTGCCTTTGACGAAGCAAGCGGCATGGAGAGATTGAAAGAAGCGGTGTCATTCGCGAAAAACCTCGAAGGAGCTGGAAACGGCAGAATCAAAGGCTTGCTTGCGCCGACACAGACCATGACCTGTACGGAAGACATGCTGCGACAGGTGAGAAAGGCTGCGGATAAGCACGGCATCGGCATTACTATTCACGGCAGCGAGGACTTTATAGAATTTGAAACATCCATTCGACAGCGAGGGAAAACGCCGGTTGAAGTGATGTATGACACCGGTCTCCTTGGTGAAGATCTGATCATTGCGCACTGCTGTTGTATAACCGGGCATTCACAGATCTATATGAGAGGCCGGGATCTGCAGTTGTTGGGGCAGGCGGGCGCCACGGTGGCCCATTGTCCTATGGTGCTTGCGAGAGAGGGAGATACACTGGAGACTTTTGAACGATATGCGCATGCAGGCGTCAACATGGGTATCGGCACTGATACTTACCCTTCAGACTTTATTCAGGAGATGCGCATGGCTGCAGTTATGGGAAAGATGACCGGACGCAGCACGTTTGCAGTAAGTGCAAAAGACATCTTCTATGCCGCGACTGTCAACGGGGCACGTGCCTTGGGACGAGAGGATCTTGGAAGGATCGCGCCGGGAGGTAAGGCGGATTTCTCCGTAGTCAGACTGGACAACATTGAAATGGCGCCGGTGCGGGATGTTGTAAAGAATCTGATCTACAGCGCCACCAGACATTCCGTCGACAGAGTCTACATAGACGGAGCATGTATCGTCAAGGGCGGCAAAGTAAACGGTGTGGATGAAGAGGATTTGGCAGGACAGCTGCAGGAGCTTGCGGAGACAGGGTGGAGACATGTGAAGGAAAAAGACAGGGCGCACAGAGGAATTGACGCTTTATCGCCGCTGTCGTGCCCAAAGGTAAGCCATAGCGCCAATACTTAAAGAAGAGGAGGAGGAACGTGAACAACGATACGAAATTTTTTAGAGCCAAGTATATCGTGGTTTGGAAGGATGGAAGCCATCGCATTCTGGAAAACGGATATCTGGCGGTAGAAGGCGGTAAAGTCGCCGGTTATATGACGGATTTGCCAGAGGGCGCGCAATGCGAGGACCTGGGCAACGCGGCGATTATACCAGGATTTGTCAATCTGCATACCCATCCATCGGAAGTATTCAGCATCAAAAGTTACATCGAGGACTGCGGGAATCCGAATTTCTTTGAATCCACATTGATGGATTATCCGTTCCCTGTATTAGGAAAGAGAGGGGCAGAACTGCAGACCACACTGAATCTTATTGAGTTAGTGAAAAGCGGCTGCACCACTTCCCTGATCTATGGCGGGCCACATTCACGATTGGAGGCGGAAACGGCAGGCGAGATGGGCCTGCGCGCTTATGTAGGAGCTGGAATCAGGGCAGGCGACAGAATGGAGGCCGACAGTATCTGGCATTCACCAGATGGACATTCTGTGACCTATGATTTCAACGAAGAGAGCGGATTTGAGAGGATTCGGGAAGCGGAAGAACTGGTTCGCGACTATGACGGCGCTTTTGACGGCAGAATCCACATCATGATGGGGCCGACACAATCCATGACATGCACGCCTGCCGTGCTGAAGGAAACGCGTAAGGCCGCAGACAGGCTGGGCGTGGGCATTACCATCCATGTGGCAGAAGATCTGGCAGAGTTTGAAGGCTGTGCCAGACTCTATGGGAAAACGCCTGTAGAGCTTCTGGGCGACACAGGGCTTCTGGGAGAAGATGTTGTTCTGGCGCACTGTGTGTTCGTATCAGGCCACAGCCAGGTGTTCATTAAGAACGACAACGACTTGAAGCTGCTGGGACGGACCAGGAGCAATGTTGCCCACAGCCCGACACCGTTTATCAGGCTGGGCACCCATCTGGAATCTTTTGCAAAGTATGCTGACGCGGGCGTCAATGTGGGAATGGGAACGGATACCTTTCCATCTGACATGGTGCAGGAGATGCGGCTGGCAGCCTTTATGGCAAAATCCCAGGAGCGTACCACCTATCGGACCAGAGCCCGGGATATTTTCAATGCCGCCACGATCAATGGAGCTAAAGCTCTGGGGAGACGGGACTTGGGCCGGTTATGTGAAGACGCGGCGGCGGATTTTTCCGTCGTGGATCTGAGTACTATAGAAATGACGCCTTCCAGAGACATTATCAAGAGCATCGTTTACAGTGGCACCAGACATTCGATTTCTCAGGTCTATGTAGAAGGACGGTGCATCGTCAAAGACGGAAAGGCCTGCGGCATTGATGAAAAAAGCCTCTGTGAAGAATTGCAGGCAATCGGCGAAGTGGCATGGAAGAAGTTGAAATCATCAGATGGAAGAACGATGGATGCGTTTTATCCGATGAGTTTCCCAAGATTATAACGTAACGAGGTGAAAAATGAGCGAGATCAAATACTACAAGGCGAAATATATCATCGTTTGGGATGAGGGTCAGCATAAGACGCTGGAAAACGGCTATTTAGGTGTCGAAGGCGATACCGTCGCAGGATTCTATACGGAGATTCCGGAGAAGGCCCCCTGTGAGGATTTGGGGGACGCGGCGATCACGCCGGGCTTTGTCAATTTGCATACCCATCCCTGTGAAGTTTACAGCCTGAAGAGTTATAGAGAGGATGTGGGCAATCCGTACTTCTACGAAGGTACGCTTTATGATTATGCGCTTGTCATGTCTTTAGGGGAAAGAGGTGCATATCTGCAGGCTAAATTGAATCTGGCTGAAATATTGAAGAGCGGATGCACCACTTCGCTGATTTATGGAGGAGGTTATTCCAGAACAGAAGCGGAGATAGCTGGGGAAATGGGCATGCGGGCGTATGTAGGCGCACCTGTGAGAGCCGGCGATCGTTATGAAGAAAAGAGCATCTGGTACTCCCCGGATGGGCATTCAGCAGTCTGTGACTTTGACGAAAAAGAAGGATTTGACCGTATCGAAGAGGCAGAACAGCTGATTCGGGATATCGACGGTACGTACGACGGCAGGATCAGAGGCATCTGGGCGCCGACCCAGACCATGTATTGTACACCGGACATGCTGAGAGAAGTCAGAAAAAGAGCGGACAAGATGGACAAACGAATCACGATTCATGGAGCTGAGAGTCCGCTGGAATTTGAGACCAGCATCCGCATGTATGGAAAGACGCCAGTACGGCTGATGTCAGATACCGGCATGCTGGGCGAGGATGTGATCGTCCCTCACTGCCTGTATATTACCGGACACAGTTCGATCAATATGGCAGGCGATGGTGATTTGAAGCTGCTCGGCGGCAGCAAGACAACTGTTGCCCATTGTCCGATCGCGATTTCCAGAGGCGGGAATACTCTGCAGTCTTTTGCAAAATATCAGGAGTACGGTGTGAATATGACCATTGGTACAGACACCTTCCCATCTGACTTTATTCAGGAAATGCGCATGGCTGCCGTCATGGGAAAAATCGTGGATAGAACGACCTTTGCCGTGACTGCAAGGGATATTTTCAACGCTGCGACGGTCAACGGTGCTAAGGCATTGGGACGCAGTGATCTAGGACGGCTGGAAAAGGGAACAAAAGCGGACTTCGTCGTTTTTAAGCTGGACAGTATTGAGATGAGTCCGGTTCGCGACGTGGTGAAGAACATCATTTATAGCGCGACCAGACATTCCGTTGAGCAGGTCTACGTAGGCGGAACATGCGTTGTGAAGGATGGCCAGATTAAAGGCGTGGATGAGGCGGCGTTGGCGCTTGAACTGCAGGAGGTTTCTGAAGGTTCATGGAGCAGGACGGCGCAGCATGACCGGTTCAAACGCAGCGTAGATGAACTGTCTCCGCTGGCGTGCCCAATCTATGAGGGCTGACTCATGTTGAAAGAGCGGGAAAACAGTCTGTCCGCTTTTCAAAATATAAAAAGAAAGAGGAAAAAAAGATGTTAAAGCAAAAAATGAGAACGATCGGTGCAGCTTTATTGATCTTCATGATGGCATTTACCTTAGTCTCCTGCGGCGGCGATGACGGCAGCAGCACAGGTTCGGAGGAACTGGTAATTGGCACCTACTCAGAAGGAAGCAACTGCGTGATGGATCCACAGATGACTTCCTCCTATGGCGACTGGCAATATGTAAACCAGATGTACGACACTATCGTAACCACTGACTTTGACGGCGAGACGATCAAAGACGCACTGGCAGAAAGCTGGGACGTGTCTGAAGATGGAATGACCTATACTTTCCATCTAAAAGACGGTGTGAAATTCCACAGCGGGAAAGAACTGACCTCTGCGGATGTCAAGTGGACTTGGGAGCGTTGGAAAACCGAGTCCGGAACCTGTTATTCCTACTATCTGGATTTTGTAGATGCCATTGAAACTCCAGATGAAAAGACCGTTGTAGTAAACATGACCCAACCGGATAACAATTTTCTAATCAATATGACAGTACCTGTTGCATCCATTATGAACCAGGAAGCAGTGGAGCAAGCTGAGGCAGATGGGCTGGTTTATGGCGTTGAAACCGTAGATGGAACAGGCCCTTTCAAGTATGAAGAATATGTGGCAAGCGACTATCTGAAGATGACCAGAAACGAAGATTACACCTGGGGCTCATCAATTTTCGAAAACCAGGGTCCGGCACATGTTTCGGGCGTCAAAGTGAGATTCCTGCCGGAGCCGGGAACTCGTCAGATGGAGTTTGAAGCAGGCAATCTGGATATTTTGGGCAACGGATGCGTATTCGCCAATGAGATCGATGGCCTCCTCGCGAAGGGAGATTATACTTTGGCTGAGTACAACCCGCCATATCCTGTGTTCCTGATGTTCCAGACCGAAAGAGTTCCTGACAAGGCAGTCAGACAGGCCTGCAATATGGCGATCGACAGAGAAGAGATCATCAGTACTGTTATGGGCGGCCACGCGGAGCCTATGTACTCCGGCCTTCCGGAAGGCTATAAGTGGAACTGGACGGGAGCAAAGGAGTATTACAAGGCAGATGTTGAAGCGGCAGGCAAGCTCCTTGAAGAAAACGGTTATAAGCTTGAGAACGACGGATACCGCTATAAGGACGGGAAGAAGCTTTCCATAGAAATTTCCTACTGCTCTTCTGACGAGGACGCCAAGACCGCAGAATTGTTCCAGGCACAGATGAAGAAGGTTGGCATTGACGTCGTTGTAAATACCTCTACTGCTGACTTTTGGGATAGAATTGGAGGCGCTGGTGACAATGATTTTGACGTATTGATCATGGGCACGTATATCAATTCCGCAGAAGACATGCTGCAGGAATACATGTACAGCAAGAATATGCCGGCACCAAACCGTTCCAAGTGGAGCGATCCGGAGATCGATAAATTGCTTGCTGAGGCCAGAAGCACTACAGATGAAGAGAGAAGAATGGAATGCTACGAAGAAATTCAGAAGGTAGCGGCAGAAGAAGCGCTTTGGGTACCGCTCTACAGCAGAAACGGGTGGTCCGTCCTGAGTGATACTGTAGAGGGCTACAAGGCGCATCCAACGATCATGGAAGGTGAGCCGAAGTTCCTGGACGTTTCAAAAAAATAAAAGCTGTCTGCTAACGACAGCTGACAAGAAGAGAACATGAAAAAAGTAGACATGATTGTAAAAGCGCCGCACTTCTACACCATGGAAGGGGACGGCGTCGGATATAAGGCAGAAATGGCGATGGTTGTCGATGGCGGAAAGATTGTTGATTTCGTAGAATTGAAAGAAATCGAAGAAATCTATCAGGCAGAGGAAGTGCTGGAATTGTCCCATCACGTTGTGCTGCCGGGGTTTATTGACGGCCACATGCATACGGCATGCAATGTCATGCGGGGGCTGGCCCAGGATACGAATAACTGGATGATGTATGGCCTGCAGCCTTTTGATAATGCCGTAACCAATGCTGAGCGGGATGCAGGCAGTGAAGTGGCGATCATAGAAGCGATAAAAGCAGGTACCACGACGCTGGGCGATTATGACGCGGAGATGAACAATGTCTGCCGTTTCATTGAAAAGATCGGTGCCAGAGGCAACATTGCGCAGACTATTAGAGCGGCCAAGAGAAGGGTGTACAAGCTTGGAGAACTGTATGAGCTAGATGATGACCAGGGAGCGCAGGAACTTGCTCGTAATCTGGAACTGTTTGACCGGTGGCACCGTAAAGGCGACGGCAGAATCCGGATCCTGTTCGGCCCGCAGGGCGCTGATTTTGTCGGTCCGCAGTTATTGACGAAAATTCAAAAAATAGCAAAAGAACGCGATACAAAAGTCCATATGCATGTACAGCAAGGAGATCGGGAGACGTACCAGATTGAGAAGCGCTATGGAAAGCGGACGACAGAGTTTTTGCAGGATCTTGGCTATCTTGACAGTACCCTGATTGCCGTGCATCTGACGGAATGCAATGATGAGGAGACCAGGATCATAGCCAGAAGCGGTGCTTCCATGGTTGTCAATCCGGCATCTATCGGGATCATCGATGGCCTGGTATGCCCCAGCACAATATTCCAGGAGGCCGGTGGAAACGTGGCGCTGGGCTCTGACCAGGCTCCGGGCAATAACTGCCACAACATCATTCACGAGATGAAAAACATCTGTATGTTCAACAAGCTGAAATATCACGACCCGGAAAAAATGCCTGCGTGGAAAGCACTGCGCATGGCAACCATTGAAGGCGCAAAGGCTATAGGCGTCGATGATATTGTAGGCTCACTGGAGCGAGGCAAACGAGCGGACTTCATCGCTGTTGACCTGAGGTTTCCGTCCATGCTGCCTGTATATACCTATCCGATGCGCAATATCGTACCGAATCTGGTGTACAGCGCAAGAGGACAGGAAGTAGCGCTGTCTGTGGTCGATGGGAAAGTCATTATGAGAGATCAGAAGATCTTGACCATAGATGAGGAAGCCTCCCTGCGGAGGATACAGCAGTATCCTGAATTGATCGGAAGCAGGGCGTCCAAAGAATTCTTTGAGATACACGGAACTAATGCGCAATTTATGGAAGAAGACAAGCTATAGATAGATACCTCTGAAAACACGGAGCGGAATGTGACCTGCTCCGTGTTTTCTGCGTGTGCCGGGCATGGCATCATGCTAGCAGGTGAAAGCCCTGTCGCGGGTAGTTACCGCCAAGCGTAGCGAACCACAAGCCGGAAGCAGCAATGCCAAGGGGGAGGAAGTGGTGTAGCAAATCCAAGGAGCCTACGAACAGAAACCGGATATGAGGCTAAATGGCGGGTAAGGTTGCAGAACAAACCGAAGCCCAAAAGGTAAACGTAAAGCCAAGACAGTAAATCCGGAGGTTGTCTGGAGAAAGAATGATGTCTTACCCCGGGAGGCCTGGGCAGCGCGGAAAACTGCGTGCGATAAAAAGCTCATGCTCAGGAGTCAACTGAGGCCATAGTAGTGGGCGCACTCCATGAAGGGCCTAATGTCGTTACATTGCAAACCACTGCGAGCAAGATCGGGACAATCCGAACTCGAGGATATGCCAAGCAAATGGGAACGTACGCCCATGGAGGCAGAAAGTAGAAGGGATGATTCCTGATAACTTTACAAGGAGAGAGGAGCAACAAGTGGAATTAATAGAATGGATATTGGATGATAAGAACCTGAAAGAGGCAATCAAGGCAGTCAAGCGCAACAAAAGTGCAGAAGGTGTTGACCAAATGACCGTGGAGGGGCTGGACGGGTATTTCAGAGAGCATAAGGAAGAGATCAAAGATCAAATCCGGAACAAGAAATACAAGCCGATGCCGGTGAGAAGGGAATACATTCCGAAACCTGACGGGAAGAAACGGCCTCTTGGAATACCTACGGTGGTTGACAGGGTCGTCCAGCAAGAGGTGGCGCAAGTCCTGTCGCTGGGATACGATAAATACTTCAGCGAAAACAGTTATGGGTTTCGTCCGGGTAGGAGCGCCCATCAGGCCATGGAACAAGCCCTCGTGTATCTGAATGAAGGATACGAATGGGTCATAGACCTAGATATCGAGAAGTACTTTGACACCGTAAACCATGATAAGTTAATTTCAATACTCAGAGAACGCATCAACGATGCGCCAACCCTGCATCTGATACGCGGTTTTCTGCGGGCAGGTGTCATGGAAGGCGGGATGATCAGCCCAAGCGAGGAAGGCGTCCCGCAGGGCGGCCCTTTATCGCCGGTTCTGTCCAATATCTATCTGGACAAGCTGGATAAAGAACTGGAGGCAAGAGGACTGCGCTTTGTGCGGTATGCCGATGACTGCAATATCTTCGTTAAAAGTGAGATGTCGGCAGAGAGGGTAATGAAGTCCATTACCAGTTGGCTGGAACGGAAGCTGCGGCTGAAAGTGAACGCCACGAAGACAAAGGTAGTGCGACCGACAAAGAGCACCTTTCTGGGATTCACCTTCTGGAAGGAAAAAGAGGGCTGGAAATGCTGTCCTGTCAAGAATCGGAAAAAGCGGCTTTATGACAAGACACGAAAAATCCTGTGTAGGAAGAAAGCCGCTGCAAGATCAATGGGAGTCACGTTCAAGCAGTTGAACGACCTGATAAGGGGCTGGATTCATGACTGAGTATGGGCAATGGCTGAGACACAAGGTGAGGGTGGTAATCCTAAAACAATGGAAGAGACCAAAGACCATATACCGGAATCTGCAAAAGATGGATCGGATCGTAGGATGCAATTTCACAGACGAGGAAATATGCAAGGTGGCGAACAGCCGTCTTGGATGGTATCGAAGATGTGGGATGTATGTGGTGAACTATGCCCTGAACCCTGAAATTCTTAGCCGTAAAACAAAGGATCGACTAGGACTGATCGACCCTCTGATGTATTATCTGAGATAACACTTGAATTACTGTAACGATGTAGCGCCGTATACGAGACCCGTACGTACGGTGCAATGGGAGGGTGAGAGGAAAACTCTCACTCTACCCTATTTCCCGATAGTACGCCTATGCTGCTTTTGCATTTGAAGCAATACTTTTGTCTGCAAATAAATTTTTTGACTTATATCTCGAGAAGCGCGCTTCCTCAAATATTTCTAAAATAATTTTTCCATCCCCCGTGACATTTCCCCCTCCTAAAAGGTATAATAGGTGAAATGCATTTCAAAGGAGCGGGTATGAACTACGACATTGAACAGCTGTTCCAACAGTACAAAGACAACATTTTCGCCATCGGATTCAACTACTTTGGCAATTCGGTGGACGCCGACGACGTGGTGCAGGAGACCTTCTATAAGCTGTTTCGCCATCTGAAAAAGGGCGGCAGCTTTGAAAGCGGCGACCACGCGCGCAACTGGCTGCTCCGTGTCGCGGTCAACGAGTGCAAGCGGGTCACCCTGTCGTCCTGGTTCAAGAAAAAGGCGCCGCTGGAGGACTACGCACAGACGCTGGTCTGGCGGGATCCGGAGGAAAGCGACCTGTTTCTGGCGGTGATGCGGCTGCCGAAGAAATACAGGACGGTGATCCACCTGTACTATTACGAAGACTATTCGATCAAAGAGATCGCGGAACTGATGGGGCTCAGCGAGACAGCCGTCAGCACCCAGCTGTACCGCGGAAGGAAAAAACTGGAGCAAAAGCTATTGGAGGTAAAAAAAGATGAGTAAAAAAGATCAGAGAGAGCTTTATCGGAGCGCGTTTTCACGGCTTCATGCCTCCGATACTTTGGATTGGAAGGAAATGAACATGAAGAATAAAAAACAGGGATTTCGATGCAGGCGCAGTCTGGTGGTGTTTGCCGCGGTTCTAACCGTGTTGATGGCTATGAGCGCCCTTACCTATGCGGCCACAGACGGGCAGGTCCTGGAGACGGTGAAAGTCTGGATCAACGGGTCGTCCGTAGACGCCGGCAGCTACACCCAGGAAGATGGGTCGATTCAGATCGATCTCGGCGAAGGAGATACCGTCGAAGTAGAAGACGAGGATTGGGCTGTCATTGGAATCGGCGGTGAAGAGGTCGTCGATGGGGTCATGACGATCAACAAAGACGGTGAAGTGGAAGTCGATATCAACGACGTCAACGAAGCGTCCGGCGAGTCCCAGGAATAGAATAAACAAAGACCAAAACCCATCAAAGAAGACCATGGCATGGCGGCAAAGAACTGCCGTCGTGCCGTGGTTTTTGTGTTTTTTGTGAAGAAACTGTTTTTCTATTGACAAAAGGGCCGCTGCCTGCTATTCTATTTAAAGAATTTTAATTAAAATTTTTTAAATAAATTATTTTAATTAAAATTTTAGAAACAAATCCGCCGGAAGCGGCGGCCAATCGGAGACTTTGTAGACGAAAAGGAGAACATAAAGATGAAGTTTGAAGAAGTAAGAGAAATCATGGTTGACACCTTAGGCTGCGACGAGGAGAAGATCACGCTGGAAGCCAGTCTGGCGGACGATCTGAACATCGATTCACTGGACGCCGTAGAGCTGGTCATGGCCATTGAAGAGAAGTACGGCATCAAGATTCCTGATGAGGAGCTGGGCAATATGAAAAAGGTCAGCGACATCGTGGCGGCCATAGAGAAGTACCAGGCATAAGCCATGAAGCTGCAGGATTATTTAGCTTTGATCGATCGGTTCGAGGCATCCTCCCTGACTCGCCTTGAGATCGAAGAAGAAGCGCATCGCATTCACATGGAGAAAGGCGGCCCCAGCTCCGCGCCGGGTGCTGCGGCCCCAAAAGCATCGGAGCCGTCATCAGCGGCATCATCAGAATCGTTATTAGCGGCCGCGCCGTTAAACGCGCGGAGATCCTTTGCGGAATCCTCCGTAGAATCCGCCGGCAAAGACGGGGACTGCGGAAGCAAATGCGGAGGCAAAGACGAAAATGAGAAGCCGGAACCCGCTGAAAGCAGCTGGGTAGAGGTCAAAGCGCCTCTGGTGGGCGTCTTCTACGCGGCGCCGTCGCCGGAGGCGCCTCCCTTTGTGCAGGTAGGCGACCGGGTGGAGCAGGGCCAGGTTCTGTGCCTTGTAGAGGCCATGAAGATGATGAACCAGCTGAAGTCGCCGGTCGGCGGCATCGTCCGCGGCATCGGCGGCGTCGACGGAGAGCTGGCGGAATACGGTCAGGTCCTCTTTGAGGTGGAGCCATGCTGAAGCGGGTGCTGGTGGCGAACAGGGGGGAGATCGCCGTCCGCATTATCCGGGAATGTATGGACAGCTCTGTAGAGGCGGTGGCTGTCTATTCAGAGGCAGACGCCCAGGCGCTGCACAGCGTGATCGCCAGCCGCAGCGTCTGCATCGGACCGGGCCGGGCGGCGGAAAGCTATTTGAACATCGGAAATCTGATCGAAGCGGCAAAGGGCACCGGCTGTGACGCGGTTCACCCCGGCTTCGGCTTCCTGTCAGAGAACGCCGGTTTCGCAAGGGCCTGCGAAGAGGCGGGACTTAAATTCATCGGGCCGTCTTCCGGCGTCATCGAGAAGATGGGCGACAAAGTGGCAGCGAGGGCTTTGATGAAAGAAGCGGGCGTGCCGGTGGTGCCGGGGTCTGACGGCGTGGTGAAAAGCTGGGAAGAAGCGGCGGAGACCGCCGAAAAGATCGGCTATCCTGTGCTGCTGAAGGCCTCAGCCGGCGGCGGCGGACGGGGCATGCGCCGGGCGGACAGCGCCGCGGAGATTCAGGAGGCCTTTACGGCGGCTTCCGCGGAAGCCGAAAGCTGCTTTGGAAACGGAGACATGTACGTGGAAAAGCTGATCCTGCGTCCGCGGCACATAGAGTTCCAGATTTTGGCCGACAGCTGCGGCAATATCGTTCATCTGGGCGAACGGGACTGCTCCATCCAGCGGAGAAATCAGAAGCTGGCAGAGGAAGCGCCGGCCTGGGGGCTTGCGGAAGACCTGCGGCAGCGCATGGGCCAGGCAGCGGTCAAAGCCGCGGCGGCCTGCGGGTACGAAAACGCGGGAACGGTGGAATTCGTCGTCGACGAGAACGACTGCTTCTACTTTATTGAGATGAATACCCGCATCCAGGTGGAGCATCCGGTGACGGAGGCCATCACCGGCGTCAACATCGTCCGGGAGCAGCTGCGCATCGCCAGCGGACTGCCTCTGGGGTTTTCCCAGGAGGACGTCAGCTTAAAGGGCCATGCCATCGAGTGCAGGATCACGGCGGAAGACGTCTTTCACGGCTTCGCGCCGTGTCCGGGAACTGTAGAGTTCATTCACTTTCCGGCAGGCGCGGGCATCAGGGTGGACAGCGCCCTGTATAACGGATGCGCCATCAGCCCTTATTACGACTCCATGGTGGCCAAGGTCATCGCCAGCGGAAACACCCGTCTGGAAGCCGTGCGCAGAATGCGGCGGGCTTTGGAGGAAATGGTGATCACCGGCGTCAGGACGACGCTGCCGGTACAGCACCTTTTGATGTATAACCAGGATTTCCTTCGCGGCGGCTATGACACCAGCTTTGTGGAAGGCCATCTGCCGGAGATCCTGAAGATACTGGAAGAAGCAGGAGGCAGAGATGAATCCATTTAAACAGAAACAGGACCTTTTGAAGAGCCTGCGGAAGATCAACGCCAAGGATCTGCCTGTGTCCTGTCCGTCCTGCGGCGGCAAGACACGGAGGCCCCAGCTTGCGGAAAACCTGTACGTATGTCCGTCCTGCGGCCATCACTACGGCGTCAGCGCCCGGTACCGGCTGAAGATCACCCTGGACAAAGGGTCATTCCGGGAGCTGTGCCGAAGCCTGCGGGGCGGCAATCCGCTGGACTTTCCCGGCTATGACGAGAAGCTTTCCGGCCAGCAGGCGAAGACCGGCATGCGGGAGGCAGTGATCTGCGGCACGGGCAGGATCGACGGCGTCAAAGCTGTCTTCTGCGTCATGGACAGCCGCTTTATGATGGCCAGCATGGGCATGGCCGTAGGAGAGAAGATTACCCGGGCCTGTGAATACGCGACAAAGAGCCGTCTGCCCCTGGTCATCTTTGCCGCGTCCGGCGGAGCCAGAATGCAGGAGGGGATATTCTCTCTCTTCCAGATGGCGAAGACGTCAGCGGCCGTTGAGCGGCACAATCAGGCGGGGCTTCTGTACATTTCCGTTATGACCCATCCGACCACCGGCGGGGTCACGGCCAGCTTCGCCAGCCTGGGCGATGTGATTTTGGCTGAGCCCCAGGCTTTGATCGGCTTCGCGGGGCCCAGGGTCATCGAGCAGACCATCGGGCAGTCGCTGCCGGAAGGCTTTCAGCGGTCGGAGTATCTGGAGAACCACGGGTTTGTGGATCAGGTAGTCTCCCGCGGGGATCTTCGGGAGGCACTGTCCCTTTTGCTGCGGCTGCATACCTATCACGCGGGGAGGAACAGAGGATGAAATATCAGAAGCTTACGGCCACGGAGCGGGTGACCCTTGCCAGACACCCGGACCGGCCGACGGCAAGAGAATACATAGACGCCATGATCGAGGATTTTTTTCCGCTGCATGGAGACAGGCTCCACGGAGAGGACGGCAGTATCGTAGGCGGCATAGGGCTTTTCCACGGCAGGCCGGTGACGGTCATCGGCCAGCAAAAGGGACGCAGCCTGGAGGAAAACATAGCCTGCCGCTTCGGCATGCCGAATCCGGAGGGCTACAGAAAAGCGGTCCGTCTGATGAAACAGGCGGAGAAGTTTCAAAGGCCGGTGATCACCTTTGTCGACACGCCGGGAGCTTACCCGGGCATCGAAGCGGAGGCAGGCGGCCAGGGCGAGGCCATCGCCCGGTCCATCGCCTGTATGGCGGGACTGCGGACGCCGACAGTGGCTGTGTTCATCGGAGAAGGCGGCAGCGGCGGCGCTCTGGCCCTGGCTGTGGCGGACCGGATCATCATGCTGGAAAACAGCATCTTTTCCATATTATCGCCGGAAGGCTTCGCCAGCATTCTGTGGAAGGACGCTTCCCGCCACGAGGAGGCGGCAGAGGTCATGAAACTGACAGCGGAAGACCTGAAGGATCTTGGGATCTGTGACGTGGTGCTTCCTGAGGGCAGCAAAGGCGCCCATGAGGCCAGGGATTACGTCTTCGACCAGACGGAAAGGGCTGTCGCGGAGGCTTTGTCGGCCCTGGCGGGGCGCAGCGGCGGCGCTTTGGCCGTGGAGCGGTATAAGCGGCTGCGGAATGTAGGAAATCTGAAAAAGGCAGAAAGGAAGGACCATGGCAGGAATTAAGCTTTTAGGCCTTGGGAAAGCCCGGGGCGAAAGGATCGTGACCAACGAGGATATGGCCAGCCTGGTGGATACCAGCGACCGGTGGATCAGGGAGAAGTCAGGGATTCGTTCCAGATACTTCGCCAAGGAAAAGACCAACACCGATCTGGCCGCGGAAGCGGCGGAGGCTGCCATCCAAAGGGCGGGGATCGCCAGAGAGGACATCGCCTGCTGTGTCGTCTGCACCTTTACGGCGGACGACCAGACGCCGGCGACGGCCTGCGGCGTGGCCGGACGGCTGGGCCTGCGGGAAGAAATTCTGGCTCTGGATCTCAACGGCGCGTGCGCGGGCTTCATCTATGGCTGCCAGCTGGCCAACGGCCTCTTGTCTCTGGACAGGGACAGGTACGCCCTGGTCATCGGCAGTGAAAAGATCTCGCCTTTTATGGACATGGATGACCGTTCCACCTGCGTCCTCTTCGGCGACGGGGCCGGAGCGGCAGTGCTGGCCTGGGATCAGGCAGCGAATTTTTTCTTCTATGGCGGCTGCAGGCCGGACCGGGAAGTGCTGCACTGCCAGCGGGGCGGCTTTATCCAGATGGGCGGTCAGGAGGTCTACCGGTTTGCGGTCAGTGTGGTGCCGAAGGCCATCAAAGGGGCCCTGGCCGTGGCGGAGCTGGAAGAATCGGATATCGACTATTTCGTCTGCCATCAGGCCAACGAGAGGATCATCGACGCGGCCGCGAGAAGGATCGGCGGAGATCCGGACAAGTTTTTTAAAAATCTGTACAGCTACGGAAATACCTCTGCCGCCAGTATTCCCATCGCCCTGTGCGAAATGGAAGAGCAGGGGCTGCTGCGGGAAGGCGCGCGTCTGGCCTGTACCGGCTTCGGCGCGGGACTGACCTATGGCTGTATGGTGATCAGTAAATGACAGAAGGAACAAAAAACAGTATGAAGATCAATGAAATTTTGAACATAGAATTTCCCATATTTCAGGGCGGCATGGCTAATATCGCTACAGGCGGGTTTGCCGCTGCCGTGTCCAACGCCGGCGCTCTGGGCGTCATCGGTACCGGCGGCATGAACGCCGATCAGCTGGAAGAGCATATCAGAGAATGCAAAAGCCTGACAGACAAACCCTTTGGCGTCAACATCATGCTGATGAATCCGGACGCCGACAGAATCGCCGAGGTAGTACGGCGGGAACAGGTGGCCGTGGTGACCACCGGCGCGGGCAATCCGGGAAAATACGTGGAAAACTGGAAGAAGGCCGGGATCAAAGTATTTCCGGTGGTGTCTTCCGCGGCGCTGGCCAAAAGGCTGGCCGGTCTCGGCGCGGACGGCGTCATCGCCGAGGGCTGCGAGAGCGGCGGACATATCGGGGAGCTGACTACCATGGCGCTGGTACCGCAGGTCTGTGACAGCGTGGATGTGCCCGTCATCGCGGCAGGAGGCATCGCCGGCGGCAGGCAGATGGCGGCGGCCTTTGTCCTGGGCGCCTGCGGCGTCCAGATCGGCACCTGCCTGCTGGCAAGCTGCGAGTGCCCGATCCACGAAAATTACAAGGCGGCCGTGGTCAAAGCGGGGGACAACGCCACCATCGTCACAGGCAGAAACGCCGGCGCGCCGGTGCGCTGTCTGAAGAACCCGATGACCCGGGAATACCTGAGAATGGAGAAGGCAGGAGCGGATAAGATGGAGCTGGAGCGGTTCACCTTAGGCTCCCTGCGTAAGGCAGTCGTCGATGGAGACGTGAAAAACGGCTCTCTCATGGCGGGCCAGGTCAGCGGCATGGTGAAGGAGATCCGGCCGCTGCGGCAGATCTTTGAGGATATGGTAAGAGAATATGAGCAGGTTAGATAAGCTGTCGGTCCCTGTGATCCAGGGCGGCATGGGCGTGGGTATATCTCTGGGCGGCCTGGCGGGAGCCGTGGCGGCCTGCGGCGGCATGGGAGTCATCTCCACCGCCAACATCGGATTCCGCGAGCCGGATTTTTTCAGCAATACAGATGAAGCGGACCAAAGAGCTTTGATCAAAGAGATCCGAAAGGCCAGAGAGATCGCGGGCGGCAAGGGGCTGATCGCCATCAACGCCATGGCGGTGACCATGCGATATGCCGATATGGTCCGTACTGCCTGCAGAGAAGGCATCGACGCGGTGATTTCCGGCGCGGGACTGCCTCTGGAGCTGCCGTCGCTGACCAAAGGCTTTGACGTGATGATCGCGCCTATCGTGTCCAGCGGCAGAGCGGCCAGGTCCCTGCTGTCCATTTGGCAGAAGCGGCATCAGCGCCGGGCGGACTTTGTCGTGGTGGAGGGCAGCCAGGCGGGAGGCCATCTGGGCTTTGCCCGGGAAGAGCTTACGGGCGGCAGAGCAAAACCGCTGGCGGAGATCGTCTCTGACGTCTGCGGTGTGTGCGGCGGCGGAGAGGGAGAAAAGCCTGTGCCGGTCTTCGCGGCGGGCAGCGTCTTTGACCGCCGGGATATGGCGGAGGTCAAAAGGGCAGGCGCCTGCGGCGTGCAGATCGCGACCAGGTTCATAGCCTGCCGGGAGTGCGACGCCAGCCAGGCGTTCAAAGACGTGATACTGTCCGCGGATTCTGAAGACGCCATGATCCTGCAGAGCCCTGTAGGTATGCCGGGCAGAGGGCTGAGAACGCCTTTGATAGAAAGGATCGCGGCGGGCGGACGGCTGCTGCCGAAGAGCTGCGTTCGCTGCATTAAAACCTGCGATCCCGGGACGACGGCCTACTGCATCAACCGGGCGCTTACGGCGGCTTTTTACGGTAACTATGAGGAAGGACTGTTCTTCTGCGGCGGAAATGTGGGACGGGTCAGAGAAATGACCACGGCAGCCGCTTTGATGGAGGAGCTGTCCGAAGATTGGAGCAACGCATGAAATTAGCAATTCTTTTTGCCGGCCAGGGAAGCCAGACCCCGGGCATGGGCAAGGATTTTTATGAATTATGTGACCGGTTCCGGGCGGTCTTCGACCTGCTGCCGGAACCGCAGAGGAAGATGGCCTTTGAAGGACCTATGGAAGAGCTGTCCGATACGAGAAATACCCAGCCTGTCATGGTGGCCTTTGCCGCCGGCGTATGGGCTGAGCTGCAGCCTCGGTTAGACGCTCTGGGGGTGAAGCCTGCCATGGCAGCGGGCCTTTCTCTGGGAGAGTATTCCGCCCTCCACGCGGCGGGGGTCTTTGACGCGGAAACGGCCATCGCCCTGGTTACAAAAAGAGGCAGAGCCATGGCGGACGCGGCGGCTGGCGTCGACTGCGCCATGAAAGCCGTGCTGGGCCTGGACAGGGAGATTCTGGCTGATTGCTGCGCGGAGGCGTCGAAGCTGGGCGTGGTTCAGACTGCCAACTATAACTGTCCGGGACAGATCGTCATCGCCGGCGAACGGGAGGCGGTGGAGACAGCCGCGGCTCTGGCTGTGGAAAAGGGGGCCAAAAGATGCGTGCCTCTGCCTGTCAGCGGGCCATTCCACACCCGGTTTATGGAACCGGCCGGCCGTGTGCTGGAACAGGTCTTCGCGGAGACAGCCTTTGGAGCTATGGACTTTCCTGTGCTGTTTAACGCTGTGGGCCGAGAGAAGACGGAAGCGGAATCTGTCAGCGGCCTGCTGGTGAAGCAGGTGTCCAGCAGCGTGTATTTTGAAGATACCATCAAAGCCATGGCAGCGGCGGGGGTGGACAGGGTCATAGAGATCGGCCCCGGCAAAGCCCTGTCCGGTTTTGTGAGAAAGACAGACCGGGGCATAAAAGCATGGAACATCGAAACCTGCGGCGACCTGCAGAAGGTCCTGCAGGCCATCGAAGAGGAGCTGGAAGGAGGCGGGGACCGATGAAAGGAAGAGCGGCCATCGTCACCGGCGGCAGCAGAGGCATCGGCAGAGCCGTTTGTCTGGAGTTGGCGGCAGGCGGCGCCAATTTGATCGTCAACTGCGCGGGAAACCTGCAGGCGGCGGAGGAGACGGCGCAGGCGTGCCGGTCCCTTGGCGTGCAGGCGGAGCTGGTCCGCGGCGACGTGGGACAGGCGGAGGACTGCCGGAAGATTGCGGCAGCGGCAGTGGAGGCCTTCGGACGGATCGACATTCTGGTCAACAATGCGGGCATTACCAGAGACAACCTGCTTATGCGGATGGGCGAACCGGATTTTGACCAGGTGATCCAGACCAACTTGAAAGGCTGTTTTCTGATGATGCAGGCGGTGAGCCGGCAGATGATGAAGCAGCGGTACGGGCGTATCGTCAACATGGCCAGCGTAGTGGGGCTTTCGGGCAACGCCGGACAGGTCAATTACGCCGCCAGCAAGGCGGGCGTGGTGGGAATGACCAAGTCCTTTGCCAAGGAAGTGGCCAGCAGGAACATCACGGTCAATGCCGTAGCCCCGGGCTTTATCGAGACGGATATGACGGCCGCCATGACGGAAGCCGCCGTAAAAGCTGCCGCGGCGTCGATTCCGGCGGGACGAATGGGAAGGCCGGAAGATGTGGCGGCGGCCGCCGCTTTTCTGGCTTCGGAAAAGGCGGCCTATGTGACGGGCCAGGTTCTGGCCGTTGACGGCGGCATGTATTAGTAAGGAGAAGACCATGAAGAGAAGAGTTGTGATCACCGGTATGGGAGCCCTGTCTCCCATCGGAAATACAGTAGAAGAAATGTGGGCGGCCGCCAGAGCCGGTCAGTGCGGCATCGATCTGATCAAAGGTTTTGATACCGCGGAACACAAGGTAAAGGTAGCCGGGGAGCTGAAGGGCTTTGACATTACAGACCACATGGACAAGATGTCGGCCAGACGGACGGCCCGTTTCACCCAGCTGGCGCTGGTGGCGGCCAGAGAGGCTTTTGTCCAGAGCGGACTGGACATGTCGAAGGAGAACGCGGCCCGCTGCGGCGTCAACATCTCCAGCGGCATCGGCGGCCTGCCGACCATTGAGGAGGAGCATTACAAGGGCATCAAAAGAGGATTTGACAAGGTATCGCCCCTGTTCGTGCCTATGGCCATCAGCAATATGGCCGCGGGAACCGTCGCCATCGAATTCGGTTTCAAAGGGAGCTGCACCTGCGTCGTCACGGCCTGCGCTTCAGGTACCAACGCCATCGGGGAAGCCTTTCGCCAGATCAGGGACGGCTATGCCGACGTATTTCTGACCGGAGGCAGCGAGAGCTGCATCAGCGAGCTGGGTATAGGAGGATTCACTTCCATGAAAGCTCTGTCCGAATCCCAGAACCCGAAGCGGGCCTCCATTCCCTTTGATAGAGAACGAAACGGCTTTGTCATGGGAGAGGGGGCCGGAGTGCTGCTTCTGGAATCCTACGACCACGCCGTGGCCAGGGGAGCCGAAATCCTCTGTGAAATCGCCGGCTACGGCGTCAGCTGCGACGCCAACCACATGACCGCGCCGCTGGAAGACGGCAGCGGCGCGGCGGCCTGCATGTCGTCGGCTTTGGAGGACGCGGGAGTTTCGGCGGATCAGGTCGGTTACATCAACGCTCACGGCACGTCGACGCCGATGAACGACAGGTGCGAGACCCTGGCTGTGAAGACGGCTTTCGGAGCGTCTGCCGGAAACCTTTTGATGTCTTCGACCAAGTCTATGACGGGACATCTTCTCGGCGCGTCAGGGGCCGTGGAGGCAGTACTGACCGTAAAAGCCCTGCAGGACGACTTCGCGCCGCCGACCATAGGGTACAGAGAGGCGGATCCGGACTGTGACCTGGACATCGTGGCCAACGCGGGCAGAGAGATGGATACGGATTACGCCATGTCCAATTCTCTGGGATTTGGCGGACACAACGCATCAATTCTGTTTCGGAGGGTAAAATAATGGAACTGGATATCAGACAAATACAGGAGATTCTCCCACACAGATATCCCTTCCTGCTCATCGACAGGGTGACGGATATGGAACAGGGAAAATGGGCCAGGGCCGTCAAATGCGTTACGGCCAACGAACCGTTTTTTCAGGGACATTTTCCGGGGCGTCCCATCATGCCGGGGGTTCTGATCATGGAGGCTCTGGCTCAGACCGGGGCCGCCGCCATTCTGTCGGAGGAGGAAAACCGGGGCAGGCTGGTGGTCTTCGGCGGTATCAAAAACTGCCGGTTCAAGCGGCAGGTGACGCCTGGCGACGTGCTGGAGCTGTACTGTGAGTTGACGGAGCGGCGCGGCCCTGTGGGATACGGCAAGGCGGTGGCCAAGGTGGACGGACAGGTGGCCGCCCAGGGAGAGCTGTCCTTCGTGATCACAGATTAGAAGGCGGGCCGGGGAGCGTCTTGACAGGGCCGGACACTTTTTGCGGGATCGGGCGCGTTTAGAAGGATTAAGCACTTCGGGACGGGCTGAAAGCTTGGGGGCGGGCCGAAAACTTGGGGACAGACTGAAACCTTTGGGATATGCCGGGATGCAGAGGGAAATCTTATCGTTGAAAAGAGGCGGAAGATTTGGTAAAATAGAGGCATCAATGAGGAAGGAAGCAGAGGACCTATGCTGGAAAAGAATTTTTCGGATATATACACGAAATTTAAAATGAGCCTGTACTCTAAGGTGTTCAACCAGGACATCAAGGTGGAGGACGCGCTGTCTGCCATGGAGGTGCTCTGCGTGGAGCTGATCTACGCCATGGGACGGCCGACCATCAACGAATTTGCTTCCTTTGCACAGCTTTCGCCGCCCAACGCCGCCTACAAGGTCGGTAGTCTGGTGAAGAAGGGCTACGTGCGGAAGGTCCAGAGCCAGGAGGACAAGCGGGAGTATCACCTGGAAGTCACGGACAAGTACATGACGACTTACGGCGTGACCTACGATTATATCGGCACCGTGATGAAGCGGATTCGGGAACGCTTTTCCGACGATCAGGTCAAGGAGCTGGAGGAAATTCTGGGCGTCATCGACGATGAGCTGATGCCGGAGGTCCAGCTGGAAAATGAATGACCGACGGACAATATGGCCGATGTGACGATATGACAATGTGATAATACGACAGTACGACAATGACAGTATGGCAATATGACATGACGATATGACAGTATGGCAATATGTCATAACGATATGACAATGTGACAGTATGACGAAAAAATAATATGACGCAAGGTCAGAAGAAACTGCTGCCGGGGCCTGAGGCCCGCATGTGAAACGCACACGCACCGGCAGCATTTTTGTGTTTTGTGAAATTTTTCTGAATTTTTTGTGAATGTTTCGAGGCCTTCATTGACGAATGTTACTTGATAATATATTATATAATATATGTAGTTGCAGTTATAGGAAACAGATGCGCCGTAATGGACGGGAATCGGGAAGGAGAAGAGATATGCCATACCCAAGAATTGATTTTTTATATTTAAGCGAAGCGGACATGATCGCGGCAGGCGTAGGAGACACGGTAAGGTGTACGGACTGCATGGAAGAGGTTTTGATGCTGTTGGACAAAGGGGATTACCGCATGGGCGGGGAGAACGCCAATTCCCACGGATGCATGATCCAGTTCCCGGCGGAACCGGAATTTCCGGCCATGCCGAAAGATGGGCCAGACCGGCGTTTTATGGCCATGCCGGCCTATTTGGGCGGGAGATTTGATATCGCCGGCGTCAAATGGTACGGCTCCAACGTGGAGAACAGGGAAAAGGGACTGCCTCGTTCCATTTTGATGGTCACCCTCAACGACAAGGATACCGGCGCGCCGCTGGCCTATATGTCGGCCAACCTGATCAGCGCATGCAGGACTGCGGCGGTTCCGGGCGTAGGCGTCAAGCATCTGGCGGTGGAAAACGCCAAAGTGCTGGGAATCGCGGGACCGGGCGTCATCAATTCCATGTCCGTCGAGACCTTTGCGGCCCTGCGGCCGAGCCTAGAGGTTCTGAAGATCTTTGGGCGGGGCAGGGAATCCATCGACCGGTGCGCGGCGTACGTCAAAGAGCGCTGCCCGCAGTTTAAGGAGATCGTCATCTGCGATACTCTGGAGGAATGTGTCAGAGATTCGGATATCGTCAGCTTTGCCACGTCTACACCGACGGGCGGGCAGGAAAACTATCCTTATGTGGAGCGGGAGTGGATCAAGCCGGGCTGCCTCCTCTGCGGCATGGGAGCCCTGAATACGCCGGAAGAGCTGATCATGGACCCGTCGACCAAGCTGGTGGTGGACTACACGGGACTATATGAAAGCTGGGCGGAGGAGTATCCGTATCCGACCTTTGATACATGGTTCCTCATCGGCAGCAAGTTCACCGATATGATCCACGAGAAGAAGCTGGAAAAGAGCAGGATGGAGAACATCGGGGCTATCCTGAACGGAAAACTGCCCGGCAGAGCAAGCGACGACCAGATCATCATCTATTCTATCGGCGGCATGCCGGTAGAGGATGTGGCGTGGGGAAAGACCATCTACGAAAACGCGCTGGCAAAGGGCATCGGCACCAGGCTGAACCTGTGGGAGAAGCCGTATCTGTATTGATCATATTGACTTTGGCTCAGTCACTGCCGGCGATTAAAGGTTACAGCGTGCTTTCCAATCGGGAGAGCGGCACGGGGCGGCCGGATTTGATCTTGAAGACGCTGAGAATCCGCAGGGGAAGAGCCTTTGTCATAGAGGTCAAGGTGGCGGACACCTTCCGGGAAATGGAAGCGGGATGCTGGGAAGCGGTGGAGCAGATCAAGCGCAGAAATTACGAGGCAACTCTAAGGGAAGAGGGATATGAGGTGATAGACAGCTACGGCATCTGCTTCTTCGAGAAGGAGTGCATGGTGGTGAAGGTGTAAAAACGATTTGCAAACGATGTGGAATAGAATGAAATGTCAATCGATGACCGCAGCGGCCGGAAGGCCGCTGTTTTTGCTGCTTAGACTACTATATGACTTGGACCGTTCGGTGCCAAACGGCGCGCCGGGTGGTGTGAGAGGGGCTGCTTGTCAGCCCCCTGCTCGATTTTCCGTTACCCCTTGAAGAATGGCTGCCATAGCGGCCGGAGTAAAGGCCTACGGCAGCTCTTCGATATTGATGCCGTAAACATGGTCGTCCTGCAGCAGTTTCTGCGCGGTTTCTTTTGTCATCGGGACAGCGAAACCGATGATGGTCAGGCCGTTTTCCTCGATGTAGTCCGCAATTTCGTCGTAGGCATGCGCATTGAGGTTCAGCGAAAAGGCAGAAGAGGTGTTCAGAAAGTCTTCCTGATCCGCCATGTAGCGGAGCATGCTGACGTAGTGCTTCTTCATGAAGCTCTCTTTTTTTGCGTTTTTCAGCATAGCCTGCTCATCTGCCTCCGACATGCTTGTCTGCCACAGAATCAGGTTCGGGTAGTTTTCAGGGCCCCTCGCCGCACTGGCTGAAGCGCTGGGACGATAGAGAAAGCCCAGGTTTTCGGAGTAACGATTGCTGTGATTGACCGGCACGCACCAAATGTCTCTGCCCAGATCCTGCTGCTGCGTCCATGCGATAAAATCTTCATACTTCATCTGTTTTTCCAGGGTGACAAAGGCCAGGCTGCTTCCTGTGTCGCTCATGCTGCTGACCTGGCTTTCGGAAGCCTCAGCGTGCCAGGACGTAGTTTCTTTACTGAGCAAAGAGGACAGAGGCTTGTCGGTCATGGAAGAGCCAGAGTCGTTTACGTGGACGTCGTACCAGTAGAAGATATTTGAATAAGGCTCGCGGAGGATGTTGGTATTGTACAGGGTCAGCTTGCCCTTTTCCATTTTCCCTGAGACCGATGAGAAATTCTTGGTGAAGCTGACTGTCTGCGGGATGCAGATCTCGTAATTCCCGTAGCCCAGGTCAGAAGCGTAGACAAGGTCGCGAAAGCGTCCGGGCAGCGCCAGTTCGGAGTAAACTGCCATATCGCGGCTCATGCGGCTGACCTCCATGTCTGTGCCTTTGTTCTCCACAATCTCCGTCGGATCATAGTAAAAGGAGGATACGATCTTTGGCAGGGCGAACTGAATGAAGAGGATCAGCACCAGGGCCAGAACCAGCACCACGACGCCCAGTTTGACAAAGGCCTGCCGGATGCTTCGCCTTATAGTCTTTGCGAAGTCCTCGGCATCTTTCTCTGGAAGACTCTCCGGCAGTTCTATGGCAAAGGCCTCTTCTGCTTCGCATAGATATTCCGCGATTGCCTCCTGACGATCGATGTCGCTGCGGATCCTCGCGGCGTCATCTTCGGAAAGCTGACCTTTTTTATATAGTTCCAACAGGTTTCGGTATGTCATTTTTCTCCCTCCATATACTTCTTCATCTCAGCTCTGGCGCGGGCCGCGGCCACCCGTACGTTTCCCGGCGTTGTCTGCAGGACTGCCGCGATCTCTTTATAGCTCAGTCTGCCGAAATACCGCATGATCAAAATTTCTCGCCGGATCTTTGGCAGGTTTTGCAGCGCCTGGTAGAGCGTTCTGTACTGTTCCTTTTGTAAAATATTTGCCAGCGGATCGCCGTCAGGATCAGGGGTGTCTTCAATTTCTGCGGCGGCCGGCGGAGATGACTTTTTCATGGCGTTGATCGACAGATTCCTCGCCACCCGGTAGAGCCAGGCGCGCATGTTGGTATGGCTGTCCGGCAGGGACAAAATGGCTTTCAGGAAGGTTTCCTGCAGCAGATCCTCGGCAAGGGCGGGATTTTTGCAAAAGGAAAAAATATAGAGGTAGAGCTCTCTGTAGTATGCTCGATATAGCTGTTCCAACAGCCGCCGATCCATGGTTTCACCTCCGATCCTGATTGCGATTGTGATGAAGCTTCTACTTATATAACACGGAAACCGCAATAATGTTACACGGATTTTACGATTTTGCCAATCGTCTTAATTGTGCGGTTAATTGCCCGAGGCATCCGGTATTTGGAAAGAAGAACCGGGAAAAGCGCGAAATCAACCCCAAAACCTCATGCATTTTGCTGTGCATGAGGCCTTGGGGGATTTTATTTTTTCACCTGATACAATAAGGAAGACTTCTGTTTTTTGTACTCTCCCGCGCAATCGAGGGTCTCAGGCGCCCGCTGTCCTACAGTATCATCTGGAAAAAGCTGACCAGCAGCTTGACACCGTAGAAGACGATGACCAGACCGCAGACCACGTTGATGACCCGCAGCACTTTGTCGTTGAACTTGGCGCTGAAGAAGGATAAGATGGTGGAGATCCCGAAGAACCAGACAAAGGAGGACGAGTTGACGCCCAGAATAAATTCCAGCACGTGTTCCTTCGGCAGAGTGGTGCGGAAGGCGCCCAGCAGCATGGTGCCGTCGATGAGGGCCTGGGGATTGAACCAGGTCACCACGCAGGCGGTGGAGATGACCTTCAGAATGGGTACGTCCACCTTTGTGGAATTGTCCATGGTATCGTGAGCGCGGAGCAGGCCGATGCCGATCCAAATGACGATGAGGCTGCCAACGCCCAGGACGACCATCTGCAGCCAGGCAAAGGCGCTCATGACGGCCCCGATGCCGAAGAAACAGGCCAGCGCCAGAGTCACGTCGAAGAAGGTGACGATCAGAGCGGTCAGATAGACCCGGCTCTTTTTCTGCGTCAGCGCCGTGTTGATGACGAAGAGATTCTGCAGGCCGATGGGAGCTACGTAGGCCAGTCCTATGGTAAAGCCCTGTAAGAAAAGTGTCATGATGATGCCTCCTTGCTTTGCGGTTTGTTTCGCTTTTGATGGTATCATGGTAACACAGAAGCCATGGCCTGTAACCAACCAAAGGCCGAAAAAATGAACCAACCAAATAAAAGGCGGGCAAAGGGTGTGTTTCTTTGCCGTTTTGTGGTAAAATATAAGGATAAGAAAGGAGCGGCCATGATCACCATCGACTGGAAACCGGACAAAGAGGACAGGACGCCGATCTATCGGCAGATCGTCAAATACATCAGCGACAAGATCGCGGCGGGCGACTGGGTCATCGGCAGCCGGCTGCCGTCACAGCGGGCCATGGCGGAGGCCTTCGGCGTCAACCGCAGCACTGTGGTCACGGCCATGGAGGAACTGATCTCCTATGGTATCCTGGAGAGCGGCTACGGCGGCGGCACCCGGGTGGCCAGCAACACCTGGTCCCTTTTGATGAGCCAGCCTCCTGACTGGAACAAGTACATCCAGAGCGGCCCCTTCAAGGCCAACCATTCTGCCATCCAGACCATCAACAAAATGGAATTCGAGCCGGGCTATATCCGCATTGGCACGGGAGAGCTGTCGCCGGAGCTGTATCCGTCAAAGGTGATCGCGAAGCTGTTTCAAAAGATGCCGGAGCGGATTCCACACCTGGGATATCTGGGGCCCCTCGGCCTGCCGGAGCTGGGCCGGGAGCTGTCCTACTACCTGAAGCGAAGCCAGGGCATCGAGGCGGACCCCGCCAACATCCTGGTGGTCAGCGGTTCTCTGCAGGGGCTGCAGCTGATCTCAGTCTGCATGCTGAAAAGGGGCAGCCACGTTTACACGGAAGCGCCCACCTACCTGAAATCCCTGCAGGTCTTTCAGTCGGCGGGCATGCAGATGCACGGCGTCCCCATGGACCGGGAGGGCATCAAATACTGGAATATTAAGGACGGCAGCGCCAGCCTCCTCTATACGATTCCCACCTTCCACAACCCGACAGGTCTGGTCATGAGCGAGAGCCGCAGGCGGGAGCTTTTGGGCTTTTGTCAGAACCAGCGGCTGCCGGTTTTGGAGGACGACGCTTACGGGCAGCTTTGGTTTGACGAGCAGCCGCCGCAGTCCCTGAAGGCCAGAGACAAGACCGGCAGCGTGATCTACATGGGAACCGTGTCGAAGACCATGGCGCCGGGACTGCGCATCGGCTGGGTGGTCGGTCCGGAAGCGGTGGTGCAGCGTCTGGGCGACGTGAAGATGCAGACCGACTACGGCGCCAGCTCCGTGTCCCAGTGGATCATGACAGAGCTTCTCGCCAGCGGAGAATACGACGCGTATATTCAGGGACTGCGCAGAGAGCTGAAGGCCCGGAGGGACAACGCTTTGTCCGCCCTGGAAAAAAACTTTGTCCATATGGCCGATTGGAACGCGCCCGCCGGCGGCTTCTACATCTGGCTCAGGTTCAGAAAAAGAGTACCGGTGGACAAGGTTTTTGCCGAAGCCCTGAAGGCCGGCATTCTGTTAAATCCGGGCAACGTCTACGACTATACGGAAAACAACGCCATCCGGCTTTCCTACGCCTATGCCGATCCCGACGATCTGGCAAAGGCGCTGGAGATCCTGGCGGCGATCATAGAGAAATATCAGAAGAGGTAACACATGGCATTTACACATCTACACGTTCATACAGAATACAGCCTGCTGGACGGCGCCGCCCGGATTCCCGACGTGGTGGCCAGGGCCAAGGAGCTGGGAATGGATTCTCTGGCTATTACCGACCACGGCGTCATGTTCGGGGTCATCGATTTCTATCGGGAGTGCAAGAAGCAGGGCATCAAACCGGTCATCGGCTGCGAAGTCTACACGGCGGCCCGGACTATGGACGACAAAGATTCCGAAAAGGACAAATATCAGGGCCATCTGGTCCTGCTGGCAAAGAACAACGACGGCTATAAAAACCTGATTAAGATCGTCTCGGAAGGCTATACCCGCGGATATTACTACAAGCCCCGGGTGGACAAGGATTTGCTGCGCCGTCATTCTGAGGGCATTATCGCCCTGTCGGCCTGTCTGGCGGGCAAGGTGCAGAGCTGCCTGCTGAACCGGGACTACGAAGGGGCAAAGGCGGAGGCGCTGGCCATGGACGAGATCTTCGGACACGGCAGCTTCTATCTGGAGCTGCAGGACCAGGGACTTGAAGAAGAGGCATTTATCAATCCTTCCCTGGTCAAGCTGTCCAAAGAACTGGATATCCCTCTGGTGGCTACCAACGACGTCCACTACGTCCGTCAGGAGGACGCGGAGGCTCACGACATACTGCTGGCCATTCAGACGGCTACCACCATCGACGACGAAAAAAGGATGCGCTTTCCCAATGACCAGTTCTACCTGAAAAGCGAAGACGAGATGCGGAAGATCTTCGCCTACGCGCCGGAGGCCATCGACAATACCCATAAGATCGCCATGGAATGTAATGTGGAATTCACCTTCGGCAAATATCATCTGCCGGAGTTCATTCCTCCTGCCGGCATGACCAACAAGGAGTACCTGCGCAAGCTGTGCGCCGAAGGTCTGCCCCAGCGGTACGATGAAGTGACCGAGGAGCTGCGGCAGCGAATGGAATATGAGCTGGGCGTCATCGAGTCCATGGGATATGTGGAATACTTTCTCATCGTCTGGGACTTTATCAACTTCGCCAAGACCAACGGCATCGTGGTCGGGCCGGGCAGAGGGTCCGCGGCGGGAAGCCTGGTGGCCTACGTGCTTAGGATCACGGATATCGATCCGATCCGTTACAGCCTGATCTTTGAGCGGTTCCTGAATCCAGAGCGGATCAGCATGCCGGATATCGATATCGATTTCTGCATCGAGCGGCGCGGCGAGGTCATAGAATACGTCAAGAAGAAATACGGTGAAGCCAACGTTTCTCAGATCATCACCTTTGGAACCATGAAGGCCAAGGCCGCCGTACGCGATGTGGGCAGAGCCTTGAACCTGAGCTACGCTGAAGCGGACAAAGTGGCCAAGGCCATACCTTTTGATCTGAAGATGACCATCGACAAAGCCCTGGAGATGAACCCGGAGCTGAAGGCCATGTACGACGGCGACGAGCGGATCAGAAAGGTGCTGGACATGTCCAGAGCCATCGAGGGCATGCC
>CALLDR010000136.1 GCA_937997955.1 uncultured Emergencia sp. | reverse complement strand
GAATGGATGCTCAATTTGAGCGGTCGTGCTGCGCAATCTCGCGCGGAATACTCAAAAAGAAAGGAAGAGTTACGTGTCCAGATTGCAATTCTTCATGACAGTATAATGGCTGATGAAGAAAGAATGCACATGCTGAAAAATCAAAAGAAAGAACTGATGGAAACTTGCAGCACAATCCAAAGAGAGTATCAGAACAAAGTCAGTTCTTTGCGTCAAAGCATAAATGCTAATCGGCAAGAGTTGGGACGGTTGGAAGACGAACAGCTAAGACTGTCAAATGCCTATACACAAGCTAAAAACGATTTCGATGACAAGCTGAGTAGTGCTCAAAAAAATATACTCAACAGTCACAAAATACTGGAACAGTTGAGAAGAGAAAAGAAAGATTGGGAAGAAGCAGCTCAACGAGCATTTATTCTTTCCTTTAGAAAAAAAAACGAAACATAAAGGAAAAAATCAAAAAAACGCTCTGCGTATTACCGAAATGGAGAAAACAATCCAAGAAGAGGAATCAGCGCGGATTGCTCTTCAACGCGACGATCCAGAATTGAATGAAACTCATCCGCTGAAGAATCAACTGGAAAAAGTATCTTCATCGATTGCCCGATTAGCGCAGACAATACAGGATCAAGAATCACAGATAAGCTCTCTAACAGCAGAAAATCCTGCTTGCAATAGCATACATCCGGTGAAAGTCCAGCTCGCTGATGTTACAGAGAAGATAGAACAACTTGTTAAGGCAATCGATGATCAACATGCGCAAAATGCATCTTTGGCGGCTGAATATCCGGAGCTTGAGGATGAGCAGGTGATCAATGCGCTCAAGCAGCAGTATTTAAAAGCAATCGAGGAGATCGACAGCCAGGCAAACGAGGAATTGTCAAATCTCCATCTTGGACAAGAAGAAGTGGCGAGCAGAATTCAGAGCCTCACAGCAGCGATTGATGAGGGAAGAAAAAGACTGAATACATTACAAGATGAGTTAGAGAAAAGGAAAGCTAAACTCCAGGATATTGAACAGCAGATAAACGATTTTCACACCAACTATTTGATTGGTAAATTTGGAAGCAAGTTTCAAATAAAGCAGCAAAAAAGTCAAAAGAAAGCAGAAGCAAAAACAATCTCTGCGGAAATAAGAAAACTGAGCAAGGAGCTGGCCGCGCTTGATAAAATGATCGCAAAAGCAGAGAAGGAACAGAAAAAACAGATGGAGGCTCAAAGAGCAAGCCAGATTGAAAAAGCAAAAGAAGATGAAAAAGCACGTAGAGAGCAAGAGGAACGCCAACAGAGGATAAAAAAAGAACTTGAGAAGAGAGATATTGAACAGCAGACAGTTCAAGATAATTCTGCAATATTTGATCACTTGACAAGTGTTGTAAGAGCATTGGAAGGAGACAAATATCATGAATTGCTGAATTCGGAAATATGTCCGCTCCAGGATGATGGTAAGAGAGTGATAACTAACAGCATTGTGAGAAAACAATACAAGCAATCTGAAGATCATTCTTGCTGCAACCGTTATGCACTGATCTTTGTTGATCAATCCGGCAAACCAATCAGTGAGATGCGATTGATCGACAGGAAGGCGGATGGTGAAGAAACAAAGACTTCGTTTGAATTAAAGTCTGAAAATGGGTTCAATGGCGTAAAGTATTACTTGCTTATGCTGAATTTCGATACAGGCGACCTGATCTGTGTACAAGAATACAATGTCAACATTTCATTCTCAAATGACTTTGACTTTTAATCATACCCAAAGGAGGAATAAACATGACAGAATTTGATGCGAAAGTCCTGGAATATTTCCCCGGCAAGGTCGTCAGAAAAGACCTGACTTCTCTGATGAAAAAAGGTGCAAATGTGCCAACCTATGTTCTGGAATACCTGCTTGGCATGTACTGTGCTACAGATGATGAAGATGCCATTGAGATCGGGCTTGAGAAGATCCGGCGAATCCTGAGCGAGAACTATGTTCGCCCGGATCAGAGCGAATATGTCAAGTCCAAGATCAAGGAAAACGGACAGCATACGATCATTGACAAGATTACGGTTATCTTTGATGAGCGTGAGGACAAGTATGTCGCCCGCTTTACGAATCTGAGACTGGATCCCTTTGAAGTACCCTCTGATCTGGTGGTGCACAATGAGAAACTGCTGGTCGGCGGCATCTGGTGCATCGTCAAGATTGAGTACATAGGCCTCAATGCGGATGACGAAGACCGTGAAGAGTTCGAAGAGGATATTTTCGGCAACCAGAAGCGCAAAAAGAAGATCAAGAAAAAGAAGTCCAAATATGACTCTCCGTTTATAATCTCATCGCTCAAGCCGATTCAGATGCCTAATCTGGATCTGGACGATATCAAGGAAGCACGCGCTTTCTTTACCCGCGATGAGTGGATCGACCTTCTGCTTCGCTCCGCTGGTTATGAGCCGAATGAACTGTCCCAGAAGGAGAAATTCCACTATCTGCTTCGCTTTGTGCCGTTCACTCAAAAGAACTATAATCTGGTTGAACTTGGCCCCCGTGGCACTGGCAAATCGCATGTGTACAGCGAACTGTCCCCCTATTCCATCCTGATGAGTAGCGGTACCACCACGGTCTCTAACATGTTCTACAATATGTCTTCCCGTCGCGTTGGTCTGGTGGGCAATTGGGACTGCATTGCTTTTGACGAAGTGGCTGGTATCACCCAGGCGTCTGGCGATATGGTGCAGATCATGAAAAACTACATGGCAAACGGCAGTTTTGCCAGAGGTGCGGACTCCATTAGCTCAGATGCTTCCATTGCCTTTGAAGGCAATACGTTCCGCAGTGTTGCTGATATGATGCGTACCACAAATCTGTTTGAGCCGTTCCCTGTTGCCTTCAATAACGACTCTGCTTTCTTTGATAGAATCCACGCCTATCTACCTGGCTGGGAGACGCCCAAACTGCGCTCTGCTCTGTTTACCACCGGGTATGGGCTGATCTCGGACTGCTTCTCTGAGTTCTGTCATGCAATGCGCAAATACGACTTCACCAATTCCTTCAGTGCCTTTTTCACCCTGAATAAGCGTTTCAATACCCGCGATACGATTGCGGTCGGCAGAACCTTTTCAGGGCTGGCAAAACTCATTCATCCAAATGAGCGCATGACCAAAGAAGAAGTTCGGGAGATACTGGAATACGCCATTGAATGCAGGCGGCGTGTAAAAGAGCAGCTCCGCAAAATGACGCCCGGCGAATTCAGCGATGTTGATCTGGGTTATATTGATGATGAAACCGGTGAAGAGATCATCGTGGAGCTGCCGGAAGTTTCCGGCGGAACGCTGATCCGCCAGGGCTTTGAAAAACCTGGCTATGTGTACGGTGTAGGCCGGTCTGTGACGAATGTCCTCGGTATCTATCGACTGGAAAACAAGCTCGTTTCCGGTACAGGCACGTTCAGCTTCCGGAATGTGGAAGGCCTTGCACGCGCGCCGAAGAGCGTGCGCGATAGCATTACAGCCGCCTTCAACTACTTCGGAGAGAACGCCGAAAGAATCATCGCCGGCTCTTACGAAGAATTTGATTACAGTCTATATTTCAACGATCTCCAGAATCGCGGCGTCAGCGATGGAATCTCGGTCGCCGAGGTTGTCGGCCTGTTCTCCGGCCTTGCCAATCGTCCGGTCATGCCCTCTCTGGTCATCTGCGGTCGGGTTGTCATGTCCGGCAGCATGATGCCAATTACAACGGAACTGGACGAGATCTTTGTTACGGTAGCGAATGCCGGCGCGAAGAAAATCATGCTGCCCGCTGAGAGTAAGGAAAAATATGAATTGCTTAAGGCTGACCTCAAAGAGGAGATTGAAGTGATCTTCTATACGTCGCCGCTTGACGCTGCGAAGAAAGCGCTGAGGGTTGATTGATATGGCAGAGTTTAAATGTATCAGCTGCGGCGCAGTGAAGAAAAGCGAAAAAAGCTGCAGCTGCCCTGTCTGCGGGTACAAGATGCTTGAGATGCCGTATGACAAGGATGACGCGTTAAGGCGTGAAATCCGTGGTTTTATCGGAAGACTCCGTCTGACGGAAGTGACCGGAGACTCTTTTGAGTTCTTCAGAGAAGTTCCGCTGAATGAAACCGATGATGATGACGACAAGAAAAAAGTAAAGACCATCAGAAAATCGCAAGACGATAAACGTTTCCCTGACTTCCATACGATACAAGGGTTTGTTTGCGCTGCAACAAAAACAGAAATGTTCTGCGAGCGCCTGAATGAGTCCATTGAGCAGATTCGCAAGCACATTCATGCATCATACTTCCAACAGTATCAAGTATCTCTTGAGAACCTGAAGGACACATTTGATGGGCTTGATGAGGTTCTTCAGGAGGCTCTGTCTGCGGTAGAGGTGAAAGTTGATCTCCCGGAAGTGCAACTACCAAAGATTACGCTTGCTTATATGGAGACGCCAGATCAATCCCTCCTGCCTTTGGCGGACGAAATCCTCAATGCGCTACTCGAACTGTCCCGTAAGGTGTTGAAGTTCATCAAGCAGAACAACATCTACGGAACTGCATATCGTGAAAAGCTGAAAAGAACCTATCATCCTGAGGCGAACGCAGATTACATAAGAGACTTGGCCCGCTGCAAGGAACGAGTAGAAAAAACGCTTGCGAAAAAATACGTGGTCGACCTGCTCTCAGATGGTTCTGACGAATTATTCGATATGCTGAAGACGCTTTGGTATGCTATCGAAGTCATTATGTATGCTCCGATTCTTGTCAAGAAGAGCGTATATACTTTTGAAGATGGCACTACGGCTACTAATGACACGCTTAAAGGTATTGTCCTTGAGAAGCTGTCCGCAAGGTATGCGGACGTCGATTCGGCTATTCTGGCGTTTGATTTCCTTTCCGGTAAAACTGAGGAAGAATTGTTTGATCTATATGACAAGATGATTGAACTGGATTCCTTCGGCATGATGGGAGTCAATAAACAAGGTTTGCTGAAAATCGGCGAAAGCGAGAAGCAGCTCAATGAGCTGATCGGCCTCAGTGGGATCAAAGAAAGTATAAAGAAGATCAAGGCATATTCCCTCATGAACAAGGACAGCGATGCCTTGAATATCCACATGTGCTTTCTGGGGAATCCCGGTTGCGGCAAAACAGAAGTTGCACGTTTGGTTGCCGGCATTCTCTACGAGAATAAGATTCTCCCGACAAAGAAAGTCATTGAGGTAGATCGCAGCGGCCTTGTGAGTGAATACTTTGGCGCCACTGCAGAAAAGACCAGATCCGTGATCGCCAGAGCAATGGGGGAGTGCTGTTTATCGACGAAGCTTATGCACTGGCGAATAATGCCGATACCGGCGGCATTACAGACTATGGCAGAGAAGCTATCGATACGCTCGTTAAAGCCATGGAAGATCATCGGGGAGAATTCTGTGTCATCTTTGCCGGTTACAGGAACGAGATGCAGAAGATGCTCTCTGTCAATCCCGGTCTTAAATCCAGAATCCAGTTTACCTTGGACTTCCCCAATTACGCGCGCGAAGAGCTGAGGGAAATCACCATGTTGATGCTCAAAAAGCGCAAGTATACGATCGGCGAAGCCGCACTGAGCAGGATGCTTGACATCACGGATGTCAGAAGAAAGGACCCGAACTTCGCCAATGTCCGAGAAATCCGAAACATCCTGGATCAGGTTATCATGTGTCAGAATCTGCGCTGCGTTGGCACGGAGGATACTGAAATCGGCATAGTTGATGTCAACAAGTATATCCAGGACGCCAAGATCAACCTTCCTACCTCCTCCACTGGAGCAGCCAAAAAGATTCTGACCGGTGAAGAGGAACTGGATGAGCTGATTGGCTTGAGCGTTGTAAAGCGCATGGTCAGGAAAATCAAGGCATACGCAAAACGCAATCAGGGTCTGGCAGATTTCAATCTGCACATGTGCTTCTATGGAAATCCCGGAACAGGAAAGACGGAAGTTGCGCGGATTCTTTCCCGGATTCTCTACGATGCGGGTGTTCTGGACGAGGCTAAACTGATCGAAACAGACGCGCACGGCCTGATTGGCAAGTATGTCGGCGAAACGGCGCCGAAGACACTGGCCAAGATCAATGACGCAATGGGTGGCGTGCTGTTTATTGATGAAGCCTATTCTCTGGCAGGCGGAACGACTGTCAACGGAGGCGTTGCCAGTTACGGAGAAGAAGCCATAGCGGTGTTGCTGAAAGAAATGGAAGACCGCAGAGGCCAGTTCTGCACTATACTGGCTGGGTACAGAGACGAAATGGTCAAAATGATCAGCACAAATCCTGGCTTTGAATCGAGGATCCAGTTTACGCTGGAATTTCCGGATTACACAAGAGAAGAACTGGGCCTCATCGCGCAGTCTTTCCTGGCAAAGAAGGGATACTCCATAGACGACGAAGCTTTGAATCGACTGCTGGACATCATGGGGTACTTCCGCAACAAGCCGAACTTCGCAAATGCGAGGACTGTACGGAACGTTCTGGATCAGGTCATTATGAATCAAAACCTTCGGACGGAAGATGAGAATGGCGACAACGTGATTATCGTGGAAGATGTGGACGACTACCTCACGGATAAAGGAATCGATCTTAATAAGCCAAGCACCGGAACGAAGAAGATCGGTTTTCAGTAAAACCAGCAGCCGACTCGCACCAGGAAAACCTGATCTTTATAGAAGAACAAACAGGAAGCGCACATGGAGATTCTCCTGGTAGTAGAACCATCTGGAATGACATAGTTCCAAAACTGGGCTCGACGGCACATTCTCAGCTCGAAGGTAGTAGAACCATCTGGAATGACATAGTTCCAAAACAGGAAGGGGCGGACAATGGGCGGTAACGGCGTAGTAGAACCATCTGGAATGACATAGTTCCAAAACCGGAGCTGGCGAATGAACTGCAAGCGAGCAGTAGTAGAACCATCTGGAATGACATAGTTCCAAAACGCTCGGACGCGCCGTTCATCAGCGAGGCAGGTAGTAGAACCATCTGGAATGACATAGTTCCA
>CALLDR010000135.1 GCA_937997955.1 uncultured Emergencia sp. | reverse complement strand
CTCTCTATTTTATCAAAGTGAACAACCTATTACAACTTTAGTATATCAGAACATTTTTCGTCATTCTACCCAAATCAAAGCCCAAACCCAAATCAAACCAAGCGTCTCCTTACGGCTCTACCTGGATCCGCTGATCCAGCCACGCCATATTCACTTCCACGTACTTGCCCGCAGGCACAGCCAGCGCAGACAGGTAATCCCGCTTCAGCTGATCATACAGCTCATCGTCGATGTTGACCGTCATCTGCTCACCGGCCAGGTTCTGGAAATCCCAGACGATGAAATATTCCTCGTCGCCATCCAGAAAATACAGAAGATCCTCCCGCTTGACCTGCGGCCATTCTTCCTTGATGTTCTCTACGATAAGAGCCTTGTACAGCTCCATCAGTCTGTCATCTCTGCCGCCGTCATAGATCAGAATCTTCTCCAAAAGCTCTTCGCCGCTTTCCACCACCCGGTATACGGCCTCTTCATCGATCTCCGTTTCCGGCAGTTCCAGGCTGTTCAGCTGCTCTAAAAGTCCTTCGTCGTGACCGGGAGCCATATAGATCGTCAGCTTCTTGGACGGATCCATATACATCACCGGATACTCCGCCAGCGTCTCTTCGCCGCATTCCGGGCACTTGACCAGGAACAGAGAACCGTTCATGATCCGCTCTTTATATTCCGGGTCCGTCGAAACATCAACGAACTCATGAATTTCCATATTCATCTCATTACCGCAGCCTGGGCACTTAACTTTTTCCATCTCCATACTTATACCTCCTCTGCCTCACCGGCCGTCCTGACCGTATCCACGCTTTCGACCTCACCGGCCGTCCTGGCCGTATCCGCGCTTTCGACCGCACCGGCCGTCCTGGCCGCATTCGCGCTTTCAACCTCACCGGCTGTTCCAGCTGTATCCGCACTTTCGACCGCACCGGCCGTCCTGGCCGCATCCGCGCTTTCTGCCTCACCGGCCGTCCTGGTCGTGTCCACATTTTCGCTCTCACCGGCCGTCTCAGTGATATCCGCGCTGCCGGCCGTATCCAAAGCTCCATCTCGGGCCAAGCCGCCCATGTCGATGCCCTCGATGGAAATCTGCTCCCATCCGTCATCGTATCCGCCGTCAAAGCCGTCGTAGTCATCGTTCTCAGAGTCCGCGCCGCTGCCATGGCCGTCTGTCCCGTCAAAACCAGAATCAGATCCAAAGCCAGAACCAGCATCGAAACCGGAACCGGAGCTGCCGATGACGCCTTCGATATCCTCAATATCCGGCAGTTCCTTCAATGTAGCGAAGCCGAACTGCTTCAAAAACGTATCCGTAGTGCCGTACAGCATGGGCCGGCCCACGCCCTCCGATCTGCCCTTGACACAGATCAGATCCTTCTTCATCAGGCCGTCCACCACCCGGTCACATTTGATGCCCCGGATCGCGTCGATCTCACCCTTTGTTACAGGCTGCTTGTAGGCGATGATGGCCAGAACCTCCAGAGCCGACTGAGACAGCTTCTTGACTTTGACCGGCCTGCACAGCCGCTCGATGAACTCACCGTTTTCCGGCCGGGTCACAAACTGAAACCCTTTGTTCACCTGCCGGATCACGATCCCCCGGCTTTCCTGCTCATACTCGTCGGCCAGCTCAAAAAACAGAGCCTCCGTCTCTTCCTTGCTCATATCGAACATCTCGGCGCAGACCTTGACCTCCAGGGGCTCCCCCCAGACAAACATCATGGACTCCAATGCCGATTTGATTTGATTTTTACTGCTCAACTAGCGTTTCCTCCTCCAGTTTTCTCTCACCCGGTATCACGGTGATCTCTCCGTAGGTCACCGCCTGCTCCGCGTCCAGATACTTGTCTCTCATCATCTGCAGCACCGACACGAAGGTGACCACCACGTCGTACCGGTTCTTCTTGTCAGGAATCAGCTCGCGCAGAGAGATCCGCCGCACACCGGCGGCAATCGCCCGCAGGAACCGGTTTTTGATGTACACCATCCGGGTCTCCATGGTAGCCTTTTCCCGCTCAATCCGGGTATAATGGGCCCGCACATCCTCTTCCCGCTTCTTCTTGCGCAGAAACAGATGGAATGCCGCCGCGAACTTGCCGATATCCAGATCCAGCAGTTCCTCCGGCCTGTCCAGATATTCAGAGATATCCTCCTGAGGCTTCTCGTAAACATTTTCCATGGCCTCCTCCCGCTCCCGCAGGATCTCCGCGCCCTTCCGGTATTTCTTGTATTCCAGCAGCCGTTCCACCAGCTCGCTCCTCGGGTCTTCCTCCGTCAAAGTCTCTCCCTCCGGGGTGTACCGCGGCAGAATCATCTTGCTCTTGATATCGATCAAAGTGGCCGCCAGCACCATGAACTCCGTCGCCACGGCCACATCCATAGCCCGCATGTCCTCAATATACGCCATGTACTGGCTGGTAATCTCCGAAATCTGAATATCGTAGATATTCATCTGGGCGTTTTCGATGAGATACACCAGAAGGTCAAAAGGCCCTTCAAAAGTCTCCAGTCTCACCTTGTAGCTCATGACCGGCCCGCCTCCTCTTTCTCCGCCAGCCCGGTATAGTAGTTATAATACAGGAGCCCGATCACCACCACGGCGCAGCCGATCAGCTCCCACGAAGTCGGGATCTGCCCCAAAAACAAAACGCCCATGATGATGGCAAATACCGATTCTCCCGATTCCCAGGCCGACACGTACAGAGAATCCACGTATCCGAAGCACAGGTTGAATACAGCATGCGCGCCGATCTGGCACACCAGAGTCAGGCCCACGATCAGCACATAGTCCTTGGCGGAATAGCCCAGAACCGGCGTACCGCTGGCTATAATACCCACTACAAAGCAGATCCAGCAGGCCAGAAATACCAGGAAAACATACGTCGGCCCCGGCACGTTCTTTCTGACCTCACTGCCGATGGCAAAGTACAGGCCCATAAACGTACCGGCCAGAAACGCCAGCACATCTCCCGAAAAATTACCTGCCGCCAGCTGCTGGTAATCCAGACCCGCGATCAGCACGCCGCCCAGCAGCGCGAGCACGATGCCCATGACAGGCCGCCGCCCTACGCGGCGCTTCAATATGAATACAGTGATCAGCAGCACCACCAGAGGATGGAGAGCCGCCAGCACCACAGCGCTGGCCACATTGGTCAGCTTTACCGCGTTGAACCAGGTAAAGAAATGAGCAAACAGAAACGCCCCCGCGGCAAAAGACCACCCCAGGTCTTTCTTTGATACCGCCCGCAGCGTGTCCCTTTGTTTCATCAGCACCGGAACAGCAAAGAACGGCAGCCCCAGGGTCAGCCGCCAGAAGCCGATAACCAGCGACGGCGCTTCAATGGCGCTGCCAAAGATGCCCGACGACGAGCCCGCCACCACGGCCAGCACAACGATGATCTTCACATAGCGGGCGATAAAGCCCTTCTTCTCACTTTCCATGCACATTCCTCTTTTCTATCTCAACAGCGCCGCCAGATTCTCCCTGTACGGCGGCCTGACAATGCCCTTTTCCGTGACCACGGCGGTAATGTACTTTGCCGGCGTCACGTCAAACGCCGGGTTGTAGGTTTTGACGCCCACAGGCGCCATAGGCTTTTCGTACCACATCCGGTAAATCTCCTCGCCGTCCCGCAGCTCAATGCGGATGTCGTCCCCCGTCGGCGTGTCCAGGTCGATGGTCGACGTCGGCACGTACATGTAGAACGGGATGCCGTACTCCTTCGCCAGAATCGCGACCCCGGAGGTGCCGATTTTGTTGGCCCCGTCGCCGTTGGCGGCCATACGGTCGCAGCCCACCACCACCGCGTCGATCCAGCCGTTTTTCATGACGATGGAAGCCATGTTGTCGCAGATCAGTGTCACGTCCACCCCCGAGCGATGCAGCTCCCAGGACGTCAGCCGCGCCCCCTGCAGAAGCGGCCTCGTCTCGTCGGCAAAGACGCGGAATCCGTAGCCCCGCTCCTGCCCCAGATAGATCGGCGCGAGACAGGTTCCGTACTTGGCCGTGGCGATGGTCCCCGCGTTGCAGTGAGTCAGAATCCCCATGCCCGGCGAAAGCAGCGACAGGCCGTGCTCTCCCATGGCGTAGCAGGCGGCCTCGTCCTCCCGGCGTATCTTCTCCGCTTCATCAAAGAGTGTCCGTCTGGCGCTCTCCGCTGAGTCCGGCGCTGCGGCGTTAAAAACTTTCATCATCCGGTTCACAGCCCACGCCAGGTTTACAGCCGTGGGCCGCGCCGATATCAGATACTCCGCCGCCCTGCCCAGCTCAGCGCCGAAAACAGCCATATCCTGCTCCGCCGGTCCGGACAGACCGCAGGCCGCCACATACATGCCGTAGGCGGCAGCCACGCCGATGGCAGGCGCGCCGCGAACCCGCAGCTTCTGGATAGCCTCCCAGACGTCCTCCTTTGTCTTCATCTCTATGTACACTTCCCGGCCGGGCAGCAGCGTCTGATCCAGAATCAGCATCCTGCCCTCTTCAAACTTCACCGGCGCAAGGTCAAAAACTTCCATATTTTTCATATTATGTGTCATACTTTCTGTTACTTTCTTTTTTATCATCCGCGTCTTTAAAAACGCGCCATATTGATTTTAACACGAATCCGAACAAGAATAAAGCTTTGTCGCAAAATTATACCGACATTTATACCGACATTTCCGGCAGGATACGCTCACAAAACCTTCCATCGCCCATTCTTTCTTGCTCCAACCCTCTCTACTGCGCCAGTCCGCTTCAATTCTGCCACGATTCTTTCTGCCAGCTTACTGCGCCTCCTGTTACAATTTGCGCGCTCTCCTCAGCAGCAGTTCGCCCAGCTTGTTGAGGTCCATATGCGTAATTTTGAACTTTTCCAGAATATTTTTTGCCAATTCTAATGTGATTTGTTGTATAATAAATTCCATAGAGGGCACTCCTTGTGTTGGTTTGGATTTTGCAACTATATTCTATCACAAGTTGTTGACCTCTATATTTTTTTGTCTGGAAAACTCCACAACAATTTTACACTTACTGCCGCAAACTCCTGAAGTTCCGCCACACCAGAGTCAGGGACAGCACCCCCGCCAGGAAATCAGCGATCGGCCCAGCGTACAGCACCCCGTTGAGACCGAAGGCCATAGGCATCAGGATCAACAGCGGCACCAGGATCAGCCCCTGCCGGGAAAGCGAAAGCAGCAGCCCCTGCTTCACGTTGCCGATGGCAGTAAAGTAGTTGACCGACAACGGCTGGATTCCAAAGATGCAGACCATCATCATGAAGATCCGCATATACTGCTCCGCGAACTGGAAGTACAGCTCGTCCCCCGTTCCGAAGATGCTCACGATCTGCCGCGGGAAGAGCTGGAACAGGGCGAAGGCGAAAAAGCTGATGGATAAGGCGATGGCCAGCGCCCTTTTGTACGTGCCCTTGACCCGGTCAAAATTTTTCGCGCCCATGTTGAACCCCAGAATCGGCTGGCACCCCTGGGCCAGACCGACAGAAAAGGCCGACAGAATACTGTTCAGCTTGGCGATGACGCCGGAAACCGCCAGCGGTATATCGCTTCCGTAGATGGACAGCGCGCCGTAATAGGCCAGCGTATTGTTCATGACGATATTGACCAGCATCATGATGCTGTGATTGACAAAATTTGATGTGCCCAGCTTGGCGATCCGTACACCGTACTGCCGCCGCAGCCCCAGCAGCTGCCTGCTGATGGGAAAGCTCTTAAATCTGGTGAAGTACCTGACGCACAGGGCGAAGGAGATCACCTGACCTATGACGGTAGCCGCCGCGGCTCCCTGGATCCCCCAGTGGAGCACGAACAGGAAGAGCCAGTCCAGAAAGACGTTGATCACGGCTCCCGTAACCATAGACATCATAGAGTAGGACGGACTGCCGTCCGCGCGGATCAAATGGCTGCCGCCGTTGGTAAACAGAAGAAAAGGCAGTCCAACAGCTGTAATTCCCAGATAACTCTGGGCGTAGGGAAGCACCGTTTTCGTCGCGCCGCAGAGCATCAGGATCGGCGTCTTTAAAAGCGCTACCACGCAGAACAGGGCAGCTCCCACCAGAGCCATCATGGTCAGTCCCGTTCCCACAAAGGCCTTCGCCTCGTCTTCCCGCCTGGCGCCCATGTTGATATTGAAATTGGCCGCCGTGCCCACGCCGGTCAGCTGGGCGAAGGCCGTAGTCAGCGTCACCACCGGAAAGGCCACATTGGTAGCCGCGTTGCCCAGCATACCCACCACATGGCCGATAAAAATCTGATCTGTAATATTATATGCCGCCATGACCAGCATGCTGATGATCGACGGCACGGCGAACTTGCCGATAAGTCCGGGAATCGGCGCGTACCCCAGCGGATTCCCTTTTGTTTCTGTATTGATATCTGCCATATCACATCTCCCTTTCCAGGTTTTTTTCTATCTGTAAAAGCGTCTGGTATACCAGCTCCAGACGTTCTGGATCGATATCCAGGGTCAGCAGCCTGTTGAACCGCCGCAGCTCCTCGTTGACCGCGGCCGTCAGGCCCTTTCCTTTTTCCGTCAGAAAGACCCTGTTCTGCCGCCTGTCATGTTCATCCTGCGTGCGAAACAGAATCCCCTTGTCCTCCAAAGATTTGACCGCCCTGGCCGTGGCGGCCTTGTCCACGCAGACCAGCGCGGTCAGCTCCTCCTGCGTCGCCCCGTCGTGATGCTGCAGCGACATGAAAAAGGGTTCCTCCGCCGCTGTCAGGCCGTGTTTGCGCAGGGCCTCTCCGATACACCGCTGGCTCTTTCTCCCCAGCAAAGTGATCATGCGCCCCATGGGTCTTTTCATATTTATCACCTCCACAAAAGCATAGCACAAATTAGTTGAGCAGTCAACTAATTGTGTGAGAAAAAACCCGCCCGGCGAGGACTTGCTCTATGCCCTGCTCAAGTCCTCGCTGATCACGCGGCATCGTTCGCGCAGCGCCGTTCACGGGGCAGGCAGCCCTTTGATCGTTCTACTGATATTTTTTGTTCAAAGAAAAACCTCTGCCTTTGACCTCGCTGATCTTGCTGACGGTCATGAAGCATTCGGGGTCAATGTCGTGTACGATCCGCTCCACTCTGGGAAGCTCCCTGCCGGAAACAACGGTCAGGATCACCTCTGTATCGTTTTGCAGATAGCCGCCCCGGCCGTCCAGCACAGTGATGCCTCTGTCCAGCTGATGCAGGATCGCTTGTCTGATCTCCGCGGATCTTTCGCTGACGATCTTCACCTCGGTCTGAACGGATCCTATCATCATCAGCTTGTCGATGACCATGGTATAGATCATGACGAGGACAATGCCGTACAGGATCTTTGTTACGTCTGTAAACAAAGCCTGTCCCAGCAAAATGCAGGTGTCGAAGACGTACAGGCTTACAGAGACCGGGATCTTAAAATATTTGTTCAAAACCAGCGGCGGTACGTCCATGCCGCCGGTAGACGCGCCAGCGCGGATCACGATACCCACAGCTGCGCCGATCCCCAGCCCGGAAAAGATCGTACAGAGTATCACGTCATTCGTCAGGATTACTGCCGGAGCCACCCTGTCCAAAAGGCCCAGGGCCAGGGGATAGGCGAAAGTGCTGACCACAGTAGTCAGCGCAAAACGGCCGCCCAGAACCAGAAAGCCCAGCGCCAGCATAGCGATGTTGAAGATCAGCACAAAAGCCGAAACGGAGAACCCTGTCAAATGGTTGACCGCCAAAGCAATCCCTGTGCTGCCTCCTGTGACCAGTCCTCCGGGAATCAGGAAGAACTTCACCGCCAAGGCGTAGATGAAATTTCCCGCGATTACAACTAAGATTCGGATACAATTTTCCAGCAAATTCTTTTCTGTCATTTCTTCCTCCTAATGCAAATTCGATTGACAATGTCTCTATCATAGAACAAAGCGGCCATTCTGTCAAATACTTACATCAGCGAATTAAAGCGCTGCCGGATTTTAATTCCATGTGCTGCGTTTCGTAAGTGCAGCGATTTTATCCGAATTTACGAAACTCCCAATACCCCTGCGGGCAAATCCTACAGGAAGTAATGCCCTATCATGTCGCTGATCGCCGCTGTGTCGATAGCGCCATCCACATCGTCAAAGGTAAAAAACACATCCCTCCACGGCATATACCCTTCCAGCAGGTAGTGTTCCAGTTTCCATTTGAAATCCTGGCGGTATTTCGGCTCGCTCATCATGCCGCAATGCTCCAACAGCTTAAAGCGGCTTTCACTGCGCACGGCTATTTTAAAATCGGGAGCGATCCGTTCACGGCCCAGCCACAGATTCTCTTCATAGTGGTAAGGAATCTTCATATTATATAATATGTTTGCGATGATGGCTTCTGATTTTGACCGGACAAGATCCCCTTTGATCGTTCGGTGCGATAGTCTTTCCGGCCGCTTCTCTGATTTTTCATAAGGAGCCGCAGCCCATTTCTCTGCGTCCATAAAATCAGCCAGGTCGAAGGTTTCCTCCGTCTGATAGGTTTTGGGCAGCCGTTCCATCACATCCGCCGGATTTACCGATCGATACTGCTGCAGATACTTGCGCATCAAAGCCTGATTATTCTCAATGGTCTCAATAGAAGACTCCAGGAACCGTCTCTTTTTCAGCGCCTGTACGTCTTCATTGGCTTCACTTCCCAGATACAGGCTTTCTTTTCCCAATATGCGATTATAATATGATTTTCCTTTTGCGCGATGTACTGCCAGCTTTCCCTGCGGCAGTCCTGCCAGTTCCTTTTAATAGCTCTGCTTCAATTTCTGGTGTTTTTCCAATTCTGTTTTCACATAATCTCCACTGTGCATAAGGCACCTCCCATGATATGTATGACATAATCTTACAACATTTCCATGGAAAAATCAAGGATTTTTATATTTTTTTCTATATTTTCTTTTTATTTCTTCCACCATGACTTATGCCGTCGCTGTCTTCAAATTTACCGTTTCGTAAGTTAGCCAGTTTGATGCTCTTTTACGAAACTCCTGCCGTCTTTCCCTGCATCTGGTTTCGTATTTTGATCAATTCTGTGCTGTTATACGAAACAAATCCCTCCAATATGCGGTCTCTGTTTCGTATTTCAAGGAAAATCATTTATTTTTACGAAACGCCTGCCTGAAATTAGGGGCCTGCGGTTTCGTAAATTAGCATGATTTGATCGAGGTTACGAAACACCAATAGCAGAATCCCGCCCCAGGTTTCGCATTTTAGAGTAATTCAGCATGTTTTACGAAACCCGGCGCCTGGCGCACAGCAGTTATTTTAAACCACTAAAAAAGCCTGCGCCAATGCGCAGGACTTTCCATATCGTCACGATCTAAGCCGGCTGTCTCTCTTGCCTGAGCGCCTTTGCCCGGCCCACATCAAAGCTGTAGCCGCGGCCTTTGACCTCCTTGACCCGGTTAATGGTCATGAACGCCTCCGGATCCAGTTCCAGAATCGCCCGCTGGGCAGCCGCCACCTCCCTTGCGGGCAGGACGCACAGCAGGACGTCCCGTCTCTCACCCAGGTAGCCGCTTTCGCCGTATAGGATCGTGGTACCCACCACCATATCCGCCAGCCTTGTCCGTATGGCCTCAAAGCGCGCGCTGATCACAACGATCTGCACGGCTCCGCCGCCAAAAGTCACCACCTTTTCAGCGATCATGGAATACAAAAAGGTCGTCACGATGCCCAGAAGGATCTCCTCCGCGTTTCCAGCAAAAAACACCTGGGTCATCAGAATCACAAAATCCAGCAGGTACATGGGCAGACCTACAGAGATCCCCCACTTCCGGTTAAGGACGATGGCCACGATGTCCGTACCGCCGGTAGACGCCCCGGCTTTGATGACCATGCCCATGCCTACGCCCGCGAAGGCCCCTCCGTACAGAGCCGCGATGACTGCGTTATCTGTAATGTGCTGTAAAAATTCCATGCGCTCAAAGAGGCCCATGAACAGAGGATACGCGAAGGAACTGATCAAAGTGGACAGCGCGAACTCTTTTCCCAGTGCCACAAAGCCCAACAGGAACAGCAGGCCGTTGACGATGGCTACCGTATAGGATACCGGCACGGCGAAGAAGTGATACATCACCCGTCCCATTCCTGTAGAGCTGCCGATGATAATGTCGTTGGGCAGTATGAACGCCACTACGCCAAAGGACGCAATAGCCAGCCCCGCCAAAATCATGGTATATTTCAATATGATACCCTTTGCATTTTCTGCTGCTCTGCCTGTTGCTTTTTCCGTTGCTTTCTCTGTTGCTTTCTCCATGCCACGTTTCCTCCGCTAAATCAAAATCACGCAGATAGCATAGCACGTTTTTTGTATGAAATCAACATATTTTGTCGAAATTTTACTTTATTTTTTGTTATAATACACATTTTTCTTTTGTAATATGAACAGAGCAAAATGCGGAACACTATCAGGAAAACAGCGAAAATGATGAAAATGTAAATACTTTCAACCTGATATATTAGCTTTTAAATTGTAGTTGCACCAGACAGAAAAAATCCGCCTGCGGTTGTAAGAAAACCATAATTCAGGGTATGAGCAGCGACATATTTCCTCTGATGTAGACCACGAGATTGAAAGACATTCCCTTTTTTAGAACATATTTATCAAAAAGACAGTAATGGCTTTTTCCCTTAGAGAAGGCCTCACCGAAAAAGGTTTATATTCGTCGAAGTTATTTAATTATAGAAAGCTATCGTAACATGAAATGATAAATGAATCAATATCAGTATGGAGACCGATGTAGGCATTGGACGCAAGACTTAGCTAAACTGTCAAGATCGCACATCTTTATCATTTTTATTATTCACATTTATTTTATAAATTATATATTTAGTTTCCATTTGTCATTATTCAAAACACATCGATCTCACTCCTGCTGACAATTGATGTTTAATCAGTGCTTGCAAATAAATTTAACAGAATGTCACAATACTGCTGTGCACTTTCTGTCATAATATAATCATTTCGACAAATAATCGCAGTTATAATTTGCATATCGGTATCGACAGGTATACATACAATCCTACTGTTTTCTAAAATCTTAATATTTTTATCGCCTGTTCCCAAAAAATATGCATCTGTCGTCCGCAGCACTTCATCCAGTTGACCCCGTTCTCGAATTAGAATCCTTCTCTTATTTAAGGAATTATCAAACCCAGTTAAGTCACCACCATAATTTAAAGGAACCACCTCTTCATCGATATAGGCCAAGTGTGTGTAGGGGAGCAGATCTTCGGCGGACACAAGATTTTTTGCGGCTAATGGATGCCCTTCTCTGACAGATGCGCAGACTTTTCTTGCGTTTTCATGGATAATGGTTAGGCTATTCTCTCGCAGAAGTTGATGCGCTTCTTCCTGAAGCGTGCTGTTATATTGCACGGTTCCCAGCATGTAGAAACGATCCTGCATAGTATTTATAACTTCCCGCATAGACAGATATCCCGCCAACACGATATCTATATACTCTTTTCCTTCCGCATACCTTTCATAGAAATCAAGTCCCGCTTGATAAGCCAGGCTGTTTTGATGTATACAGACCGTGAGCCTGACAGTATTATGCCTGCTCTCTCTGGAGCAATAGATTCGTTCCAATTTGTCCACACTCTGAACGATTGGCTCGACCATTCCAAAAAACTCTTTCCCCTGATTTGTCAAAGTCACACCGTTAAAATCTTTTATCATTAGTTTAGTTTTCGTTTCTTCCTCAAGCCCTTTCATCGCTCTGCTCACGCTGGATGCAGAGCGATAATTCAGCTGAGCCGCACGATTTATAGATTTATTTTTCACTACGTCGATGAATAATTTCAATGTTTTTATATCCATTCCATCTCCTCCTGACAAATTCAATTTACATACTTTTTATTTTAGGCAAACAAATTCCGTTTATGATCCATAAACACTGGATAATGCAGCAGAAAATAGAAAAGGGCAGAGAAGTCCTCTGCCCTCAAATTAAGTATGAGCCTTATTTCTTTAAAGTTGCATTCTGATATTCGTGTGCTCCCATCGGGCTCACGTATAAACCTTCGAGCTTAGAATTGCAGACAACAATTTTATTCTCTGTATAAAGTCCAATTGATGGGCAATCTCTCTGCAGCATCTCATAGATTTCTCCCAGAAGCGCTTCTCTTTCCGGTCCTTCTGCCGTAGAGCAATATTTGTTGTAAGTCGCATCAAACTCATCATTAAAGTACCTGGAGAAGTTATTAAAAGAGCTTGAGGTAAATGCGTTGACAAACATATAATCAGCATGCAAGCTTGTAATCTGGAAGAAATCCAAAATCAGGTCATAGTCATCCCCATTTTCGACCATGGAGAAGGTGGTGTTATCATCCTGTATCACAATATTTAATGTGATGCCAACCTGTGCGAGCTGATTCTGCAGTACGGTGGCGATTTCACTGTTGATCTGGTCAGAGTTTGTAAACAGCTGCAGTTCGCATCCATCACCGTAACCTGCCTCTTTCAGCAGCTCCTTTGCTAATTCAGGGTCATATTCATTGATTGAAGTTTCTCTGTAATCTGCCGCATTCGGTGAGATCACGCTCTTTGCCACTTCACCGTAATCTGAAAGCAGAGAGTTTACAATGGTTTCTTTGTCGATCGCGCATTCAAGGGCACGTCTTACTTCTGCTTTTCCTACAGCGCCGTCAGACTGGCAGTTTGCTTCCAAAAGAATTACTTTCATGGAAGGAGAACTGAGGATCTGCATGTTTTCGTCAGATTTGAATCTTTCAACATCGTTAAAGGACAAGCTGTATGCTGCGTCGACTTCGCCAGTCTCCAGAAGAATTGCGCGCTGTGACGCTTCCGGAACAATGCGCAACGTCAGATACTTTGTTTTAGCGGGCTCTCCCCAGTAATCGTCAAAACGCTCTACCGTGTAATAGTCACCTTCTTTATAGTCGCTCATTTTGTACGGACCAGTCCCGATCGGATTCTTTGCAAATTCGTCCGGATCATAAGCGTCGCTCGGAAGAATGCAAGTCTGAGGCAGGGATAAGGTGTTGATTAACGCCGGATTTGGCTTGTTCAGGTGAATCAACACTGTATAGTCATCGACGATCTCTGTGTCTTTATAGTTGTCACCAAAAGTCATTCCTCTCTCCCAGAGCAGATCCATGGTAAATTTCACATCTTCCGCCGTCATATCTGAACCGTCATGGAATTTAACACCTTCGCGGAGCTTGACCTTCAGGGTCGTATCATCGTCGATCCATTCATATTCCTCCGCCAGACATGGTACGATCTCAAAATCGTGACTGGTAAATAACGGGTCAAAGATATGGTTTGTCAGATAAACGGCTCTTTCCTGCTGTCCGATGGAACCGTCCAAAGTGGAGATATCGTTGCCGTTGCAGAATACGATCGTGTCCTTGTACTCTCCTTCAGCACTGTCTCCACCACTTCCTCCGCATGCAGTGAAAAGCAGCATGCAAAGAATAAGAGTTACACCAATTACTTTCTTTTTCATTTAAATTTCCTCCTTTTTAGATTAGAAAAACCAGCTATATCAACGGATGCCTGCTTCGGATCATTGACCGAAAAAGCATCACAGATGACATGAAACAAAGTGTCCCTGAGAAATCTCTCTCTGCATCAAAGGCTCTTTGCATTTTTCTGTCGCATATGGACACCTCTTCATAAATCGACAGCCGCTACCCATATTAACTGGTGAAGTGATTTCACCTTTAAGTAAAATACGATTCATCTTCATATCTGGATCAGGAACTGGAATTGCCGAAAGCAGTGCCTTAGTGTAAGGGTGCACCGGATTTTTAAATAATTCTTCAGGCTCCGCCTGTTCTACCAGCTGTCCCAGATACATAACCACGATCCGCTCGCTCAGGTGTTTTACAACAGACAAATCATGAGTAATGAACAAATACGTCAGTCCTAATTGTTCCTGCAAATCCTGCATCAGATTTAAAACCTGTGCCTGAATGGAAACATCCAAGGCCGACACCGGCTCATCACAGACAATAAACTCTGGGTTCAGTGCCAACGCTCTGGCGATCCCAATCCTTTGACGACGACCACCATCCAGCTCATGTGGATATGAATTGGTAAATCTCGCTGCCAAGCCGACCAGATCCATCATTTCATGGACCTTTCTATCAATTTCTATCTTATCTCTTCGTTTTACCATGCCCTGCAAGATCATAGGTTCTGCAATAGCCTGACTGACCGTCATTCTCGGATTCAAAGAGGAGTACGGATCCTGGAAAATAATTTGCATTTTAGCCCGCAGGTTTTTGACCTGCTTCGCATCATAAGCAGTGATATCCTCTCCATGAAAAAGAATGCTTCCCGATGTAGGTTCGTGCAACCGTAAAATCGTTCTGCCCAATGTAGATTTTCCACATCCGGATTCACCAACGACTCCCAGTGTTACGCCTTTGTCAATAGAAAAACTTACATCATCTACAGCCTGTAAGGATCCCCTCGGCGTTGAAAAATACTTTCTCAAGTGCTTTACTTCCAGAATCGGATCATAATTCATACATCCTCACCTCCTCTTTTTTCCAACGGGTAAAAGCATCGAACCTTATGTCCTGGGGTTAATTCTGTCAGTTCAGGATGCTCATCCCTGCATTTGTCACAAGCGTACCTGCATCTTGGAGCAAAGGTACAACCTCTTCTCACTTCAACAGGATCAGGCATCAGTCCATCAATGGGGCTAAGCCGTTTCACGTTTTTCTGTATCTGCGGAATCGCTCCTAAAAGGCCCTCCGTATATGGATGCGTCGTATGCTTATAAACATCCTGCAGGCTGCCCTCTTCTACGATTTCGCCTGCATACACGATGGCGACACGTTCGCACATTTGTGCTACCACGCCTAAATCGTGGGTAATAAGGATGGTCGCAGTATTATACTTTTGTTTCAAGTCCCGCATCATTTCCAGCACCTGTGCCTGAATTGTCACGTCCAAGGCGGTTGTCGGTTCATCTGCGATCAGAACCTTCGGATTACATGCTAAAGCGATGGCGATGATAACCCTCTGCTTCATTCCTCCAGAAAATTGATGAGGATAATCCTCTGCTCGCTCACCTGGTATCCCTACAGTCATCAGCATTTCCTTTGCTTTTTCATAGGCTTCCTTATGAGAACATGCCTCATGGGTCTCTATGACTTCTGCAATTTGATCTCCCACGGTGATTACAGGATTCAAGGATGACATCGGGTCCTGAAAAATCATAGAAATCTGATTTCCTCGAATCTTTCTGATCTCTTCAATAGGCATCTGCAACATATCTTTCCCCTTATAGTAGATGGAACCTGTTTCAATTTTTCCCGGAGGTGAAGGGATCAACTGCATAATGCTCTTTGCCAACGTGGTTTTTCCAGCGCCAGTCTCGCCAACTAATCCCAGAGTTTCACCATCTTTTAACTCAAGATCAATCTGATTGATGGCGTTCACCGTGCCGCTGTCCATATAAAAGCGAACGGACAGATCTCTAATTTCAAGTATGTTTTCCATTCCCACACCTACCTTTTCAGTTTCGGGTCAATTGCATCTCTCAATCCATCTCCAAAGAGATTGAATGCAATGACTGTGATAATAAGAAACAGTCCCGGAAATACGGATATATGCCAGGCATCTCTCATATAAATCCTTGCTGCGGTTAGTATTGCACCCCACTCTGCTGCTGGCGGCTGTACGCCGATGCCCAGAAAGGACAGGCCTGCTACGGCAAGAATGGAGTCTCCGATACCTAAGGTGACCTGTACCAAAATCGGCGCTACTGCATTCGGCAAAATATAGGAGAACAGAATCTTTAAATTGCTGGCGCCGACTGCTTTCATAGCTTCTACGTATTCATTGTCTTTTTCGGTCAATATTGCAGCCCTCGCAATACGCGCAAACTTGGCGATATTAGGAACAGCCAGCGCGATCAGCAGATTTCGTGTGCTGGTACCCAGTGCGGCTACAATTGCCATCGCCAGCAACATATAAGGGATTGCCAGGAGGACATCCATGCACCGCATAATGATGCTGTCAATTTTTCCACCGTAGTATCCAGCAAGCATTCCGAAAAAGCCGCCGATCACCGTAGCAATGGCAATGGCAATCAGCCCGATAAATAAGGAAAGCCTTGTACCCCACAAAACTCTGAGAAGTAAGTCTCTGCCGACCTCATCACAGCCGAAGATATGCTGCAGACTGGGTTTCTGAAGTCTGTTTGCCAGATCCTGCCCAGTTACGTGTTCATTATAAAAGGAATAGTTTGTCACCAGGTCCACCACAATCGTACCTAACGCTATGGCAAACAGCATCATCATGATGACAAGCCCCAACACTGCCATTTTATTATGTTTGAACTGAATAAAAGACTGCTGAAAAAGCGATAGAGACTTTGTTGCCGTATCGTTCAGTGTCTGCGATTGTGTTTGATTTGCTGCTGAAATTCTTGTTTTCTTCTTATTCATCTTTCTTACCTGCCCTTTTCGCCGAATACTGGGATTTTATTCTCGGATCGAGGAAGCTGTACAGAATATCCACGATCAGGTTCACCAGAGAGAACAGAATTGCAAGCATAACGATGCTTCCTAGAACTGACGGAATATCCTTATTGGAAATAGATTCTACAACAAATCTTCCAACTCCGGGCCAGGAAAATATTGTCTCGGTCAATACTGAACCGCCCAGCAAAGTACCAAAGTTCAGACCTATAATCGTTACGATAGGAATTAATGCGTTTTTCATCATATGCGTCCAAATTACCGCTCTTTCCGTTATACCTTTGCTTCTGGCTGTATCAATGTAATCCTGCCGCATAACTTCCAGAACAGAAGATCTTGTCGTTCTTGCGATCAGCGCCGCATATCCAAAACCTAACGTAACAGTTGGCAAAATCAGACTCTTTATCAAAGGTATTAATCCATGACCCATTCCTGAAGCCGGAAACCATCCCAAATTCAGAGAAAAAATGATAACCAGAATCAACGCAAACCAGAATGTCGGAACTGCCATGAAAAACAACGTTAAAAACATCGTTGTTTTGTCAAGGGTGGAATACTGTTTGACTGCAGATATGATTCCCACCGGAATTCCCACGATTACCGCAAAAATCATACCCGCTGCCGCCAAAATCAATGTATTCCCCAGTCTTCCCCAAATCAGTTCTGTAACGGCTTGTCCGTTTCTATAGGAGACGCCTAAATCACCTTGGATCAGTCCCAATAAGAAATCCCCGTATCGTACCAGAAAAGGGTCATCTAAACCTAGTTCAGCCCGTTTTAATGCTAATGCCTGCTCGGTTGCCCCACTTCCAAGAATAATCCTCGCCGGGTCCCCTGGTGCAAAATCCATGATGGCAAATACAAGAAATGTTGCACCAATCAAGACCGGGATCGCAAGCAGCAGTCGCTTTAACACATACTTATACATTTGTATCTCCTTTCATCACGAGACCATCATGCTTCATAAGAAAAACTTATACCCAGACCTCTTCCAGTACTCTAAGTGCATTTCCACCGATTACCTTTGCGATTTCTTCTTCCTTATAGCCTCTGCGGATCAATTCACGGACAATATTCCATGATGTTTCCGTCGGATTTTCCAGATATTCAACATATGGCACCTCTTCGTATGGAACTCCTGGATCTGAATCGTATTTTGTGGAAAAAAGATCGTCAAAGGCATGGTGCATGCCCACATGATTTCCATATAAAGTGTCTGGGCCAAAGCTTACATGATCGATTCCTACCAGATTTTTCACGTATTCAAAGTGTTCCATAACAGTATCCAGAGAATGGGTCATGGTTGTATATGACATCGTCGTGTGAGGGGACGCCTCAATTCCGATCACACCACCGTGTTTTGCAATTTCGATGATTGGTTCATCAGGGAACATTCTCTTAATATTCCATACCTTCTGCGCACCAAGATGGCTTGCGATCAACGGTTTTTTTGAATAAGCAGCAACATCATAAGCAGTCTTTGGGCCACAATGTGAAACGTCGATCAACATGCCAATCTTGTTCATTCTTTCCACACAAGCTTTTCCAAATACAGTAAGTCCGCTGTCTACTTCCTCTTTCAAGCCGCATCCCAACGCATTTGCTTCAGAATAGGTGACCCCCAATTGGCGAACGCCCAGACCGTAAAGAATATCAATTCTGTCGATTTCATTTTCAATGGGGGCTGCACCCTCAACAGCAGGAACCCAAGCAATCTTACCCGCTTTCTTAGCTTCTCTGATGTCCTTTACAGTTTTGCACTGTATCAAAAAATCCTGATGAGCAATATCGGCAAGATGCATGCCTAAATCATGAATGACATCATTCCATTTCCATCCCGCCATGGAGGAAATCAGGCAAGTTCCATTGGCAAGGTTATCAAAGACGCAGTCTAGTCTCGAGTATGCCAACGCTTCATACGCGATCATTTGCCGTCCACAGCGATAAGCATCCATGAATTTGCTTGGTTCCGACATGTCTTCCGGGTGAAAACAAGGATGCTCATGCAAAGAAATGTTGATATACTTATCCAAGATCTCTTCATACATGGCCTCCTGCTCATCATCTAATTCAACAATATGGCGGCCTGCCCAGTCCCACTTGGGCCATGCCAGTGCGGGATAGTCAACTCCTTCCTCAAGAAACGAAAAAGCACGATATCCTTTATAACCTTTTTTCATTTTTAATTCCATTCAGCGCACCTCCTGCTTCAATTTATCAAATACTGCTTTTTTCAAAATTGTTTGTCAACCGTATTATACCATCGTTCAAATTTGCGGTGGTAGTTCCAAAAACAAACAGGGGTATTGCGTTCAGCGCAATACCCTCAGCTAATTCCATATCCAATTCCGGTAACCTTTTAATGTTTCAGCATACTTCCTCCCCCATTTAACCAATTTGTTTTGTAAAACCCGGTCACTTGGTGTATAATGGTTTCGGAGGAGAATGTTTATGGCAACTATTATGAAAACAAGTATGAAAGACCAGGTTTATGAGGTCATTAAGGATAAAATATTTAAGGAGGAGTATGACTTCGGCGATACGATCAACATCACCGCTCTGAGCAAAGAGCTGGGCGTCAGCAATACGCCCATCCGCGAAGCCCTGTCCAGGCTGGAGGTGGAGGGCCTGGTGCAGTCGACCCTCAGCACCAAGGTGGAGGTCATCAGTCTCAACGAAAAGATCTTCAGCGAGATCTCTCTTTCTTTTTTTGTTCAGATCTTCGGCGCGTACGGCCTTTGCCGGGCCCAGGGACGCACCGGCAGGCTGGTCGAGCTGATGGACGCGGCGCTGCAGGAACAAAGGGCGGCTTTGGCGGCAGGCGACTATGCCGCCTTCGTGGACAAGGCCATCGCCTTCGACCGGACCCCTGTGGTGGCCACCGGCAACGACAAAATGCTGCGCATCTACGATAATCTGGCGTCCATGCTCTACCTGCTGACCCGCTACAACCATCAGCAGACAGAGAACAGCCGCGAGGAGAACCTGGCCCAGCACGAGGCGATCTACCAGGCCGTCATCAAAGACGATCTGCTGGAGGTAGAGAAGCGGCTGTACAACCACTTCAACAAGCACTATTGATGAGTCCTGCTGCTTTGCCTATCAAAAATCAAAGATCAAACGAAAAGACGCGATCTCCCTCATCAGGATTGACCGCGTCTTTTCTATTTATATAATACTATGCGCCGTAAATTGCTGTTTTAAATGTATTTTGATGCAGCTGCCTTAAACGTAATTGTTCCTCTCCAGATAGCTTTCGATCTTATCTCTGGTCTTCAGAACCTTCTTCGCGATGGCCGTGGAGTAGTTGCCCGACTTCACAGCGCCCGAGCCGTACGCGTAAGCGGAGATGGCCTTGGTGTAGGTCTTGAACTGCTTCTTCATGCTGCCCAGATATCTGGCGCCTACCTCGATGCTCACCTGCGCCTTGTATAGGCTGGACGGCTTATAGCCGTATTTCTTCGCCAGCGCGTCGCTGGTCTGCATCAGTCCCTTGTAGCCGTAAGGGCTGCGGGCGTTGGTGTAGAACGTGCTTTCGTTCTGAGCGATGGCCATCAGGACTTCCGGAGCCACGTTGTACTTCTCGCCCTTGTCGATGAAGTAACCTGCCATGTTCAGAGACTTGGTCTTGCTTACGCTCGGATTGATATATCTGATATAAGCGGCCAGGCCCTTCTTGTACTTGGCGGCTTTTGCCGCTTCAGCCTTCGCCTTTTTTTCAGCAGCCGCCTTGGCAGCCGCCGCTTTCTCTTCAGCAGCCTTCTTCTCGGCCGCGGCCTTATCAGCGTCTTCCTTTTCCTGGTCCTCGTCTACCGGAGCGCCGTCCTCATCGGCATCGGCATCTGGATCCACGACCGCGTCTTCACCGGCGTTGGCGCCGTCTTCGATATCGGCATCATCCAAGTCTGTCGTTTCAGTGACAGCCTCTTCACTTACTGTTGTATTCCCTGCTGTATTTTCGGTTTGCGTATTTTCATCTGTTGCGTAAATAGAGACGGATGAGCAAGCGATGAGAGTAATTGCAAGCAACCATGTAATCAGCTTCTTCGCCATGTCTTTCTTCTCCTTTTCTTGTTTTTGATCATATCCGCGCAGGACCAGCCGTCAAAGGAAATTCCATCTCCAGGGCGCTCTCCCATCAAAACGGCTTCCGCCGTCAAAGGTGCTTCACCTGTCAAAGGGGCTTCCATCATCAAAGGAACCTCTACCCAAAGGTCCGCTCTGTCCTGCCGCCTTATTTATTATAAACAATGGCAAGAGGAATTTCTTAAGAAATCTTAATAATTCACGCGAATTTCACAGACTTTTTCTGATATTTGTTTCAAAAAATAAATTTACAACAAATAATTTGTTTCAAATCCACAATTATATACAATCCCGCCCGCCCAATTCTTAAGAAATCTTAAGAATTGCCAAAAAGCAGGCAGCGGCCGGAGCTTATCCGTGCAGATTTTCCCTCTGCATTCGCTGCTCCGCGCCGCTGCCTGCTTTCTATTCTATGCTTTTCTAGATATATCCGTTTTCCTGAAGAAAGCTTTCCATGGTCTGCGCCCTGGCGATGGCCAGATCCGCGTAGCCTGTGGAATAGTTTCCCGAATGAACCGAGCCGGAGCCCTGGTTGTAGGCCGTCAATGCCAGCCTCAGGTCGCCAAACTCATTCATTTTGATAGAAAGATATCTGGCTCCCACTTTGATGCTCACCTGTGGGTCAAAGAGCTGGGACGGGTCGTAGCCCGCGTTCCGCGCCAGGCCGTCGCCGGTCTGCATGAGCCCCTTGAAATCCTCGCAGCTGACAGCATCCTTGTAATAGGTGCTTTCGTTCTGTGCTATGGCCATTACTATCTTCTCGTCAACTTCATATTGATCAGCATATTCTACAAAATATCTTGCCATTTCCGCCGCTTCCTCCTGCGTCACATTCCCGTTGACATGACAGATGTAAGCGGCAAGGCCGTTCAAATAATCTTCGTTCCTCTTATCTACGGCAGTTTTCGCTTCTGCCATGGCAGTTACCAGCTTTTCCTGCTTTGGTACTGCCGCCGTTGTGCGGCTTTCTTTTTCCTCATCAGCTTTTGTTTCTGATGGACTGTTTGGATTAGCATAAATAGAAAATGATGAGAAAATCAACATGGTGATCAAGAGCCACACAACATATAGCTTCTTTGCCATAAGTCATTTCTCCTCTTTTTCTGAAATCGTCACCGCAAGTGACCTTACTATTATAAGCGCGGCTCGGCAGCTTTACGCATTTTCCTGTTATAATTCACCTCCTTTTCACAGATGTTTCCGAGAAAATGTTGGTTTTTCACAAATTCTATGCCTCATTTTTATGCGCTATCGCCAATTGTATACGATTTTTAAATTCTTCTTGCCTATTTTACAGTTTTCACCTATACTATAACCATACGGACTATTGCTCTATGAAATGCACACTGCCTGCATGTTTCTTAGGAGGTACTCATGAAATTCTTAATCGTAGACGCGTTTACAGACAACGTCTTCGGCGGAAATCCCGCCGGCGTGGTCCTGCTTCCGGCAGGCGCCGACTTTCCGTCAGACGAGATCTGCGTCAAAACAGCCGCCGAGCTGCGCTATTCCGAAACCGCATTTATCAAGATTCTGGGAGAACGGGAATTCCAGATCCGCTACTTTACCCCGGCGGCCGAGGTCGATCTCTGCGGCCACGCCACCATCGGTTCCTTTGCCGCGCTGCTGCACCTGGGCCTGGTCAGCGAAAACTGCACCTGCATCAACCACACCATGGCAGGAGACCTGTCCATCAATATCAAAGACGGCTTTGTCATGATGGATATGGCCGCCCCGACCCTGATCAGCACCATGGACGATCCAGCCGCTGTCAGGGAGCTGTACGAAGTCATGGGCTCGTCCTTTGATCTGTCAAAGCTGACCCTGCTGCCCCGCCTCATCTCCACCGGCCTGCCTGATATCATGATGCCTGTGCCGAGCCGGGCCGAGCTGGACGCGCTGGAACCGGACATGAAAGCGCTGTCCGACCTGTCCGCCCGCTACGAGGTCACCGGCGTTCACGCGTTTACTCTGGACGCCGCGGAAGGCGTTACGGCCCATGCGAGGAATTTCGCGCCGCTGTACGACATCGACGAGGAAGCCGCCACCGGCACATCCAACGGCGCGCTGACGTACTATCTCCGTTTAAACGGCCTGATCAAAGAGAAGGACGCCTGCAGGATCATACAGGGAGAAAAGATGGATCGGCCGTCGGTGATCCTCACGGAGATCGACGCGTCCGGCGAAGACTGCCTGATCAAAGTAGGCGGCAGCGCCGTGATCCTGGCCGAAGGCGAGATCTACATCTGACAGCGGCCCGACAAAAACCTATCATGCCCCGGCATATCATATCCCGGCGCATCACGGCCCCTCCGGCCCTCACGATGCGCCGGTTTTTTTGTGTCCTTCTATGTGCCTCCGCATTCTCCCTCAAATCTCCCTCGGCTTTTCACTTTCCCGCGTCTTTTCCCCGCTTCCACAGTTTTCCCTTTTTTCCCTGTTTTTTTCCGGCCCACGGTTGACATTTTCTTCGCCCCGATGTTACAATAGGCAGATAAGAGGTGCATGATGCATCATGCGCTCGTCAAGAGGGCTGCGCGCGTGACCAGCGCGGAGAACAGGCCGCAAGGGACGAAGGGCCGAAGGAAGGGAAGAACAAGGGACGAAGAAAGGACGAAAAAGAACGGCGCCGTTCGTTAGGGCAGAACAGCCGCCTGCCTTTGAGGGGAAATCACGAAAAGACTGAAAGTCGAAAGGAAAAAGTATTATGGAAAACAAAAGAGGATTCACCTCAAGAATCGGATTTATCATGAGTATGGCCGCATTCTGTATCGGAATCGGCAACCTGTGGAAGTTCCCGTACGTAGTTGGAAATAACGGCGGCGGCGCCTTCCTCCTGGTCTATTTGATCATGGTCGTCCTGCTGGGCATTCCTGCCTTCCTCATCGAGGTCACCCTGGGAAGAAGCGCCCAGCTGGCGCCTATCGCCGGCATGCGCAGGCTGGAAGGCCGGAGCACGCCTTGGAGCGCCATCGGCTGGTTCGGCGCCTTCGCCATCTTTGTCATCGACAGCTTCGCCATCATGATCGTCGGCGGCTGGGGCGGCGGCTACATCGTCAAAGTCTTCAGCGGTTCCATGCAGGGCATGTCCGCAGACGAGGTTGCGGGCGTATTCGGAAGCTTCGCGGGCAGTCCCGCGTGCATGGGCTTCAACCTGATCGCTGTAATCATCTTATGGTTCTGCCTGACCTCAGGCGTCAAAAAGGGCGTGGAAAAGGTCTGCTCCGTACTGCTGCCGACCCTGCTCATCGTCATGATCGCCCTGGCCATCTACGCCAACACCCTGCCAGGCGCCAGCAAAGGCCTGCTGTGGTACATCACGCCGGACTTCTCCAAGATCGATTTTAACGTGATCTCCGCCGCCGCCACCCAGGTGTTCTTCTCCATCGGCGTCGGCATGTCCTGCGCCTTCGTATACGGAAGCTATCTGGACAAAGGGACCAATTTGGTCAAGACCCTGTCTCTGACCGCTATTTTGGACACCTTCGTAGCGGTTCTGGCCGGACTTTTGATCGTACCGGCTCTGTTCTCCTACGGGATCGAGCCGACCTCCGGTCCGTCCCTGATCTTCATCACCCTGCCGCATCTCTTCAACGAGATGGGAAGCTTCGGCAACATCTTCGGCGGCCTGTTCATGGTCTGCGTATACTTTGCCGGCTTCACCTCCATTCTGGGCGGTTCCGAATCCCTGGTCGCCAACCTGGGAGACCGTCTCAACTGGAGCCGTAAAAAGGCGAGCACCGTGGTAGTCATCGCGGAGTATCTGTTCTCCCTGGTATTCACCATGTCCTTTGGCACAGGTCCTGTCGCCCAGTTCCAGGCCCTCGGCCTCGGATTCTTCGACTTCATGGACTTCCTTGCAGAAGGTCTGGGCCTGACCATCGGAGCCATCTTGATGACCGCCTACATCATCTTCCGCTGGGGCTTCAAAAAGTTCCAGGAAGAGGCCAATGTCGGAGCCTCCGGCCCATTCCGCATTCACGACTGGATGAAGCCGTATTTCTACATCGTACTTCCGATCATCCTGCTGATCGCCAGCTACTGCATCTTGAGAATGTACATCTAACGCAGCCGCGGCCGCAGTCAGGGCGCGTCCTAAATGATTAAAGGATTAAAGGGTTGTTGAAGGATTGAAGAATTAGACAGCAAAGAAAGACCTGATACAGCCGATCCCTCTATGGGATCAGCCGTATCAGGTCTTTTGATATTTCTTTGATATTGCCTTTGATTCTCTTTTGATTATTTCACCGTCACCTTGCACTTGGCTGTCAGCAGGTTTCCCGTCTTGGCGGTGATCGTCGCCGTTCCCTTTTTCCTCGCGGTCACCTTGCCGGTGCTGCTCACCGCAGCGACCTTGGTGTTGGACGACGTATAGGTCACCTTCCGCCCGTAAGCGCCCGACTTTGACAGGGTCGCCCGCAGCTGGAACGTCTTTCCTTTAGCCAGAGACTTCTTCGTATAGTTCAGCTTGATGGACGAAGGTGCGTTCGCCGTGCAGGTCACCTTGACCAGGGTCTCGTTGCCAGAAGGGTCCCGGGCATAGACCGTATACGTCCCCGGCACGCCCATCTTCCTCGTCGCCGTGTCAAACTCGTCCAGCTCCACCTCGTAGCCCTTGCCGCCGCGGAAATACGCCTTTGTCTGGCTGCCGCGGACATAGCGCACCTCCTCCAGGGCGCCGCTGTCGTCGGTGGCTTTGATGGTCAGAAGCTCCCTGTAGGAGCCCTCGATGGCCGTTACAGAGGTTTCCACCACCGGCGCGGTCTTGTCCGGCAGATAGGTCTCCTGCGGCTTGGCGATCAGAGGCCGGTACGCGTTGAGGTACCGCCCGCCGGCCACTCCGCTACTCAGAGCCGAGGATTTGCTGCATCCCGACAGCAGCAGATCCCTCATCTGGGCCGCCGTAATGCCGTCATAGTAGGAATGGATCAGCGCCGCGGCTCCCGTCACAAAAGGCGCCGCCATGGAGGTGCCCGTCTTGTTTCCGTACTGGTTTCCCGGCAGAGTGCTGTAGATCTCTGTTCCCGGCGCCGCCAGATCCACAGAATTGCTGCTGTAGTTGGACTGCCAGTACAGCGTGCCGTCCTTCTGCATGTTTCCCACGCAGATCACGTTGTTCATGTGATAGCTGCCGGGATAGATCGGCGTCCGGTCCAGGTTCCGCCTGTCGTTGCCCGCCGCGCACACGAAGAGCATCTTGGAATTTAAAATCGTCCGGCGCAGCAGGCTGTCGTCCTGATAAGAGCCCATGCTCAGGTTGCAGATGTCAGCGCCGTTCTTCTCAGCGTAGAGAATCGCCTGGATCACGTGATAGGTGTCCCCCGTGCCCCCAGCGCCGGTCAGGACCCGAAGGCTCATCATGGACAGCTTGCTGGAAACCGAGCCTACTCCCGCGATGCCGATCCGATTTCCCGTCACCGCGCCGATGATGCCCGCGCAGTGAGTGCCGTGGCCGTATTCCCTGTTAGAAAACCCGCTCTCCGACAGCGGCTGCTGGTTGGCGAAATCATATCCGTGCACATCGTCGACGTAACCGTTTTTATCGTCGTCCTTGCCGTTTCCCGGAATTTCGCCGGTATTCGTCCAGGTGACCGCCGCCAGATCCTCGTGGGTGTAGTCGAACCCCGTGTCGATGACAGCTACCACCGTCTCCACCAGAGAAGCCTTCTTGCCCTTCAGAAACCGGTAGGCCTCGTCAAAGCCGATGTCAGCGCCGCTGCTGTTGGAAAGGCCCCACTGCAGGCTGTAGCAGGGATCCCCTGTCGACGTGCTTTCATAGATGAAGTTAGGCTGCAGCAAAAGATCCGGGTACTGCTCCGCCAGCGCTTCCGTCACCTCCGCCAGATCTGCCGCCTTTGACAGCTCTATCAAAGCGATTCCGCCGCGGCTGTCCACAAGGGTCACGCCCTCCGGCGCGCGCAGGTTCGCAAGATCCCCCGACGCGGACAAAATGTACTGCCGCTTCGCGGCGTCATCACCGTCGGCGGCCTCCTCCAGAGCCGCGATATCGGCGCTGTCGGCCTCGGCCGCCGCCACAGACAGCGCCTCATCGGCAACCTCCGTTCTTTCCGATATATCCGTTATATCAATTCCGAAAACCGCCGCCGGCGCTGCTGCCAGCGTCAAAGCCGCTGCCAGCGCCAGGGCGGTCCACCTTTTCATTTTTTTCATACTCTTTACCTTTCGGGACCCGCAGCGTCTGTTACAGCCCCGTTATCATGTTGTTGATCCACTTCTTTGACCGGAATCTCCAGGTCATGATCATGGCCTTTGTGATCTCCTCACATTTGAGCATGAACACCGCCATGTAAATCGGCAGGCCCAGCACCAGGGATCCGATATAGGCCAGCGGCACCGCCACCAGCCACAGGCTTCCGCCCTCGGCGATCATAGCGAACCTGGTGTCGCCGCCGCCTCTCAGGGTGCCGGTCACGTTGATGCCGTTATACAGGTTGATCCCCAGAAATCCGCCGTAGATCAGCAGGATCCGGAAGGTGTACTCCTTGCCCTGCGGCGACAGGTTGAACAGCCCCGTCATCGGCTTGGCCGCCAGCATCAGCAGAATACCGATGACAACGCCTACGATGACGCCTATCCTCAAAAGCTTTTTACCCAGCTCGTAGGTCTCCTCCTTCTTGCCCTGTCCCAGCTTCTCGCCGATCAAAATCAGCGTCGCGTCTCCTACGCTGAAGCCGGCGAAGGAGAAGATATTGTTGATGGAGGCCGCCGCCTGATAGGACGCGTAGGCCGTGGTGCCCAGCTTGGCGAAGGCCGCCACATACATGGTGTTTCCCAGGCTCCACAGCAGCTCGTTGGCGGTGGTAGGCAGCGTATTCTTGATGATCCGCGCCACCATCTCCTTCTTCCAGCCGAAGTACTCCCGCACCGGGCCGTACAGGCAGTTGCTCTTTCTACGCAGAAAAAACAGGGCGATGACCACTTCAAAGATCCTGGCCGTCGTCGTCGCCAGCGACGCCCCCGCCACGCCCATGGCCGGCGCGCCCAACTTTCCGAAGATCAGAATATAGTTGAGAATTACATTGGTAAAAAACACCACGGCGCTGATCAGCATGGGGATCCTGGTCTGCTGGGTCGACTTGAAGGCCATTTCCATAGGCACGGCCAGAGCCATGCAGAAAAAGGTCACCGTTCCAATCCGCACATAGGACCGCGCCAGTCCGATCAGTTCCGGGTCCTTCGTATAGAATCCCAGCAGCTGGTCGGTGAAGAAAAAGGTTCCCAGAAAGAAGACCGCCCCGGCGCACCATGCCACGGATACGGAAATTCCCAAGACCTTTCTGATATTGCGAAAATCCCCTGCCCCGAAAAACTGAGCCATGAAGGTGGCCGTTCCGCTGGTAAACCCGAATAAGATCAAATAGAAAATATAGAAGATCTGGGTCGCGATGCCTACGGAAGCCAGCTCCGCCTCTCCCAGCGAACCCACCATCAGGTTGTCCACCAGTCCCAGGGTGGCCGAAACCACGCCCTGAATGGAGATCGGTATGGCGATCCTCGCCAGCTTCCTGTAGAGCGCCCGGTCATCTAAGGTCGTACCTGACGTTCCTCTGCTCACTTCTGTTGTTCAGCCTCCCCCTTCAGCGATTCCTTTTTTCCTTCGTTTCTCTCTTCCTTGCGCTCCTCCTTGGCGATGTTGACCGCTTTGATCTGCGGCATCTTGTGGTTCGGGTCGGTGAGGAACACGTACAGATAGATGGCCGCGATGCCCACCAGCACCAGGGAATCCTTGTACAGCTCCCGGCTGACCAGGACCGCCGCCATACCCATGATCGCGCTGATCCCGTACAGCATCAAAACAGCCCGCCGCTGGCCGTAGCCCAGGGCCATGAGCCTGTGATGGAGATGGCCTTTGTCCGCCTCCATGATAGGCCGACGGTTGACCACCCTGCGCAGGATCGCGAAAAACGTATCAAAGATGGGGATTCCCAGCACCAGCACAGGCACCACCACCGCGATGATCGTAGACCGCTTCAGCGGTCCCACCACCGACAGGGTCGCGATCATAAAGCCCAGAAACAGGGAGCCGCCGTCGCCCATAAAGATCTTTGCCGGATAGAAGTTAAATGGCAGAAATCCTATGCAGCTGCCGGCGAGGGCCACCATGGCCAGGCATACGATCATCATGCCGTACTGGTCCCCGTGAATGTACGCCACGTAGGCGATGGACAGGGAGGAAACGGCCGCGATACCCGCCGCCAGGCCGTCCAGGCCGTCGATTAAATTGATGGTATTGGTAATGCCCACGATCCACAGAATGGTCACGATGAAGCAGACCGCCGCGCCGAAGTGGAGCACGCCTTCCCCGAAGTAGTCGGTGATAAACTTGATCCGCAGACCCATGACGTACATCAGGACCGCGACCAGCAGCTGGGCGCCGAACTTCACCTTAGCAGGCAGGTTTTTCAAATCGTCCACCACGCCGAGGATATAGATCAGGGTTCCGCCGATGAGCACCGGCAGAATCTTCTCGTTCTGTCCCGCGAAAATGATCAGCGAAACCATCGTTCCGATAAAGATCGCCATGCCGCCGAACCTTGGCATGGCCTTGGTATGCATCCGCCGGGCGTCCTTGGGAATGTCCATGGCGCCGATCTTCGGCGCCAGCCTGATGGCGACCGGCGTAAAGGCCAGGGACAGCAGAAACGCCACGCCGAAGGCGGCCAGTAGAATCAGTCTCGTTATTTCCATACGCTCTCTTTAGCCTTGCCTTTCCAGCATGACCACTCTCAGTCCTGCTTCATCTAGAATCTCTCGGGCCAGCTCGTCAGGATAGCCGTCCCTGACTACGATCCGTGAGATTCCCGCGTTGACGATCATCTTGGCGCATACCACGCACGGCTGGTTGGTGATGTAGATGGTTCCGCCCTCGATGCTCTGACCCAGAGTCGCCGCCTGAATGATGGCGTTCTGCTCCGCGTGTACCGCCCGGCAAAGCTCATGACGCTGGCCCGACGGAATCTGCAGCTTCTCTCTCAGGCAGCCGCCCCTGTCGCCGCAGTGGCTCAAGCCTCTCGGGGATCCGTTGTAGCCGGTGGCGATCACATGCCGGTCCTTGACGATGACCGCGCCCACGTGCCTGCGCAGGCAGGTGGATCTCCTGGCGGTCAGCTCTGCCATTTCCATGAAATATTCGTCCCAGCTGATCCTGTTGTCAGTACATTTCTCCATATATTGCCGCCTCTCTTTCGCTTAAATCTTCGTAAAACACTTCGACCAGATACAGCCCCTCCGCCGGCGCCGTATGGCCCGCCAGCTGCCGCCTGCCTTCCTCAAGGATCAAAGGAATGTCCGCCGGGCTTTTTCTGCCCAGGCCCACCTCGGTCAAAGTCCCCGCAATAATTCTTACCATATTATACAGAAAGCCGTCACCGGCGATCTCGATCCAAATCTCCCCGTGGGCCTTCGGCTCCACCTGCAGACTGCAGACGGTCCGCACCGTGGTTTCCCGCGGCGTTCCGCCCGACGACTGAAAACACGCAAAGTCGTGGGTTCCCTCGATCAAAGCCGCCGCCTGCCTCATCTGCTCCACGTCGAGGGGCTCTTTCACGTGATAGGCGTAGTTCCGCGAGAACAGATCCGCCTCCGGCGTATTTTTGATGATATACCGGTACCGTTTGCCCTTGCTGTCAAAGCGGGCATGAAACCCTTTGTCCATCTCTCTGGCATCCAAAACCCGCACGTCGCTGCTCTTTGTCCGGTAGGTCTGTCCTGCGGACAGCAGGTTGTTGACAGCCCGCGGCAGCCGGTCTGTGGGGATACCGAAATCTCCCGTGAAGGACGCCCTTTGACCCAGGGCATGGACGCCGGCGTCGGTCCTGCTGGTGCCGTTGAGCCTGATGGGAACCCGGCAGACTTTGGACAGGGCATCTTCTAAAACGCCCTGCACCGTCCTGACGGCAGGCTGCCTCTGCCAGCCGCAGAAGTTGGTTCCGTCGTATGCGATTGTCAGCAGGATGTTCCGTTCCATGTGGCCTCCCGCTTATCTTCTCGGCAGCTCGATCTGCTTGTTGTCTTTGGATTCTCTGTAGAGGACGAACTTGCGGCCGATGGCCTGGACGAATTCGGCAGACAGCCTGTCCGCCATTTCGTTGGCCACAGTCTTCGGCTCCAGCTCGCAGCCCTCCTGAATCTTCACCTTGACCAGCTCCCGGCTGTTGAGCCCGGTTTCGATCTCTCTGACCACGTTGTCCGTCAGCCCCTGTTTTCCTATATAGACCGTGGCGTCCAGCTGCTGGGCCAGACCCCGCAGATAACTTCTCTGTTTGCTTGTAATCATAGACTTCCTCCATTTTATCTTTATGTCTATCTTAACACAAAAGCCGCCAACTATAAACGATTTTTTCCAAAAGGTGAATCCTTCTGCAGGATCCGCATCACTGCTTTCATCAAAGACATGGTTCAAAGATAGGAATCATAGACAAGAGGTTCCGCTCCAATGTACGGAATACTCGGCTACTTCTTTTCACGATTCAAATAATACTTTTTCCCTTTATTCTTTCCGTCTGCCTTCACAATTCCCAGCTCACAAAGCTTTGTCAGATATCTCCTGGTTGTCGATTCAGCCATTCCAGACGCGTCTATCATCATCTTTGTTGTTACAAATTCAGTGTTTTCATATGTTTTCAGCAGCTTCAAATAAAATGATTTCTCTTTATCGTTCATTTTATCGCTCATTTTATCGCTCATTTTATCGCTCACTTTATCGCTCACTTCAAATCCATCTCTTATATGAAAGATTGTGACCAGATAAGTTCTGTCCTCATCCATTTCAAATTCCGGATTGGGAGAACCATTTTTCTTCAATTCGCGCAAAATTTTAGGAATTCCTGTTCCCTGTTTTTCAGCCAATTCTATTTCTTTGAAAAACTCTCCAATCCGCCGATTCCGATATTTCCGAGCCTTTGATTTACCCTTCACAAACTTGTCCAGATCTATCCATCTGGAAAGTCCCGGATAGTTGATTATTTGTATGCTGTCAACATACACGCGAACCTCAACTGGTTCCGGTTCTCGATATGATTTATGGAATATCTTTTCTTTAGTATACCATACCGTCCGCTCCAATGCACCTAAAAACTCTGCCATCAGATTCCTGCCTCCATAGGTTTGCTCCCCGCGCCCTTTTTTTCGCGGCAAGCAGATCCCACAAGATGACGACAGCCAGTCTGGCGGCATCTGAAACGCCGGAAGCGGCCGGCCTGAGGAAAAGCGTACTTATGAGAAGCCGCTCCAAATACAAAAGTTCTGCAGGCAAGGCAAATTCGCCTCGCTCTGCAGAACTCCTGCTTCTATCTGAAATAAAATCCTCTCCCGCTACTTTACAAGTCTCCAGGCTTTCAGGGAATAGGGTGTGTAGACCTTTTCCCCATCGATGAGCTTATAGCCGCGGACCTTGTAATAATACCGGGTTCCTTTTTCGATGGCCGTGTTGTAGTACCGGGCCTTTGTGGTCTCGAAAATCGGTTTGGTTCCATACCCGCTGTATCGTTTCACCGAACGATATACTTCGTATCCGTCGAAGTCCAGCTTGCTGCCGTCCCGGTTAAACCAGTAAACCTTGATGGACGGTTTGCCGCTCGGCGCCTTTGCGTACATGCTGCGCGCCGCCAGGCTGCTATTCTTCACCGCCTCGATCAAAGCCTCATCAGGGTCAGCCTGCTTCTGGGTGACGACGACCACAAGATCTCCCGTCTTCAGCCCGGACAAAGCGGTGACGGCGCCCTTTGATACGCCGTTGACGGTAACATCGACCAGCTCATAGCCATCTGCCACATGGATGACCGCATCGGTTCCCCCGCTGTTCAGCGTAACCTCCGCGCCTTCAGAGGCATCGATGGTCGGCTTCTGGACGGTTGGGATCGCCGGCCGCGTTGGGCTCGCCGCGGATTTGACCGTCAGCTCACCGGTAGTGCAGGTCTGTCCACCGTAGGTGACGGTTACAGGCTTTCCGTTGTGTTCAGACACTGTAAGCGCTGTGCCGATGGCAGGATCTGAGGTCAGCCCTGTCAAAGCCGAATCAGAAGCAGGCAGGGTTTCCGCGCTGCCGTCGCTGTAGGTCACCTTAATCGTCAGACCGGTTAGATCCAGGGCTTCACCGGCAGTATAAACCAACTTGTTAGGCTGGGCTTCTACTTCGATGCCGGTAACAGTCCTTTCGGACGCTGGCACCGGTTCGATCCTTATATATTTGCTCTTGTATGTCTCCTTGGTCAAAGCGTCATGGGCGATTAACACCGCATCATCCTTAGAAGACCCGGCATATACTTTGTAGCTGTCGTCGTAGGTTAAGGTCGGTACATTACCAAATGCCCCGTAGGATTCGCTCTCTGTATCTGCCTCCACGGTGCTGTTGCTGATGCTCACCGTACCTCCCTTTGAAAAGATACCGTATCCAGAAGAGGCCGTTGCGGACACCTCCGCCTGGTTCTTGATTTCTATTTTTCCACCACCCGTAGGGTAAATACCAACAAGTGTAGCATCTGCGGTAACGCTGCCGCCGTCGACGATAATACCGCCCGTACCGGTAATGCCAATTCCGACATAGCCAGAAGCGGTAAGGGAGCCTGTGACTGTCACTGAACCCGTCGACGCTGCATCTTGTCCTACGGCGACAGCGGCCCTTCCGATCTCGGTCGATTTTGCGTCTACAGTGCCCTTTATGACAATAGCACCCTGATGAGAATTGAGCGCTGCCGAACTACTTGTTGCCGTGACTTTTGCGCTGTCAAGAACCTCAATTCCATAAAAGCCAGTGATTGCCATATTTGAAGAGGCAGCATTTACAACCGCCTGACCGGAAATGATAATTTTATTGTCGGAGCTAAGTGCAATTTGTATTTTATCTCCGCCCACCGTTACCTTTGAGCTGCCGCCGATGTTCAGATCTTTCTTACAGGATATTCCACTGTCCTTCTCGGAGGTCACGTTCACAACAGCATCGCCATCGATCGTGATACCGCCTTCTACCGCGTAAATCGATGCAGACTGCTTTTTGGTAATCTTGATCGTACCGCCGTCGATAACAATGTCGCCCTGTTCGCAAACGATACCTTCATTGAGACAATATACGGTCAGAGAGCCCTCACCTGTGACCGTAATCGCGGTGTCCGTCCCACCACCTTCCTCGCTGGAACCAATCTTATTGGAATTAAGCTGAATCCCAACTGAGCTTTGGACGCTCTCCGTCCCGATTTGATTGTAGCCGACCAGATTGACGGTGGTGCCATAAGGCACATAGAGCGCATTTGTAAGGGCCGCGTTCTTCAGCGTCAATGTCCTGGTTTCGCTGTCGTAATAAAAATTATATTTATCTTTATCAGCGCCTTCGGTCGTAGCAGAACCATTTTCAATCAGATAATATGTATCGTACTGCAATTCTGCCTTCGCATCAGGTTTTATACCCAGTCCAGGGATATTGCCGGAATCCAGCGCCCACACCTCTGCAGGCAGTAAAATCAGACACATGGACAGACTCAAAATAATGCTTAAAAATCGTTTTTTCATGAAATCCTCCCTGCTTGATCATAATCATTATCATAATCACAGTATAAAATGGGCGCGATTTTTCCCGCAACGGTTTGGCCTCAAACGGTCCCTTTTGGCCTCAAACGGTCGCCAGCTGGCGCCAAACGGCCGACAACCTTCTTTCGTTTTTACGCGATCTCTGCTATAATAGGTAATAAAGTTTGGCCTGCTGCAGTATGCCGCCATATTAAGGAGAAAACTAACGATCAGATTATGAGAATTGCTGTTATAGATGACCAAAAATCGGACAGAGAATATCTGTCCTCAATGATAAACGCCGTCTTCGCTGGCGAGGGATCGGACGCCTGCTGTGTAGAAGAATATGAAAGCGGCCGCGACTTTCTTGCCCATTTTAAAAAGGACAAGTACGATCTGGTCTTTCTGGATATTTACATGGACGTCATGAACGGCATCGAGACAGCGGAGCGGATTCGCAGGACGGACACACAGCTCCGGCTGGTTCTCGTTTCTACCAGCAACGATTTTGCCAGCGAAAGCTACGCTGTCCGCGCGGACTACTACCTGCTCAAGCCCTACGCAAAAGAGGACCTTGTCCGCGCCATGGCCAGATTACAGATTCCTGCCTCTGACAAAAACGCCGCTGTCACACTGCCCAACGGGCAGGAAATCCCAGCGCAGTCCATCATCTATACCTCCTTTTCCGGCCACTACGTGACCATTCACCGCCCGGCAGGAGATCCGCTGAAAATACGCTGCGCGCAAAAAGAGATCGAGCAGAGCCTTCTGCCCTGCGGCGGCTTCGTAATCTGTACGAAAGGCATGATCGCAAACCTGGCCTGTGTATCGCGTCTGGAGTCAACCTATTTCATCATGAGCAACGGTGATTTTGTTCCCATCAGCCGTCGAAAATATTCCGCGGTCAAACAAGCTTACTCCGAGTTTTTGATCAAAAAAATTCGCGGGGGGGGGTGGTATTAGTGTTATTTGAAATTCGCATATTAGAATC
>CALLDR010000134.1 GCA_937997955.1 uncultured Emergencia sp. | reverse complement strand
GCAAAGGTACTGTAAAAACTGAACACATTATTACAAAAAAGGTTGACCAGAACAGAACGACTATTTTACATGCGAAATAGTGAAAACACTTAGGATTGCGGGATTTGTCGGAAAATCGAAAAAACTTGACGGGGGGGGTTACGGTTATAATGAATACGTAGTTTTAATTAATATTGAAAAGGAGAACATCATGAGAATTATTCTTGACACCGACAAAAAGACGATTACTGTACCTTGGAACTATGCAGACAAGCTTGCGGCGATGAACAAAATCATTGAGGAAGCAGGCGGAACCAATGCAAAGAAATTGGATTTCAAAAACTATATCAATGAAATTTAGCAATATGCAATGGATAACTCTGATGAGTGTCTGAGAACTGCACAGAAACCAGCCAGAAAAGCTTCAAGGGCAACTACTACAGTGGGTGTAAACGTAGTAAATACAGTTGAAGAAGAGAAGAAATAAATGGGTGCGCGTCGTGTAACGCCGCAGGAAATTGCACAGATGCAGCAACTTTATGCTCAGTTTGGAAGCTATGCGGCAGTTGGAAGAGTAATGGGCAGGAGCGGCACGACTGTAGCGAAATATGTGAAGATGGGCGCTATACCAGCTTCGCTGACGATTACAGTGCAGAATGTAGTGATAAAATCATAAGTCCGTTTATTTTGAGAAACGCAGATTAAATGTGAAAGGATAAAAGATATGTTGGAAATTTTAAATGAAAAAAGTGGTATATGGGCAGGAGTTTTGAAATTTGTTGCAGTGATTGAGGGAGCGGTCGCTATAACCTTGGCTGTGATTTTTTTGCTCAAGGCAGTCTCAGAGCCAGCGTATTATGGTAGTAGCGAGAGCTATTTAATTTTTAGTGTTGCGATACTGATTTGTGGCGTTGTAGCATTCGTTATAAATATGGTTATTGCAAATGCTTTGTACAATTTACAGGAGATTAGAAAAGCGGTAACAAAGGACGAAACCCACAAATAAGGAGCGAGGACATGAAGAATGTAATAAAGAAATTCACTGTGCTTACTGTTACATTAACGTTATGTCTTACCATGATGTTTACATATGCAACCGCAGAAGCGCAGGCAGCAAGCACGACGCATTTGAAAAAAGCATCATTGACGATGACAACAGGAGCGACCTATCAGCAGAGATTGCTTACTTCAAACAACAAAGTAATTAGTGCTTCGAAAGTAACCTGGAGCAGTAACAATAGCAAAGTTGCAAAAGTATCTAAAACAGGAAAAGTAACGGCAGTAAAGCAAGGCACAACAACCATAAAAGCAAAGTACGGCGGAAAGACTTACAGTTTTAAAGTCAAAGTAAAAAATGCTGATTTGTACTATCTTCAAGGAGCGACATGCGTAGTAGGCGGAAAAATCCAGATGTACATGTGGGGTGCAGGTGGAAAAATTGATGTAAGTAAAGCAAAATGGAGTAGTAGCAATAAAAAAATCCTTACTGTAAATTCTAAAGGGGTTGTGACGGGGGTTTCAACAGGAACAGCAACAGTATATGCAACTTATCTTAATCACAAATACTCTTGCAAGGTATCTGTGGAGTGGACGACTCTTGACAATATAAAGTTTACTACTCCATATTCTAATGATAAAGCACTTGTTTACTTCAACTATACAACAAATTGCCGCGAGGGTGTAAATGTAGAACTTGGAAATGGAAGTGAATTAGTGAAAGTTTTCCATAAAAATCAAGGTAGTGGAAATAATCGATATGCAAGCATATATTGTTATCCTAATGCAACAGGTCAAGTGGAACTAAAAGTATCTACAGTAAGTGAACCGAATTCGTATTATTTATTTAAGCTGAATTTTAAAAATGGAAAGTTTATTGGGGAAGGCGATTTATCAGAAGGTTCACAGGGAGGAAATACATCTACTATTACACCACCAACGTACGCTGAGGCAGGAATTCCAAACCTAGGACAATATGGGCTAAGAGGTTTATCAATTGAATTTGAAGGAGCCATCAATGAAAGCACAATGTCGTATGTTTACAATCTTAATGGAACATGGATTGAAGCAGCGGCTATTTGCGCAAACTACAGAGACAATCTAGTTGAGAATTATGGATGGACAGTTTACAAAGTTGAGGATACAGAAGAAGGAGGAATGATGTATACTCTTTATCATGGTAGATATTTACTTGGGATGGAATGGCGGCTAGTAGGAGGTCAGTATCAGATTATAATGATGTTATTGAGAGGATAAATATTGCAATCCGCATGGCAACCGCTGTGCGGATTTTTCATTTGACAGACACTTTATAGTGGTATCGGCTTCTGAAAAATGATATAATAAACTTGTCAAGAGGACAAGCGAAAGCGGTTAACCTTCCCCAAAACTCGAAAGGGGTTTTGGACTAGAAGGAAGGTGGTAAATATGGTGAGAATCACGATTACCTTTGGTAGGTTGAGAATCACAATTTCCATAAAAATAACCGCCACTAACTTGCAATCCTTGGCGGTTATTCTTAACCCATAGGTTAGCCGTTTTCAACGGCTTTCCTCTTGACACCACTATATCACAAAGGGACACCAATTTCAAGCGAAAAGAAATATTTCTCCATATGGCGGCGGCTGTATGGATTTTTTTATGCTCAAAACTTGACCCTCTTCAAAATTGGAATTTACAATAAAATCCAGATATAATATTTATAGAAGATGAGAAAAGAAAGAATTGCGGCAGACGCTTTTTCAGCAAATCTATTTCATGACTGGATTTTGCGGCGGTTCTGCTGTCTGAAAATCGTAGAGGGTCAGCCACTAAATGTATACATATATGTAGAAGTAATACTTAAATATTTCTTTCCTGCGGCACCGCCGCTATAGATATATGAGAAGCGTTTGGCAGATGGCCCCTGCCTTGCGCTTCTTTTTTTGTCCTCTTCAATATATATCTGAAGGAGAGCAATATGCTGGGAAGAAAATATTTAAGTGAAGCAGTTCATATTGATGAGATTGAAAGCGGTGTATTGAATCTGGTGAAAGCACCAGTGGGCGCAGGAAAAACATACTGGGCATTAAGTGTGCTGGCACAGGAAGTAGATAATCGAAACGAAATGCTTTATCTCATTGATACCATTAACGGCAAGACGCAGATCGCAAAGAATGAGGGAGTTGAAGCATACCAGACGGCTTATTTGAATTTACTTGAGGAGGGGATTTCCTTTTGGGAAGAACAGAATATCGTTCTGATGACTTATGCAAAGTTTGGGTCAATGGTAAGTGAAAACAAAGACTATGGAAGTAACTTCAAAATCATAGTCTGTGATGAAATCCAGAATGTAATTCGTTTCAGCTATTTTGGGCAAAAGCAAGAAGACAAACCTTTTCACGAAATCGCCAAAAAGCGACTGGAAGAGATAACACAGAATCAACTTGAAACAAAGGTTATTGGGTTATCTGCGACACCAGAGAGAGCAGAAAAAGAGTTTTATGCGCCTTATCAATATATTACAGTAGATGAAGAGGTCAGGGCGTATGAAGTAAAGGAAACTAGATACTATTCTAACCTTGAATATCTGATAGAAACCATTCCAGAGGGAAAAACAGGCCTTATTTATGTTGCGCATGTAAGAAAGATGAAACAACTGGTGCAGATTGCAGAACAAAGAGGATTGCGCGCCGTTGCAATATGGAGCATTAGAAATACTAAAGACCCTATGACAGAAGAACAGGATTCTGCGAGAAACTATATTTTAGATAAGGAAGAATTACCGCCAGCGTATGATATTGTGATTATTAATGCCAGTTCGGAAACCTCTATCAATATCAGAGGACAGGTTGATTATATCGTTATCCATACCACAGAAGCAGAAGTAAGAACACAGGTCAGGGGAAGATTCAGAAATGATTTGGACTTATTATATTTGTTTGATAGTGAATCTTTGGAAGTTCCAGAGGAATATATGGAAAAGCCCCTCTTCAAAAGCGATAGAGAAAGATTGTGCGCTATACTACAGGCAAAAGATAAATATGGCAGAAAGGTGGCGTGGACTACTACGAAAAAGAAGTTAGAGGAAGAGGGATACCTCATATCAGAGGGGAGAAGTGTTAATAGGAGATATTCTGTGATATCCATGTAACTGCCAAAAAATGATGATTCCATATATAAAGGTAGCATTTTTTGGCAGATTTTTTTCAGGGAACGAATGTTGCAGGACTAGGCGATTTTGGTTTTGAGATTTTGCCTTTTTCCCAGAATCATACCCTCTTCATAGAAGAGAACATATAATAGAGAATAGGAAGACATGACTTTGATTTAGGTCATATTTTTTATTGCTTTTGATGCGGCGGCCGCAGTAGAAATTTGAAGGTGAAAATACGTATAATTGTTGAAATTTCAATGATTATGTGGTATAATGAATTTACAGTTTCAAGATTTACAGTTTTCTTTGATTAAGAGCGTAAATTAAGAGCAAGTGGACTGTAAATTTACAGTCTTAACAGGAAGAATCAAACCTATCTTCCCATGACTTAGAAAAAAGAAAAGGAGACTCTTCCAAGTCTCCCATATCTTCTAAGTATTGAAATTCCAGCGATTTCTATTAGCCGAAGTATCTCTTCAGCAGGCCCTCGAATGCGGCGCCATGTCTCGCCTCGTCCTTTGCCATTTCGTGAACAGTATCGTGGATAGCGTCCAGGTTCTTCTGCTTAGCCAGAGTAGCCAGTTCCTTCTTACCAGCGCAAGCGCCAGCTTCTGCGTCGATTCTCAGTTCCAGATTCTTCTTGGTGGAGTCTGTTACAACTTCGCCCAGCAGTTCTGCAAACTTAGCTGCATGCTCAGCTTCTTCGTAAGCGGCTTTTTCCCAGTACAGACCGATTTCAGGATAGCCTTCTCTGTGAGCAACTCTAGCCATAGCCAGATACATGCCAACTTCTGTGCACTCGCCTTCAAAGTTTGCTCTCAGGCCATCGATGATCTCCTGATCAACGCCCTGTGCAACGCCTACAACGTGCTTGTCAGCAAATTCTACTTTGCCCTCTGCCTGTGCGATGAACTTGTCAGCAGGAACTTTGCAAACTGGACATTTTTCAGGCGGCTGATCTCCTTCGTGAACGTATCCGCATACGGAACATACCCATTTCATAATTCTAATTCCTCCTTTAATTATATTGATTTTGATTACTAATGGGACTATTATACCACATTTTTCGCCAATGTTAACATTAAATTTTGCAGAAAAACATAAAACAAACAAGGAACATTTTTCTCCTGTCAAGGGACGCCTTCCTTCCCGGCTTTTATGGGGAGAGGTATTTTTTTTACGGCAAAGAGGGGAACCCCGCATCTCGCTTAGAACCCGCCGTGATCGCGCTGTCCAAGATAATCGCCAACTGCCAAGCCGTCCTCCTTCTGTCAAAACTATCCGTTCATTGTCCGAGCCTTCCGACCTGTCCAACAGGGCCTACGCATGAAACTAAAATGAGAGTTCCTGTCTTTTTGCGCTAAGTCAGGTGAAATGCGGAACCCCGTCGGGGAAAATGACTGCCCTGATACCTATTGATCCAATATGCTTGATATTAAATTACAGCAAAAGTCGAGTTCCACCTGCAAAAAGCAGGAAATTTCAGTCTGCGGCAGGGAGGAGATTGCAATTTTTGGCGCAGACGGTGACGCATTTCAGCTGACGCGGGCTGAGAATTTGGAAAAAGTTCCATTTTTTGGCGCATATTTATCAAAAAGACAGGAACCGACTTTTGATTTTGGGGCACACATTCCTTTTTAGATACTCGTTTTTCATGCGTAGGCCCTGACCTGTCCAAGCCGCCTGCCCTCCGTCCAAACTATCCGTCTATCGCCCAGGCTTCTCGACCTGTCCAACAGAGCCTGACAGCAAGTCCCTGTCGAAAGGCGGCGGAAGCCGCGCGCATGGGGCGTTTTTTCGCGGAAAGCGGCTGATATCATCGGTTTACCATCATACTTTCACACAAAAAAGGTTTACTTTTCCGCTAAATATCAGTATAATGAAGTGTATGCAGCAGATAATGTGAAGAGGGGGAACTATGAGGAAAAGAAGGAAAGCAGCGATCGCCATGATCCTGGCGCTGACAGTCAGCGCGGCGGCCAGCGGCTGCACAACATTTGATAATTTCAAAGAAGCCTTTTTCTCGGAGAAGGGCGCGGCGTCTGATACGGTGCGGATCGGTGTGCTGGAACCGCAGACAGGCAACGACAGCAGCAAGGGAGAGCTGGAAATCCGGGGTATTGAACTGGCCCATAAGCTGTTTCCTGAAGTACTCGGAAAAGAAGTCGAACTGGTCTATGCGGATACGCAGAGCAGCATCTACGTGGCCGAAACGGCTGTTGCCGATCTGATCGACAAGAAGCCGGCGGTCGTGCTGGGCAGCTACGGCGACGCGGTGTCTCTGGTGGCGAGCCGGCAGCTTGGTGAGGCTAAGATACCGGCGATCACCGTTACGGCGACCAACCCGCTGATCACGGCCAACAACGAGTACTATTTCCGCGTTTCCTTTACCGATGCCAGTCAGGGCAGCGCTCTGGCCGACTTCACCTATGAGTATCTGGGGCTGGCGAAGGCCGCGGTGATCCGTGAGATAGACGAGGATTCCGTCACCGAGATGGTCAGTCAGTATACCAATCGGATGGAGGAGCTGACCAAAGATACAGGCGCGATCGCGGCAACCATTCAGGTAGAGCGCAACGCCAAGGATTACAGCGCGTGCATTGAGAAGCTGCAGGCGTCCGGCGCCCAGGCGGTGTTCATGCCTCTGCCGATCTCCGCCGCGGAGAAGGTGTTTCAGGCTGCGGCAAAAGCCGGACTGGACAACGTTGTCTTTATCGGACCAAAAGATTGGACAGGCAAAGAGCTTTTGCGATTGCAGGAGGAATATCCGGGTATAAAGATAGCGGTGGCTTCCGACAGCTTGACGGAGGCGTCTGACGGAAATCAGGCCGGCGGCGCGGACGGTCAAGGTGATCAAAAGGATCAAAGCGGCCAGGACAGCGCGGGCGGTCAAAGTGATCAAAAGGATCAAAGCGGCCAGGACAGCGCGGGCGGTCAAGGTGATCAAAAGGATCAAAACGATCAAAACAGCCAAGACAGCGAGGCAGCGCAGGAGCAGACAGATCTGTATCAGAAGTTCCTGGCCGCCTACAAAGAAGAATACGGCACGGACAATCCGCCGGAAGCGGCGGCTCTGGGCTTTGATGCGTACATGATCGCGCTGCAGGCCATTGAAAAAGCCGAATCCATCGACGGTTACCTGGTCAAGGAGGCCATGAAGACCACCTCCGGCTACGTGGGAGCGTCCGGTGAGATATCCTTCGGAGCCACAGGAGAACCGAAAAAGACCATTCATGTCAACATGATTCAAGATGGCGCTTTCGTAACGGTGTATACCGTCAACTAATCAATCAACCATAAGTCTATAATTTAAGAAATAATATATAAAAAGGAGATAAAAAATGGAAGAGAAAATCAGAGAAGCATTAGGACAGATCAGACCGATCCTTCAGAGAGACGGCGGAGATATCGAGTTCGTGGAACTGACGCCGGAAAACATCGTCAAGGTAAGACTGCAGGGACACTGCGCAGGATGCCCAGGCGCGAGAATGACCCTGAGAGGCATCGTTGAAAGAGTTCTGAAAGAAAGCTATCCGGAGATCGCAGGCGTAGAAGCCGTAGACTGATGGACTATATCAAAATCATCGAAGAAAACCGGGAACTGCAGATCAAAACGCTGCAGGACCTGGTTTCTGTCAAAAGCGTGCAGAGCAGTCCTGTCACCACCGCCGAGGGAGAGTTCCTTCCCTTCGGGCAAGGCGTACAGGATGCTTTTGCGTGTCTTCTGAAAAAAGCGGAAGAACTGGGCTTTAAAACGAAGAACATCGACAACTACGGCGGCCATATCGACTTTGGCCCGGACGGCCAGGAGACGGAGACCGTGGCGGTCCTCGGACACCTGGACGTGGTGCCGGAGGGCGGCGGATGGAGCTTTGATCCCTACAGCGGCGCCGTGGAAGACGGATATATCTATGGCAGAGGCACGCAGGACGACAAAGGCCCTGTGGTCGCTGCCCTGTTCGCCATGAAGGCGCTGAAGGACGCCGGTTACGTGCCGTCAAAGCGCGTCCGGCTGATTCTGGGACTGGACGAGGAGACCGGCTGGAAGGGCATGGACTACTATTTCCAGAGGGAACCGAAGCCGGACTTCGGATTTACTCCCGACGGCGATTTCCCCGTCATCAACGGAGAAAAGGGCAACGTGACCTATGAGATCGCCAAAAAGCTGCCGAAGAGCCAGGGCGGCCTGAACCTGCGCAGTCTGTCAGGCGGCAGCGCCGCCAATATGGTGGCGGAGAAGGCCAGAGCCGTGGTCAACGCCGAGGACCCCCAGGTCTATCAGCAGATCAAAGAGCTGGCTGCGGCCTACCGGGAAGAGACCGGGTACCGGGTGCAGACGCGGGGCGTAGGCAAGTCCCTGGAAATCACCGCGGAAGGCAGGTCGGCCCACGGGGCCACGCCAGAGGCGGGGCTTTCCGCCATATCCATCATCATGGAGTTTCTGGGAAAGCTGAACTTTTCCAACGATGAGGTCAACGTGTTCCTGGACTTCTATAACAGCTGCATCGGCTTCGACTGCGGCGGGCAGGGCCTCGGCTGCGGTTTCAGCGATCCTGCGTCGGGGGCGCTGACGCTGAACGCCGGACTGATCAAGGCCGATCTGGAGGCCGTGACCCTGACGATCAACATACGATATCCGGTCAGCTGCACGGAAGAGCAGGTCCATGAGGCCATCCGGCCGTTTGTGGATCAGTACGACATGGGCATCATCAGAGGCAGGAGACAGAACCCGATCTACATGGAGCCGGACAGCCCGCTGATCCGGACTTTGGTGGACGTTTACCGGGAACATACCGGCGATATCACTTCACAGCCCATGGTCATCGGCGGCGGAACCTACGCGAAAGCGGCGGAAAACGTCGTGGCCTTCGGCGCTTTGTTTCCAGGCGATGAGGACCGGATGCACCAGAAGGACGAAAGGCTCTCCGTGGAGCGTTTCATGCAGATGACCCGGATCTACGCGGATACGCTGTACCGGCTGACCCAGCCGGATTTTTCCCTGGAACCGGCGGAGCATTTAAGCGGCGGGGAGCGGGAGAACGCTGCCGGCCGGCCGTGGGAACATCTTGAGAAGGAAGAGGAGGCAGAAGTATGAGTCAGAAAATGAATACGGCAAGGTTGGCGAAGCTGGCCCTGCTTGCGGCCATATCCTGCGTTTTGATGCTGCTGATCAGAATACCTTTTCCGCCAGCTCCGATTTTAGTCTACGATCCGGCGGACATTCCGATCTATATCACCACCTTCGCCTTCGGTCCGGTTTCCGGCCTGATCGTCACCGTGGTGGTCAGCTTTATCCAGGCCTTCGCTCTGGGCGGAGACGGCGTATACGGCTTTGTCATGCACGTGCTGGCTACCGGCCTTCTTGCGGTCGTGGCAGGCAGCATGTACAGGCATAAAAAGTCAAAAAAAGAAGCGGTGATCGCCCTGATCGTTGGCGTCATCGCCATGACTGCCATGATGTGCGTGGCCAACTACTATATCACGTCCATGTACATGGGTGTGGACCGGTCTGTGGTAGCGGCTATGCTGGTTCCCGTCATCATACCGTTCAATCTCTTGAAGGGCGGAATCAACTCGCTGGTCACCTTCCTGGTGTATAAGCGCATTTCACCGTTCCTCCACAGGGGAATGTAGGAGGCAGGCTATGCGGGAAATCATCATCAGAAGTGAAGAGGATACCAGAGCTTTCGGCCTTCAGCTGGCTGAGAGCCTGGGGCCCAATACCGTCATCGCCCTGATCGGCGATCTGGGCACCGGCAAAACCACACTGACAAAATATATTGCAGAAGGGCTTGGCATCCGGGAGATGATCACAAGCCCTACTTTTACGATTGTCTGCGAATACCATTCCGGCAGGCTGCCCCTGTACCACTTCGACGTGTATCGTCTGAGCCAGGGCGAGGACCTGTTTGAAATCGGCGCGGAAGAATACTTCTACAAAGGCGGCGTATCCATCGTGGAGTGGGCCGATCAGGCGGCGGAGATCCTGCCCGACGACACCCTGTGCATCTTCATGGAATACGGCGAAAACGAAGGAGAGCGAATCTATAAATGTACATTTTAGCACTTGAAACCACCGGCCCCGTCGGCTCCGCGGCGCTGATCGACGAGCACGGCCAGATCACCGAGGCTGTCTCCGGCGAGGCCATGAACCACCTGAAAGACCTGATGCCTATGGCAAAGCGGCTCCTGGATCAAAGGGGTGTCTGTCAGGGCGATCTCACTGCGGCGACGGCTTCGGTGGGACCGGGTTCCTTTACCGGCATCCGCATCGGCGTCACCAGCGCTAGGGCGATCTGCCAGGCTCTGGACATTCCGGCCATATCTGTACCCACCCTGGATTCCTTCAAGGTGAAATGCGACGGCAGAACTGTGGTCGCGCCCATCATCAACGCGCGGCGCGGACAGGTCTACGGCGCCGTGTTCGGGGAGGACGGCAGCGATATCCTGAAAAGCGGTCCCTATATGCTGACCGACGTCTTTGACGCCATCAGGACAGAGCTGGACGGACGCAGCGCGGAGACGGCCTGCGGCATTCCCGTGGCGGGGAGGATCGTCTTCTACGGCGACGGCATCGACGCCTACGGCAGTGAGCTGGCGGAATTCACCGCGGGGCTGGCAGCTGATTACTGCAGCTGGCAGGCAGTTCTGGCGGACGAAGAGGAACGGTATCAGAGAGCCTCTATGACCGCAGCCTGCGCACTTGAGAAATACCGGGACGGACACCTTTTGTCGGTGGAACAGCTGCTGCCGGAGTATATGCGGGCCACGGAGGCGGAGCAGAAGCTGGCGGACGGGACGCTGGAAAGACAGCGCGCGGCCAAGATGGCCCGCTTTCGGTCCAGATAGCCATGGGGGAGATTTTGATCAGGCTGGGAACGCCTGCGGATCTGGACGACATGGCGGCTTTGGAACAGCGATGCTTTGTGGACCCCTGGTCCCGGGACGCCCTGCGGGAGGACATGGAAAGCCCGGTATGCACCTATATCGTGGCGGAGTCCGGCGGCCGGGTGGTCGGTTATGTGGGATTTTGGACCATTCTGGACGAGGGCAGCATCAACAACGTGGCGGTTTCGCCGGAGGTCAGGCGGCAGCATGTGGGTTCTGCCCTGATGGAGGAGACCCTGCGCGTGGGTATGGAAATGGGCGCATCCAGCTACACGCTGGAGGTCAGGGCCAGCAACCAGGCGGCCATCGGCCTGTACGAGAAATTCGGTTTTGTGAAGGCCGGCGTGCGGCCCCATTATTACGAAGCCGGCGGCGAGGACGCTGTGATCATGTGGCGGTACGGCTGACAGCTTGATCCTGTATATTTCCTCTTTGTATATTTCCCGATTGGCGGGTTAAAATACCGGCAGGAGGTGGATACCATGGAGGAGAAGAGACCCTACGACGATATTGAAAGCCACGGCAGTCTGATGGAGGTCTACGGCGGCTGCCACAGATTTGAGAGGCGGTTTGATTTTGATATGTTTTCGATGGCGGACTACCAGTCCTGTGAGAACTGCAGGCATCTGGGCGCAGATGACCGCTGCCTGCTGCGGTAACGCGGCGGACGGAGCCGCCGAAGAGAGGAAGCTATACATGAAAGACGGAAAATTTTTGACGCTGGGCATTGAATCCAGCTGTGACGAGACGGCGGCGGCGGTTCTGGCTGATGGCAGGCAGGTGCTGTCCAACGTCATCTCATCGCAGATCGACATACACACGGTGTTCGGCGGCGTGGTGCCGGAGATCGCGTCCAGACACCATCTGCAGAACATGAACGCGGTGATCGGCCAGGCTTTGCGCGAGGCGGACGTCACCCTGGACGATATCGACCTGATCGGCGTGACCAACGGGCCGGGCCTCATAGGTGCGCTGCTCATGGGCGTGGCGGCGGCAAAGGCTCTTTCCTTTGCCAAGGGAATCCCTCTGGTGGGGGTCAACCACATGCACGGCCACATCAGCGCCAACTTCATTCAGGACAAGGAGCTGAAGCCGCCCTTTATGAGCCTGGTGGTCAGCGGCGGCCATACCAACATCGTTGAGATGACGGACTACGGCAGGTGCGTCGTGCTGGGCGGCACCCGGGACGACGCGGTGGGAGAGGCCTACGACAAGGTGGCGAGGGTCATCGGGCTGGGCTATCCCGGCGGGCCGAAGATGGACAAAGCGGCAAAGGAGGGAAATCCCGACGCTGTCCACTTTAAACGGGTGTATCTGGAAAAGGGCAGCCTGGACTTCAGCTTCAGCGGGCTGAAGACGGCGGTGCTGAACTATTTGAATACGGAAAGGCAGGCGGGCAGGGAGATCTGCGTATCCGACGTGGCGGCCAGCTTTCAGGCGGCGGTCATCGAGGTCATCGTCACCAAGACCATGGAGGCGGTGCGGAGCCGCCGGCAGGACAAGCTGGTGCTCTCCGGCGGCGTGGCGGCCAATTCCAGGCTGCGGGCCGATCTGGCGGCGGCCTGTGAAAAGGCAGGCGTCAGGCTCTATGTGCCGGAACCGGTGCTGTGCACGGACAACGGCGCCATGATCGCCTGCGCGGCCTATTACAAGTACCAGTCCCAGGGGCCGGACGATCTGACCCTGGACGCCTATCCGGATATGGCTATTTGACGGAGAAGACTATGATCATTTTATCAGCAAAGGATATTACCAAAAACTATGGTGTAGACGTGATCCTGGACAAGGTCTCCTTTCACATCAACGAAGGGGACCGGATCGGCATCGTCGGCGCCAATGGCGCGGGCAAGACCACCCTGCTGAACATTCTGGCGGGGGAGCTGTCTGCCGACGGAGGAGACTATTTCCTGTCCCAGGACAAGACCATAGGATATTTAAAACAGAAGAACAACTTTGAGACGGAGAACACTGTCATAGAGGAAGTACATAAGATCTTCCAGCGGCTGGCCGACATGGAGCAGGAGCTTCTGGATCTTTCTTCGCAGATCGCGGAGAAGGGCGCGGAGGCGGGCTGTCTGATGAACCGGTACGCTTCCCTGCAGGATACCTTTAAGAATGAAGGCGGCTACTCGTATAAAAGTGAGATCACCGGCATCTTAAACAGCATGGCCTTCGGGGAGGAGTTCTATGACAAGAAGATCAGCACCCTGTCGGGCGGGGAGCGGACCAGGCTGGCCCTGGCCTGCCTGCTTTTAGAGAAGCCGGACATGCTGTTTCTGGACGAGCCGACCAACCATCTGGATATCGGCACCCTGAAGTGGCTGGAGCAGTATCTGCGCGGCTATAAGGGGACCATCGTCATGGTGTCCCATGACCGGTACTTTCTGGACCAGATGGCGACCAGGATCTTTGAGGTGGAGCATCACCATCTGAAGGCCTATGAGGGCAACTACTCGGCTTACGCGGAGAAGAAGCGGGCCCTGCGGGAAGCGGAGCTGCGGGCGTATAACAAGCAGCAGACGGAGATCCGGCGTCAGGAGGATATGATCCGCCGGTTCAAGGAGCGGGGCACGGAGAAGCTGGCCAAGCGGGCGGCTTCCAGAGAGAAGCGGCTGTCCCATCTGGAGCGGCTGGAACGGCCGGAGGCAGAGCTGGGGAAGATGAAGATCCACTTCCGCCAGGAATATCAAAGCGGCCATGACGTGCTGTACGGCGAAGGCCTGGCCAAGTCCTTCGGCTTTGGCGCCGGCCGCAGAGAGCTGTTCTCCCACGTGGACTTCGATATCAAGCGGGGAGAGCGGATCTGCATCGTCGGTCCCAACGGCGTGGGAAAGACCACGCTGCTGCGGATTTTGATGGAAGAGCTGTCGCCGACGGAGGGTTATCTGAAGATCGGTCATAACGTCAAGTTCGGCTACTACGATCAGGGGCAGCTGCTGCTTAACGACGCGGCCACGGTCATGGACGAGGTTCACGACTCTTATCGATTGTATAAGGACGCGGAGATCCGGTCTATTCTGGGACGGTTCCTGTTCAAGAACGATCAGGTCTTTCTGCAGGTAGGCTCTCTCTCCGGCGGGGAGAAAGCCCGGCTGTCTCTGCTGAAGCTGATGATGAGCGGCGCCAACGTGCTGCTTCTGGACGAGCCGACCAACCACCTGGACATCGATTCCAAGGAGGTCTTTGAGGACGCTCTGCTGGAATATCCGGGAACGGTCATCGTGGTTTCCCACGACCGATATTTCCTCAACAAGATCCCTACCAGGATATTGGAGCTGGAAAGGGACGGGCTGCGGGAATACCTGGGTACCTACGACTATTATGTAGAGAAGAAGGCGTCGGTGGAATCGGGCCGGAAGTATCTCCGGGAGCTGGGCGGCGCGGAGCCGGGCGCGGGCGCTTCTAAAGCCGCGGAGCCGGCAAAGGGAAAATCGTCCGGCGGAAACTCCTTTGATCAGGGAAAAAAGCTGTCCTCCGCCGAGGAGAGAGCCTTGAAGAAGGAAAAGGAAGCGGAGGAGCGCAGGCTCGCCAGAGAAAAAGCCCGGCTGGAGGCTTTGATCGAGGAGCTGGAGACGGCGATCGGGGAAAATGAGGCGCAGATGTGCTTGCCAGAGAACCTGGCAAACCACCAGCTTTTGACAGAATTGGACCAAAAAAATGCAAAATGCAGGAATGAACTGGAAGAGGCCTATGAAAAATGGATGGCATTGGCTTAAAATGTTAAAAAAAACGAATTTTTTCCTTGCATTACATATGGAGGTCAACTATAATTAGTTCTGTAATTAGTAATGACAGATGGAGGTTTATTATGGCTTTTGATAAAATCAGAGCAATCATTATGGAACAGCTCAATGTGGGCGAGTCCATGGTTACAATGGACACTAACATGATGAAGGATTTGGAGGCAGACTCTTTAGATGCCGTAGAGATCATCATGGCGATCGAAGATGAGTTCAATATCGAGATTCCGGATGAAGAGGCTGAAAAGTTCCAGTTAGTCGGCGATCTGGTAAGATATGTCGAAGCAACTTGCGACCAGGAATAACAATTGAAACCCGCCAGTCTCTGGCGGGTTTGTTTCTTATGACCTAACCCGGCGAAAACGACCACAGAGTGGGAAGTTTGAGCCGTAGGTAGGTCAAACGCGAGGCTTGCCCAAGAAAACGAGCACGGAGTGGGAAGTTTGATTGGGGGCAAGCTACGGCGGAACCTAACCCGGCGAAAACGAGCACGGAGAGGGAAGTTTGATTGGGTTGCGCGGCATAGAGGACGGGCCGAGTTGTTTGGCCGGAGCAGTGGGGACGGGCCGAGTTGAAACAGCGAGGACGGGCCAAGTTGTCTGAAAATCGGATTTTTGGCGATTTGAGTACAACTTTTGGCTCTGTTTTCGACCGAAAATCACTTTTTTTGAAATTTGAGTACAACTTTGATTGGCGGTGTTCTGATATACTAAAGTTGTAATAGGTTGTTCACTTTGATAAAATAGAGAGG
>CALLDR010000133.1 GCA_937997955.1 uncultured Emergencia sp. | reverse complement strand
ACGTAGTAGAGCGGGAAGCCATGGAAGCGGGAATGGCAAAGGGCATAGCCCAGGGCCTCGAACGGGGCCTTGAACAGGGCCGTCAGGCTGAGAAACTGGAAACTGCCCGCAAGATGAAGGACAGGGGCCTGGCCCTGGATCTGATATGCGCCTGCACAGGGCTGACCGGCCAAGTCATAGAGGAACTGTAGATTTCCCGCTGTCAGAGAATAGGAAGAGGAGAAGCCAATGCTGAGACGATATGCGGAACAGATTTTAAATCTATACAATTACATAGACGGTATCATGATCGTCGACGCCAAGGCGCGGATCGAGTTTTTTACCACATATCGTCCCGATGTGAACCTTTTGCAGGAGAAAAACCTGATAGGAAAGCATTTGCTGGATATTTATCCCGATCTGACGGGAGAGACCAGCAGTATTCTGCGGGTACTGAAGACCGGCAGGCCCATCTTCAACGAATATCAGGTCCTGCGCACCTATGACGGACAGAGCATCCGCGCCGTCAACACCACGCTGCCGATCAAAGAGGGGGAGGCCATTGTAGGAGCCGTAGACGTGTCCCGGTATATCGACTCGGACATTGAACGACAGGATATCGTGCTGCAGGTCAAAGAGGCGGGCGAGGTTAAATCCCTGTACACCGTGGACGACATCATCACCTCCTCCCGGCAGATGGAAGTGATCAAGGAGCGAATCACCATGATCGCCGATACCGATTCTTCCGTTCTGATCTATGGAGAGACAGGTACAGGCAAAGAGCTGGTGGCCCAGTCCATCCATACCAGCAGCCGCAGAAAAAACAAAAGGTTCGTATCCCAAAACTGCGCGTCCATTCCAGAAAATCTGCTGGAAAGCATCCTCTTCGGTACGGTCAAAGGCAGCTATACCGGAGCGGAGAACCGGCCGGGCCTGTTCGAAATGGCCGCCGGAGGCACTTTGTTCCTGGACGAGATCAACTCCATGGAGACCAGCGTACAGGCCAAGCTGCTGAAGGCTATCGAGGAGAAGCAGGTCACCAGGGTGGGCGGACTGACGCCGATCCCCATCGATGTCAAAGTCGTATCGGCCATCAACCAGCAGCCCATGGACTGCATCAGAAGCGGCAAGCTTCGCGAGGACCTGTTTTACCGGTTAAGCGTCGTGCAGCTGTCGCTGCCGCCGCTGCGGGAGAGAATGAACGATCTTTTCTATTTAGTCAACTACTTTATCGGAAAGTACAACGAGAAAATGCATCGAAAGATTCTGGGCATCGATGAGGAGGTTGAAAACCTTTTTCGCCGGTATCCTTGGCCGGGAAACGTGAGGGAGCTGAAGAACATCATCGAGGGAGCCTTTAACGTGACCGCCGGAGGCTTCATCCAAACGAAGGATCTGCCGGAATATCTGCTCAGCGCGGCCAGCAGGGGGCTCGATGCCGGACCGGGAGGTCTGGGAACTGTGGATCTAGATGATCCCGCTTTCTCCTTGGACAAGGCTCTTGCTGATTTTGAGATCGGCATCATAGAAAAGGCTCTGTCCGAAACCAGAACCATGACAGAGGCGGCCAGAAGGCTGAAAATATCCAAACAGGCACTAAATTATAAAATGAATAAGTATGATCTCTATCGGTGAAAAAGGAACTGCCGACGTGTCGCGATATCGCCGTCCCGATATCTTTACGATTTGGTAAAAATTTTTTGACCGCCAGAGGAAGGATTTTGACAAAAACCGCTGAAACAGCGGTTTTTTCTTTTGGCACAAAATTTGCTGTTTAATATGGCAGTTGTACAACGAAGAACGGTATATAGACGATCATGAGGAGGCATACCAATGAGTGTGGAGTTAAAAAAACTGGATATCGATGCGATTCCAGGGGAGAGGTGGTTTCCAAAGGAAACGACGTTTGAAGAGGATATGAGCCTTTACTGGGGAGACTGGGGCGTCGCGTCCGAAGTGGATAAGCTGCGGGCGGTGCTGCTGCGTCGTCCAGGTAAAGAGGTAGAACACTTTGACGCGGCCGAGTACCGCTTTTCTGACGAACCCGTCGACGTGGAGCTGATGCGGGCCCAGCATGACCGGGTAGCGGAGATCTACAGGGAACACGGCGTCAAGGTTTACTACGTGGAGGAACAGAGAGAAGACCGGCCTAACGCTGTGTTCTGCAGGGATTTGATGTTCATGACCCCGGAAGGCGCCATCATCACCAGACCGGGCATGGCGGCCAGACGCGGGGAAGAACGGTATATCGCAAAAGCTCTCGCCGACATCGGCGTTCCGATCGTAAGGACCATCAACGGCGACGGTATGTTTGAGGGCGCCAACGCCATGTGGGTAGACCGCAGAACTGTGGTGCTGTCCACCGGCAGCCGCTGCAACAGAAGCGGATATGAGCAGGTTGAGACAGAGCTGAGACGGATGGGTGTCACAGAGATCCTGCACATGCAGCAGCCCTACAGCAACATTCATATCGACGGGTTGATGAACGCGGCCAGCAACGACATGGTCATGGTTCACGCGTCCCAAGTGCCTTACGATGTGCTGGACGTACTGAAGAAAAAAGGCTATAAGATACTGGAAGCGCCGTCCACCACAGAGGTCAGGGAAACCTTTGGCTGCAACTTCGTGGCTTTGGAGCCGGGCGTAATCCTGATGCCGGAAGGCAATCCGAGGTGTCAGGCCATGCTGGAGGACAACGGCATCAAAGTGATCACCGTGGATATTTCGGAGATCATGAAGGGCAGAGGCGCGCTGCACTGCATCACCGCGTTTTTAAAGAGAGGATAGAGAGGAAAGCAATATGACAGAAAAAAAGAGAGATATCGACGCTATCGCGGGAGAACGGTGGTTCCCGAAGGAATCCACCATCATCGACGACATGAAGGAGCTGTGGGGCGACTGGGGCGTATCCTCGGAGGTGGACACGCTGAAAGCCGTGCTGATGCGCAGGCCCGGCAAGGAAATTGAAAACTTTGACTGGCAGGCGGCCCGCTTCAAATCGGCCATCGATCCTGAGCGCTTCCGGGCGCAGCACGACGCGCTGGCTGACATCTACAGGGCTCACGGCGTCCAGGTCCACTATATCGAAGAACAGCGGGAGGACAAGCCGAACGCTTTGTTCTGCAGAGATCTGGTTTTGATGACGCCGGAGGGAGCCATCGTAACCAGGCCGGCCATGGAAGCCCGCCGCGGCGAAGAGAGATATGCGGCAAAGGCTTTGGCGGATCTGGGCGTGCCGATCATCAGAACCATCTGCGGCGACGCCACTTTTGAGGGAGCCATGGTTATGTGGGTGGACCGGCATACGGCCATTCTGGCGTCCGGCGTCAGGACCAACCGCAGCGGCTACGAGATGGTGGAATATGAGCTGAAGCGGATGGGCGTGACGGAGATTCTGCACATGCAGGTACCGTACGGACATGCTCACATCGACGGAAACCTGAACTTTGCCAGCCACGACGTGGCCATGATCCATGCGTCCCAGGTGCCGTACGACGTGTGCGACGCTTTGAAGAAAAAAGGTGTCAAGCTGCTGGAATGCCCGTCTCAGACCGAGGCGAAGGAAAGCTTTGCCATTAACTTTGTGGCTCTGAAGCCGGGGCAGATCGTCATGCCGGCGGGCAATCCGCGGAGCCAGGAGCTGCTGGAGAAAAACGGCATTGACGTTATTCCGGTTGAATTCGATGAAGTCATGAAGGGATTCGGCGCGATCCACTGCTGCACCGCGTTCCTGAAGAGAGGATAGGAGGGAATATCATGAATTTTGGAATATTATCAATACTCCCGCCATTACTTGCAATTGTATTGGCATTTATTACGAGGAATGTATTGTTGTCTTTGATAGCGGCAGTGTTTGTGGGTGCTACCATGTTAGCCGGCAATCCATTGGTTGGATTTGTCGATGTGTTTGGCAACTACATGATACCAAATATTGGAGATTCTTGGAACGCTGGCGTTATCGCAATGACTTTGTTTGTGGGCTGTTTTTCTGTCATGTTGGAGAGAGGCGGCGGAGCTTGGGCTTTTGGGCAGGCGGTTAAAGATAAAATTAAAACTCCCAGACAAGGACAAATCTCCGGCTGGATCGGCGGGTTGATGATTTTTTTCTCAGATTCGTCTAATTCTGTTATTGTTGGCCCGATTTTAAGAGCGGTAACGGATAGATTAAAGATTTCTAGAGAGAAGCTGGCCTACATCTGCGACTCTACAGCATCTTCCGTACCTTTGTTACTTCCGATCACCGGTTGGGGAGCGTTGGTTATGGGTATTTACAAGGACCAATTTCCAGAAGGTACCAATCTAGTAGAAATCTTTGTAAAATCTGTACCTTTTAATCATTACACGATAGCAATTATTATCATGGTTTTGGTCATTGCTGTTACTGGCTGGGATTTTGGCCCGATGCGCCGTGCTGAATTGAGAGCAAAGAAATATGGAAAAGTCCTTGCTGATGATGCCCATGTAAAAAAGATGGAAGAGTTCGTTTTAAAAGAGGGAGCGCACCCTACGGCGTGGGGACTGATTATTCCTCTAGTAGTATTGATTGGGACATTGTTTATTACGATGTATTATACTGGTCCAAAGGGTGATGGTTTTATGAATGCCATTACCAATAGTGAGACGATGCTGTGCCTGACTGTAGCCTTTTTCTCAGCGTCTTTGGTAGGTGTATTAATTGCGATGAAGGATAAGGTTTTGACAGCAAAAGAGGCTTATCAGGTATTTGTTGATGGATTTCAGCAAATGATTGAAGCAATTATGATTTTGATCTTTGCATGGTGTATTGGAGGGGTGACCTCTGATGTAGGTGCGGCATCTTATATTGTTGAAGCTACGAGCGGGTTTATGACACCGGGAATCATGTTTTTGGCTTTGTTTATTACCGCATGCATTACGTCCTTTGCGACTGGTTCCAGTTGGGGGTCCTTTGCTATCTTCCTGCCAATAGCAATTCCATTGGCGTTAGCTAACGATGTATCTGTATACCCAGCTATCGGTGCTGCTTTGGCGGGCAGCTTGTTCGGAGATCATTGTTCACCAATCAGTGACTCTACTATTCTGGCATCTTTGGGTGCCTCCTGCGATCATTTAGCTCATGTGAAAACGCAGTTGCCGTATGCATTGCTGGCTGCCGTTGCGTCTTTGATTGGATATGTGGCAGCAGCGATTACTATGAATGGCGTCGTTTCACTGGTCATCACTCTGATTTGCATGGTAGTGTTCCTGTTCTTCATGCATAAGTTAGATGTGAAAAAACACCCTGATGATAGTATTCTGGAGCAAGTAGGCTGATTCATTATTTAAAATGAAGCGCATTTATAACAAGAAGGAAATTAGACGAGAGATTATCTGTCTGATGCTGCCGCTTATTTTAGAAAATTCCTTGCAGCTAATGACAAACTTGATTGCTGCTGCGATGGTTGGGAGACTTGATGCATTTGACGTATCCGCTCAAGGAATGGCGACAAAAGTTACAGATGTAGTCTATTATATTTTCCGCGGAACAGGGACGGCCTTGGTCGTACTGACTGCAAAGTATTTTGCTCAAAATAAAATTGAAGAATGCCGGTATATTTTTAAAAAAACATCGGTTTCGGCCGCTGCAATCGGGTTGATTGCAGCGGTAGTATTATTAGTTGCACCGAAAAGTTTTTTGCATTTTTTTACAGATGATGTTGATTTGGTAGTTTGGGCGGCAAGATATCTGCGTATAATTGTCTTATGTCTGCCATTTTGGGCCGTTATGCTGGTGGTGTCGGCTGTCTACCAAGGAGTAGGAAATACAAGAACTCCAATGATACTTGCATTGATTATCAATCTTATCAATGTGACCCTCTGCTGGCTGTTTATCTTTGGAAATCTGGGTTTCCCTGAGATGGGTTTTTTAGGTGCTGCGATGAGTTTAGTTATATCGAGAGTGGTAGGCTGCTTTGCCGGGCTGGGTTTGATTTTTCATGAAAAAACAGGTGTCTTTAAAAAGAAAAATAAGGCGAGAGCTGTTGACGGTGTTTTAAGAGAACTCTATTCGATAGCGCTGCCTGCGGCTGGAGAACCAATCCTATGGCAAATATCATCTATTTTGTTGTCACGCACAATTCTGGTCTATGGTGCAGACGCTTTTGCAGCTTACCAATTGGGGGTTCAAGCAGAATATATTACAGAAATACCTGCAATTGGATTCAGCGTAGCTGCGACGTCGCTGATATCGAAAGCGGTGGGTTTAGGAGATCATGAACTATTCACATGGTATCGAAGGGAAATGGCAAGAATTTGTATTGGAATCAGTGCAGTAACGACCGCATTGTTAATGCTCTTTCCCCGCGGCTTCATGTCTTTGCTTACTAATCATGAGGAACTGATTTTAATTGGAGGCACTTATGTATTTGTTATGGGGACAATTCAGATTCCTCAGAATTTGATCAAAGTGTACAGTGGAATATTGAGGTCAACAGGTTATAAGAACACACCGATGCTCATTGAAGCGACTGGAACATGGGGACTGAGAATTCCAACTGCACTCTTGTCAGCTTACGTGTTCCAAGCGCAGTTATATGTACTTTGGCTCTGTATTACAGCGGACCAGCTGTTTAAATTTGTTTTATCTTACCTTGTATTAAAATATAAAGTACGTAGTTTTAAAACCATATGATCGGCAATACGAGAGGAACAGAAAAGCGCCCAACGGCTTGAGCTGTGGGACGCTTTTTTAAGTGGCCTTTCAGACTTTGCTGCTCCTTCTGCACTAAAGGTATAGAGTCCGCAGGGACGAGAGCTTGGCAGAAAGACGTCTGAGTTTTAATCGGTATATACCTCCTTTACTGCGGAAGGCAGCTCACCCTCCTCGATATATTCCCATTTGACGACGCCTCGAAAGGGAAGCGTGTACAGATGCAAGAAAGCGCCTTTTTCCAGCTTGTCAGCTGTCATAAATATGTATTCCTTGGACTCGCCGTCCTCATCGAAGGCCTGCAGCCTGTATTCATAACGGAAGTCTTCGTCCTCAATTTCCCTGACGCGGTTGTTGTCGGTCCGGGTGTAGTAGTCGCTGTAATCTGTCGTGAGCATACGTGTGAAACACCAAAAAACGGCGCAGGCGGCTATAGCCGCCGCGATGATGACTGCACCTATAACGATTTTGCTTTTTCTCATCTGTCATGACCTCCCATTGATTTGATGCTTCTATCTTACAACAAAACAGAGAGGGCGTCCTATACGAAAGGTTACGTCCAGCTTGCAGTTTTGCAAGCTGGACGCTTTTACAGAAAGAGAGCCTATACAAGAAGAACGCTTTTATGATGAAGAAAGCTCATGCGGGAAGAAAGCTTACGCAAGGCAGGCGCTTGCAGGCTAACCGCACGCTTTACGCCAGCCCCAGCTTCACCAGCAGTCTGGCGGCGCTGACCTCGTCTTTGAGCAGCCGGCGAGCGTATCTGGACAGAAAGACGCTTTCGCCGCCTCTTTCCCGAAGACTGTCCGCGATGAAGAGGGTGGCCGCCTTCCGGCTGGCGCTTTTCAGCTGGCCGATGACCGACGACAGTCCGCCCTTTGACAGATTTGACAGAGCCGACACGGGCAGAGCGGACACGGGCAAAGCGGACACGGACAGCATGGACAGTCCGCCTCCCTCGTCGGTATGAACGGGCCTGTCTTCGGCGGCATGAAGAGGCGCGGCTTCGGCGCGGGCAGCAGCTACGGCGGAGGACAGAGCGCTTTCAAAGCTGCCGTGGCGGTACAGGATCAGGGGGTCCAGCTCAAAGATGCGGGCGGCGCGGTCCGCCTGGGCCAGGGCGCGCCTGTCAAAGGTCCCCTTGGCGAAGGTGTAATAGCCGCCGTCGTAAACGCCGAAGGTTTTCATGGCGTCCAGATAGCCCAGCCGCAGGATCCGCTTGCTGTTGGCCCGGTCGAAGACCAGAAAATCTCCCAGATCCCATTTGCTCTCGATGAAGGTCAGGTTGGGGATATCTTTGAGAGAGGAAGGGCGGAACCGGCCGATGGCGTCCAGATACACGCAGATCACCTCGGCAGCGCCCTTTTCCAGGGCCATGGCGGCAGGCAGGTTGTTTTCATAACCTCCGTCGATGTAATCCTTCCCTTCGATGTCAAAAGGCTTTACGGCGGGGAAAGCCGAAGCGCTGGCGGTGATATAGTCGCAGAGCTGGCCGCGGGGGATATCCTCCTTCCAGAGATAATGAGGCTTCATGGAAGGAAACTCCACGGTCAGCAGTCCGAAGTCTGTCGGGGAGCGGCGTATGGCCTCCTCGTCGACGTATTCTGACAGCATGCTCTGCAGCCCGACGGAACCAGCGCCGCCGCCTTTCAGAAATTCCGCGGCAAAATCGGCGATACCGGCGTCCGCATCTACGTCAAAGACCATGCTGGTCTCCATCTGGCGCCAGAGGTTGGCGGTTTTGATCACATCTCCCTGGACTACCATGGCGCCGTTGATAGCTCCCACAGACACGCCGGCGACGATATCGATACCCATGCCCAGCTCTTCCATAGCCTGCCAGACTCCGCACTGATACGCGCCCCGGGAGCCGCCGCCGCTGAGAACCAGGGCCCGCTTCCCGCCTCCGCTTTGCGCTTCCTTCCCGTTTCTGTTTTCATAATCCATTTACAAAACCCCCTTTTATGTGCTATAATATCAAAGTATACCCTCGTTTTCAAAGAAGAAACAAAAAGGCAGGTGACAAGATGGACGAGAGATTAAAAAAAGTCATCGACGAAAGTGAAAATATCGTATTTTTTGGCGGTGCGGGCGTCTCTACAGAGAGCAACATTCCGGACTTCCGTTCGGAAAGCGGCCTCTACCATGCACAGCAGAAATACGGACATTCTCCAGAGACCATGCTGTCTCATACATTTTATGTGAATCATACGGAGATGTTCTTCAAATACTATAAAGAAAATCTGATCTACCCGGACGCCCAGCCCAATGACGCCCACAAGGCGCTGGCAAAGCTGGAGGAAATGGGAAAGCTGAAGGCGGTCATCACCCAGAATATCGACGGCCTCCATCAAAAGGCGGGCAGCCGCAAGGTCTACGAGCTTCACGGCAGCGTGCTGCGCAACTACTGTGAAAAGTGCGGCGCTTTCCACGACGTGGACTACATCATGGATGAAAGCCACTGCGAAAAGGGCGTGCCTCACTGCAGCTGCGGCGGCCGCGTCAAGCCTGACGTGGTGCTTTACGAGGAAATGCTGGACGACAGCTGCATACAGGGAGCCGTGGAAGCCATAGAAAAGGCGGACACTATGATCATCGGCGGAACTTCTCTGGTGGTCTATCCTGCGGCCGGATTGATCAACTATTTCAGAGGCAGACATCTGGTGCTGATCAACAAGAGCCAGACCCCATACGACGGCAAGGCTGACCTGGTGATCTACGACTCTATCGGAAAGGTGATGAAGATGGAATGAACATACTGGTAGTCAACGACGACGGCATCCAGTCAAAGGGCATCTGGCACCTGGTCCAGGCTCTGTCAAAGGCCGCCGACGTTTACGTCTGCGCGCCTGACGGACAGCGCAGCGCCAAGAGCCATTCTATCACCCTGGGCCAGGAGGTCATCATCCAGCCGGTGGATTTTCCAGGAGCAAAAGGCGCCCTGCAGACTTCGGGCTCTCCGGCGGACTGCACCAAGATCGGCCTGCAGTTTTTCGCGGAGGAAGGGATCAAAATGGACATGGTCTATTCCGGCATCAATATGGGAAGCAACCTGGGCATGGACACCCTGTATTCCGGCACCATCGGCGCCGCGGCAGAGGCGGCCATTTCCGGCGTTCAGGCCGTGGCGGTTTCCGCTGACGACCACGAGGCGACCCACTTTGATACAGCGTGCAAGCTGGCGGTGGACGTCATAGAACACGTCTACGGCAAGCTGGACCCGTCCGTGGTGGTGAGCATCAACGTGCCGGACCTTCCCGCGGAGGAGATCAAAGGCGTCAGAACCGCTTTGCTGGGCGGCCATTACTATGACGATCGTTTTCACCGGGTGGAAGGCAGCCGTTACGCCCTTTCCGGACAGCCGGCCGATTATTCGGACAGCTCCCTGGACTATGACCTGGCGGCGGTCTATGCGGGCTATGCCACGATCACGCCGCTGCGCTTTGACTTTACCGACCGCGGCAGCTTTGAAACTGTAGAGAAATGGGGCCTTACCATATGAACATTTTTAAACATTCCTTTGAAAATATGACGAAGGAGGATGCGGAAGTCCTGGGAGAGTATTTTGACGGCTTCGATTACAGAGGAGCCGGCTACACCTTTCTCTCCAACTACATTTGGAGGAACACCTACTGCCTCTGCTGGGAGGTCATCGGCGATTACCTGTGCCTGGCGGGCGCGGACTGCATGATCACCGACAAACCCAACGCCATCATCTCCATGCCCATGACCAGAAACGGGGCCTACGATCCCGCGGGCCTGCGGGAGACGGTGCTGGAGGCCAAGCGGCGGTTTGAGGCCCGGAAGATCCCCTTTTCCATCGTGCTGGTGCCGGGACATATGGTACAGTATCTGGAAGAGGCGTTTCCGGGGCAGATGACCTTTGTTCACGACAGAGACAACGACGAATACGTATATCTGAAGGACAAACTGATCACCCTCAGCGGCCGGGCGCTTCATAAGAAAAAGAACCACATGAACTACTTTCTGAAGAACTATGCGTACACGGCAGAGCCGATCACCAGAGACATGGAAGAGGAAATCATGGAGTTCACAGCCAGGAGCAGAGAGAACAAAGGCTATGACGCCGACGAGATGGAAAGCCTTTACATGGAGGAGGAAGCCATTCGCGAGATTCTGCAGCTGATCGACCGGCCGAAGATCTATTCGGTGGCGGTGCGCATCAATGGAGTGCTGCAGGGCTTTGCCATCGGCGAGCTCATCAACGGCGACACGGCGGCGGAGCACTTTGAAAAGGCCAACGAGGATTACCGCGGGCTGTACCAGGTAGTCTGCAGCGAATTCTGCAAGATGCTGCCGGAAAATATCGTCTATGTCAACCGGGAGGAGGACATGGGACTGGAGAATCTGCGGCAGGCAAAAGAAGCGCTGAAACCAAATCATATGGAAGAAAAATATTCAGGTTGCTTTTTGCAGACAGATGTGGTACTATGAGAATGTGAAGAATTTAACAAAATCTAAATTACGCTAAACGAGACGTTTCAGACGTTTATTTTTAAGGAGGTACATATACAATGAGAGAAGTAGTAATTGTAGGAGCAGCGAGAACACCAATCGGCAATTTTGGCGGATCCCTGAAGGACGTTCCGACCAGAACTTTAGGTGCCGTCGCTATTAAGGCAGCTGTTGAAAGAGCCGGCATCAAGCCTGAACAGGTTGATGAGGTTATCATGGGCTGCGTACTGCAGGGTGGTTTAGGACAGAACGTATCCAGACAGATGGCTCTGGACGCTGGTATTCCTATTGAAGTTCCTACTATGACGATCAATAAAGTTTGCGGCTCCGGTCTGAGAGCGGTTGAGCTGGCTGCACAGATCATCAAAGCCGGCGATGCTGACATCGTAGTTGCAGGCGGCGCTGAGAACATGTCCGCGACCGCGTACGCGATGCCGAAAGCAAGATGGGGCGCAAGAATGAACAACGTTCCTATGGTTGATATGATGGTTAACGACGGTCTGTGGGACGCGTTCAACAACTATCACATGGGTATCACTGCTGAGAACATCGCTGAGCAGTGGGGCATCACCAGAGAAGAATTAGACGAGTTCTCCGTTGCTTCCCAGCAGAAGGCAGAAGCTGCCGTTAAGGCCGGCAAGTTCAAGGACGAAATCGTTCCGGTTGAAATCCCTCAGAGAAAGGGCGATCCAATCGTATTCGACACTGACGAATATCCTAAGTTCGGCGCTTCCATCGAGAAGATGGGTAAGCTGAAGCCTGCTTTCAAGAAGGACGGCGTTGTTACAGCTGCTAACGCTTCCGGTATCAACGATGCTGGCGCTGCGCTGGTCGTAATGTCCAAGGAAAAGGCTGACGAGCTGGGACTGAAGCCTCTGTGCACCATCAAAGGCTATGCTTCCGCAGGCGTTGACCCTAAGATCATGGGTATCGGACCTGTTCCTTCCTCCAGAAAGGCTCTGGAAAAGGCTGGCGTAACCATCGACCAGTTAGACCTGATCGAAGCAAACGAAGCATTTGCTGCTCAGTCCGTAGCAGTAGGCAGAGATCTGGGATTTGACACTTCCAAGCTGAATGTAAACGGCGGAGCGATCGCTCTGGGTCACCCGATCGGAGCATCTGGCGCAAGAATCCTGATCTCCCTGATCTACGAGATGGAGAAGAGAGATGCTAAGCTGGGTCTGGCTACTCTGTGCATCGGCGGCGGCATGGGAACTGCAGTTGTTGTTGAGAGATAAGAATACAGTTTTTTACGATGAGGCGGTCTCGAAAGAGGCCGCCTCTTTTTCTTTCTCCTTCCGAAATTCGCGCCGCGCGCCAAAGCGAACTTAAATATAGGGTGAAATGGAAATGAAATTGGCGACAGGAATGGAATTGGGCTAAATCCTCTCAAATTCTGCAAACAGCCCAACTCCATGGATTGAGCTGTTTTATGAAGCCTTGACACGGGAACAGCTGTTCTGTATAATAAAGCAAAGACAACAGAAATCGAAAAAGAAAGAAAAAGAAATAGAAATAGAAACAGGACTTGGTTGCAAGCCCGCGGCTGCGAATGAGCAGCAGGGGCTTTACATACCAGGGAATACGCCGCTGGCGGCGAAAGTCCACCAACTGACCGCAAGGAAGGGAGGTGGTTGTATGACGTACGTTACATGGACCGACTTGCTTAGCTTACTGCTTGTACTGATTGCGCTTGCCACCTTCGTTGATCGAAGGGGTAAATAAAACCGAAACCGCCAAACCAAGTGTTTGACGGTTTCATCTCTCATTTGGACTTGAGCCGCCCGACCAAAAGCGGCTTTCCTTGCTAATAACAATATACCACACCGCGAAAAAAGTTGCAAGCGGTTGTGGAAAAATTGAGGAGATAGAGAGTGAAGCGTAATTAGACAGGAATTTGAAATAACCGAAGGAGGAATGGAAGTGAAGAAATTTATAAGCATCATTCTGGCGCTGGCCATGGTCCTGACCATGAGCGTGCCGGCATTTGCAGACGACACTGCCGCCGATGAAAGCGCACCGGCGCAGCTGACCTCAGCGCAGGTCAAGGCGATCAAGCCTGCAGCCAAAGCAGCTTCTTACAGCTATACCAAAATCAAAGTCAGCTGGGATAAGGTCGAAGGAGTAGACGGATACAAGGTCTACAGAGCTGCCAGCAAGAGCGGCAAATACAGTCTGGTCTACACGACAACCAATCCGGACAAGCTGTATTACATCAACACCGGCCGCACCACCGGCAAGACCTATTACTATAAGGTACGTGCCTACAAGAAGATCGGCAAGACGACGTACTACACCAAGTATTCCAGCATTGTCAGCGCTTATGCAAGACCGAACAAAGCCAAGATTAGCAGCATTGTGATCCCTTATTATGAAAAGGGAACCGCAAAGCTGGTCACAGAAACCTACGGATCGACTAAGGTGACTCGATATGTTTACCAGGTATCCGACGCCAATAACTACAAGGGCTTCAAAGTTACTTGGGGGAAGGTAACCGGCGCTACCGGCTATCAGCTGTACATGCGTGAAAAGGGTAAAACGACTTGGAAGAGCCTGGGCTATTATACTGGTACATCTGCCAAAGTAAAGTTCAATGATGAAAAGGAATACGAGTTCAAAGTCAGGGCATATCGCACCGTGAACAACAAAAAAATATATGGCCTCTGTTCCGCGGTTAAATCTTACGAGTTTAAGTGGGACAAAGAGGATTTGATACAGGCTGCAAAAAAAGTAATAGAAGAAAGTGGAAACGAGTACAATGATTTATGTGTCGACTCTGAACAGGGTTATGATATTATCGAGCCTGCTACACGGGAAAACTGCGGATGGAGTGGGGCATATCACTTCAACTATTATCAATCACTTGCTTATATTGAGGCTTTCTTTTTATACAGTGATTTAATGACAGTAATCCATGATCACGATACAGGCGCATATTGTATATATATAAGTGATGTTGCTACAGAGTATGGGGAACATCAAAAACCAAGCGAGCGAGGCCGAGAAATTCCTCTTTGTTATGAGGTTTATTTTTTATCAAACGGTTGCGCGTATCATGGAAAATAAAATAGATTAGACAACTTAATTTATAATGCTTGTATTTTCCCCATAAATTTGATAAAAAGACACGTTATCGCGGCGTGTCTTTTTATCTATTTATAGGGCTATAAGCCCTGTCGAGGGCAGCATGCCCGAGACAAATAAACCACCTGCTATGCGGGTGCGCATCGATGGTTATACCAAAAAGATCTCCCCGATGATACAATATATTTGTTCAAGCCGTATTGTAAAATGAAAGGAGATTCTTTATGGCAAATAAAGCATACAGCCTTGCACATACGAAATGGATGTGCAAGTGCCATATTGTCTTTACGCCTAAGTATAGACGAAAAGTGATTTAAGGTCAATACCGTGAGGATTTGAAGGAAATTTTTCTCACACTTTATAAATATAAAGGTGTAGAGATTCTTGAAGGTCATTTGATGCCTGATCATGTTCACATGTTGGTTGCAATCCCACCACGGCTTGCAGTGTCAGACTTCATGGGCTACCTCAAAGGATAAAGTGCACTGATGATGTTTGACCGACATGCAAATCTGAAGTATAAATTTGGGAACCGTTACATTTGGGCAGAAGGGTACTATGTAAGTACCGTAGGGCTCAACGAAGAGACAATCCGGAAATATATCCGAGAGCAAGAAACGAAGGATATAGCGATGGATAGATTGAGCGTGAAGGAATATGAAGATCCATTTAAATAAGTTGAAAGAACCCCCTTCAGGGGTAGCAAAGAAGCAAATGCACTAAGGCTTGAACGAAAGTGAAAGCCCGCGTCTTGAGGCGCCGGCAGGTAAACGGGGCTTATAGCCCCAGTGCGAACCACCCGTTTTACGGATGGAAGCGATTCTCCTTCCGAAATTCGCGCCGCGCGCCAAAGCGGACTTAAATATAGGGTGAAATGGGAATGAAATTGGCGATGGGAATGAAATTGGGCTAAACCCTCTTAAATTCTGCAAACAGCCCAACTCCATGGGTTGGAGCCGCTCCCTATGTTGTTTTTAATTTCAGCTGTATTCTATCGCAGGCTGCCGGCTTCTATTTTTTTAGAGGGACCCCACAATTATTTTACATTAATTTTATTTTCAATTTTTTATTGCTTTTTAAGGATAAAGTGTTTAAACTATACGTAAAGAGATCCCTGTTATGCGTAAAAAAGAGGATCCCTTTCTTTCGTGTTTTTGTTTTGGCGCCTTAACCATACCAGAGTAAGGGGCTTTTTTCTGTGCCCCCGATCATCGGTATGAATCATTCAGAAGTATCCGATGGGGCGAGACGGCGCCGCGCTGTCCCCACCCGTTGAGAATGTATGAATTTTGATTGTGGAGGACAAAATCATGGAAATTTTAGTAAACTCAGTGAAAGAATGGGGAAATGCTTTTTCCGCCGACAAAGTCATCATGCTGCTGATGGTGATCTTTATGGTGGTAGGCGGAATCGATAAAATTAGGGGGAACAAAAAAGGCTATGGAGAAAAATACGACGAGGGATTCCACGCGTTAGGCTCCCTTGCCATAGCCATGGTCGGAATGATCGCCCTCGTGCCGGTGATCAAAATCCTGCTGGGGGATATCCTGGGAGCGGTGTTTCAGGCCATAGGGGCGGATCCTTCTCTCTTCGCGGGGATTCTTCTGGGCTGCGACCTGGGAGGCTACCCGCTGGCCATGGAGCTGGCCGCAGATGAAATCGCGGGCAGCTTTGTAGGACTGATCGTTGCGGCAGTTTTGGGAATCAACCTGGTCTTTAACATTCCTGTAGGGCTGGGTATCATCGAGGAGGAGGACAGGCACTATCTGGCCTCCGGCATGCTGATCGGCTTCGCCACAATTCCCATCGCGTGTATCTGCGGCGGCTTCGCGATGATGGCCTGCGGCTACGGCATTACCATGAGTCAGATCGTATTCAACACCATTCCTGTGCTGGTTATTTCCGTTTTGATCATTTTGGGACTTGTATTTTTTCAGCAAAAAATGCTGAAGGGCTTTCTGCTGTTTGGAAAAGGCGTAACCGCGGTGGTGACCTGCGGGACCATGCTGGCGGTCTTTCAGTATTTGACGGGAATCAGATTTCCGCTGTTCCACGTAATGGCAGAGCCGGACGCGGAGGGGGTCGTTCCTCTGGAAGACGGAATTATGACCATCGGCGGGATCGCCATCGTGCTCATCGGGGCATTCCCTCTGGTCCACTTTATCACTCAAAAGCTCAGCGCTCCGCTGAAAAAAATCGGCGCTAAATTTGATCTTGATGAGATAAGCGTGGCGGGCCTGATCGCCAACCTGGCCAACAATATTCTGATGTTCCAGCTGATGAAGGATATGAACCAGAAGGGGAAGATCTTAAACTGCGCCTTTACGGTCTCCGCGGCCTTTGTACTGGGAGATCATCTGGGCTTTTGCGCCAACGCGGACCAGGGCATGATCATTCCCATGATGGCGGCAAAGTTTTCTGGAGGGATAACGGCGGTCATCGCGGCGAATTTTCTGTGGAAGCGGTTCGTGCCGGATCAGAAGCTCCCGCAGTAAAGCTTTGATGGGGCTTAACGCGGCAAAGCAGACTGAAAAGGGTGAGCAGATTCAAATACGTGAAGGTTGTGAGACGGCAGCTGCCTGAAAGACGGGGCTGGCGTCTTTTCTTTTGGAAAAAGATCGCGGCCCGTCTGGGCTATGCCGCTTGAGCTGTGCTGCAACGGGCATCGGGGCTATATTACTTGGGCTTTGCCGCAGGGATAGCCCAGTCGGGCGGCGGAGGTTGCGGCAGCCGGGAGGTCAGGAGGCCGGGATCGCGGGGCCAGAGAAAAAGATTTCCGGCAAATTTTAGAAAAACTATTGACAATCCGGCGCGACAGTGTTATTATACCTATAAAACAGGTAGGAAAAAGGGTAAGAAACGATGAAAGAAATCAAGAAGATGCAGCTGAATATGGCGTATGAATCGATGAGCACGACGAATATCTGTATGTGTACCTGTTGTTGTGCAAAAGATGATAGATTTTTTTCACATGTCTCTGCCGTCGGCGAAAGCTGAAAAAAGCTGAAAGGATTATGACGGAAGTCCCTGGCCTGTGTACATGTGAGAAGCGGATCGCTTCTCTTTTTTCATGGCAAAAGGAGCTTCTTCCGAAAGGAATCAGGTATGAAAACAGATAAAAAGAAGGACTGCACGGTATCCGAAAAGGATCTGGAAACCATCGTCAAATTCATAGAATCGGTGAAATTCGGTTCCATATCCATCATCATTCAGGACGGAAGGATCGTGCAGATTGAAAAGAATGAAAAAGTCAGGGTCTGAGGAGGACCTGTAAACTGACCAGACAACTGGAGGTTTCAAATAGCGAAGCGCTGTTTGCGACCTCTTTTTTATTATGATCGACCCAGAGTCGGACATGAATCAGGAGGTTATCATGCAAGAAGAAAAAACACTGGAAAAGCAGACAAAAGAGGCCTTTCAGAAGGTCGTGGAGGAGGCGGTGGAGCAGGCTGCCAGGACAGAGGCTGAGGACACCTTTACGGACAGCCAGCGGCAGGTGGCGGCCAAGGCGAGAGACTATTTTATCGCCGGGTTCCACTGCAGCGAGTCAGTTATAAAAGCGTTTAACGAAAGCTATCCGCTGCACTTCACTCCGCAGATCCTGAGAATGGCCAGCGGCCTCGGCGGCGGCCTGGGAAAGGCCAAGTGCTGCTGCGGAACGGTCTCCACAGGAGCCATCATCATCAGCTCTATCTACGGCAGGACCGACATGCACGGCGACGACAGCCTGGCCTTTGATCTGGCCAAGGAGCTGCACGACAGATTCAAGGAGAAATTCACCACGGTCTGTTGCTATCAACTGACAGAGATCGCCCAATGGGGACATCCGAGCCACGTAAGAACCTGCTCTGAATACGTCTACGGCGCCAGCCTGATCCTGGCGGACATTCTGGACCGCTGCATCGAGTTCCTTGGACTGCCTCACAGCGACGAAGCAGAGGCATGACGGGAGAGGAGGCAGAAGCATGGCATCTAGGAAAAATAAACCCATCGATAAGAAATACTGTGAGATGGTCATAGAGGCGGCGAAGCAGATGGCGGGCAGAGCCCTGACCGTGGCCACCTGGGGAAACATCAGCATACGCGATCCGGAGACCGGACATATCTATGTGACGCCCAGCGGAATGGATTACGACAAAAGCACCCCGGAGGACGTGGTCGCGTTTAACAGTGACGGCATCCGCATCTACGGTCTGCGAAAGCCGACCATAGAGAAAGATTTACATATAGAGCTGTATCAGGCGAGAGATGATATCGACGCCGTGATACACACCCATTCAACATTTTCCATCGCTATCGGCGTGGCTGGGCTGGCTTTGCCGGCGGTTACGGAGGAATTCGCCCAGACCATCGGCAAGGAAGCGCCTCTGTGCAGGTACGCCATACCGGGTTCACCGGATCTGGCGAAATACGTCGTCGAAGCCTTCGGCGACACCAACCATGCGGCGCTGCTGCCCAGCCATGGAGCCGTGTGCGGCGGCAGGGACATCAAAATGGCCCTGAAGCAGTGCGACGTGTTGGAGCGGAACGCGGAAATCTATATTCTGGCCCGCAGTCTGGGCGGGAAGGTTCGCATCATTCCCGACGACGACGTGGACCACATGTTCCGTTTCCACAACAACCAATACGGCCAGTAAACCGTGGCCGGAGGAGACGCGATGGAGCAAAGGAAGATGGAACAAAGGAAAAAGATAAAAAATATGATCGCCTTCGATTGCAGCAACACGTCAGTGCGCGCGATCTTAGGCAGATTTGACGGAGAGCGGCTGGATATCCAGACGCTTTTACAGGAAGAGAACGCTGCCGTCCGGCTCCGCGATTACGAGTACTGGGATGTGGCGGCCATCTATCAGAAGATGCTGAAGGGGCTGGCCGCCGCGGTGAAAGAAACGGAAGCAATCGACTCGATCGGTATCTGCACCTGGGGCGTGGACTTCGCGTTTTTTACAAAGGAGGGGATCATGCTGGGAAATCCCCTTTGTTATAGAAATCCGCTGGGCGCGGAAATGGCGGGACGCCTGTCAGAAGCGGAAGAGAGAGAACTCTTCCGGGAAACGGGCCTGCTGTGTGACAAAATCAATTCCCTGTTCATGCTGCAGGGCATCGGCAAGTACGCGCCGTCCCTTCTCCGCGCCGCGGACAAGCTGCTGATGATACCGGATATTTTCAACTACCTGTTTACCGGGGTCATGAGCAACGAGCCCAGCGAGTTTTCCACGTCGCAGCTGATGCACGTGGGAAGCCGGAAGCCAAGCCCGCGCGCCTGCCGGGAAGGGGGAATATCATCCTCTATGCTGTCACCTATAGGCATACACGGAACGCGGATCGGAAATCTGCTCCTTTCCATCAGGGAAGAACTGGGGATCGATTATGAGATCCCTGTGATCTGCGTCCCATCCCACGATACGGCGGCGGCGGTGCTGGCGATCCCGGCGGAGGAGAAGGACTTCGCCTTTATCAGCTCAGGAACCTGGGCGCTGATCGGGACGGAGCTGGAAGAGCCTCTGATGGATACATCGGTGATGGAGCGTCACCTGACCAACGAGCTGGGAGCCTTTGACCGGATCACCCTGCTGAAAAACAACGCGGGACAGTTCATCATACAGAGGCTGCGCCAGGAGTACGACAGCAGTCTCTCCTGGGATCAGTTCTATCAGCTGATGGACGCCTCAGATGAGGACGTTCCCCTCTTTGACGTCAACGATAACCGTTTCTTTAATCCGGCCCGCATGGGGGAAGCGCTTTGGAACAGCTTCCTCCAAACGGGGCAGGTAAAGGGAGCGTATGACATAGGGAAGGCCATCAAAAGCTTTCTGCTTTCCATGGCCCTCAGCTACCGGGACACGGTGGCGGAGCTGGAGCAGGTCTGCCAGAAGGACTTTGCCCGGCTGTATATCGTCGGCGGCGGCGTCAGGAACCGCAGGCTCTGCCAGCTGGCGGCCGACTACACGGGCAAAACCGTGATCACCGGCAGCAGCGAAAGCACCAGCTATGGAAATCTGCTGGCGCAGCTGAAATATTTTGAACCGGAGAGAACCGTAGAATCCTGCCGGAAGCTCATCGGCAGGAGCGTTAAAACAGTCAGATATGAGAGTAGGGAGCCCGATGAAAGGGTGCTGCTGCGATATCAAAATATATTAAATCAATCAATTTCAGGAGGAAGAAAGAAATGAGACTCAAAAAAACCAAGAGAATTTTTGCCATTTTGCTCAGTCTGCTTTTGGTGGCGGCTGTTATGGCAGGCTGCGGAAGCACCGACAGTGACGACAGCCAGGCTTCCGGCGGAGACGACCAGTATACCATCGGCGTCGTCGTAAAGCTGACCGGTATCGCCTACTTCAACAGATTGGAAGAAGGCGTGCAGAAGGCTGCGGAGGAGCTGGGCGTGGACGCCTTTGTGGTAGGACCGACGGAAGAAGACTCCGCGGAGCAGATCAAGCTGATCGAAGACCTGATCAGCCAGGAGGTTGACGCTATCATCGTGGTTCCGACTGACGCGGAAGCCATCGCCTCCGTGCTGGATAAGGCGAGAGACGCCGGCATCGTGGTCCTCTCCAACGAATCCCCTGACCAGGCGGGCGTAGACTACGACATCGAGCTGGTAGACAACCAGAAGTTCGCGGAAGCGGCAGCGGAAGACCTTGCTCAGCAGATCGGCGGCTCCGGACAGTACGCTCAGTTCGTCGGCAGCCTGACCCAGCCGCTCCACAAGACCTGGGCGGACTATGTAGAGGCTTATCTGGAGGAGAACTATCCTGACATCGAGCTGGTCACCGACAGACTTCCAGTAGGTGAGAGCGCGGACGACGCAAGAAGCAAGACGTTGGAGCTGTTGAAGGCATATCCGGACCTGGACGGCATCATCAGCTTCGGCAGCCAGGGACCGATCGGCGCGGCGGAAGCCATCATCGAGAAGGATCTGGTCGGCGAGTTTACCATTCTGGGCAACCTGATGCCGAGCGAGGGCATCTCCTATCTGGAGAGCGGCGCGATCTACGAAGGACTGCTGTGGGATCCGTCTGATTCCGGTTACGCGGCCATTACGACAGCTGTCGCCCTGCTTAACGGCGAGGACGTCACCGCTTCCGATTTCGAGGTATCCGGCATCGGTACGCCGACCCTGAACGGAACGACTCTGGCCTTCGACAAGACACTGTTCATCACCTCTGAAAACGCTGAAGAATTAGGCTTCTAAATCGCAGCGCCAAAGGAGACGAAAATGCCAGAGATACTTTTCAACTTACAACATATCAATAAGACCTTCGGCGGCGTAAAGGCCCTTTCCGACGTCAGCTTCGATCTGCGGCGGGGAGAGGTTCACTGCCTGGTCGGTCAAAACGGTTGTGGAAAGTCTACTTTGATCAAAATTATAGCCGGAGTCCTGCTTCAGGATTCCGGCATTCCTGCTAATATTGAGGGCGTGGCGGTCATCTATCAGGACCTGAGCCTGTTCCCCAATATGACCGCGGCGGAAAACATCTATCTTCCCCTGTTTCTGGAAAAGGGCAGGCGCGGGCGGAAAGAGCTGAGAAGGGCGGCGGAGGAAACGCTGTCCAGGCTGGGCGCGCGCCTTGATCCCGACGCGCAGGTGGCCGGACTGTCTGTGGCCGACAGGCAGCTGGTGGCTATTGCCCGCGCTCTGACCGCCGACAGCCGGATCCTCATCATGGACGAGCCTACGTCCTCTCTGACAAAGAGGGAGATCGCCTCTCTGTTTTCCATCGTTTCCAGGCTGAAGGAAGAAGGCGTCTCCATCATCTTTGTAGGCCACAAGCTGGACGAGATCATTCAGATCGCCGATCGGATTACGGTGATGCGGGACGGCGTGGTGCGGAAGACCATCGCCCGCGATGAGGCAGATGAAGAGGAGCTGGCCTACCTGATCAGCGGCCAGAAGCTGCAGTTCCTGGGAAGGAGAAAGGAGGCCGCCGAAGGGGCCGGTCAAGCGGTCGAGGCCGGGGAACCGCCTCTGCTTCAGGTGGAAAACCTGGGCAGGGAAGGACAGTTTCACGACGTCTCCTTTACACTGAGAAAAGGAGAGGTGCTGGGACTGATCGGCTCTCTGGGCGCGGGGCGTTCAGAGGTGGCTCAGAGCATCTTCGGCCTGCAGCCCTTTGATCGGGGAAGGGTTTTGCTGGAGGGGGAGCCTCTTCAGCTGAAGAACAACCGGCAGGCAATCCGGCAGGGCATCGCTTACGTTCCGGAGGACCGGGTGCTTCAGGGCGTCGCCATCGACCAGCCCACGGAGCTGAACCTGACGGCCCTGGTCCTGGATCAGTGCCGGGGAAGGCTGCCGCTGCTGTCGCCAAAGAAGACCGACAGCTGTACCAGGGACTGGATTTCGCGGCTCGCCATCAGAAGCGCGGAGCCGGAACTGACGGTTTCCAGCCTCTCCGGCGGCAACCAGCAAAAGGTGGTGCTGGCCAAGTGGCTTTCCATTCAGCCGAAGGCGCTGATTTTAGACCAGCCCACCAACGGCATCGACATCGGGGCAAAATACGCCATCTACGAGATCATACAGAAGCTGTCGGAACAGGGAATGGGCATCCTTCTGATCTCCGACGAGCCCCAGGAGATCTTTCACAACTGCGGCAGGGCCATGATCATGGAAAAGGGCGGGATCAAATCCACCGTGGACTTGTCCGGCCTGACCCTGGAAGAATTTGAAGAAAGGATAAATTATGAGGAATAAGCAGCTACAGAGACTTTTTCATCAGCACGAGACGTACCTGTTTCTGATCACCTGTGTGGTATTTCTCTTTTTATCATACAAGACGGGCGGGGTGTTCAACACTGCGGAGAACCTTCAGGACATGGTCTCCGGTATCGCCACCACTGGAATTCTGGCGGCCGGCGTCCTGGTCATTCTGATCTCAGGGGGCATCGATATCTCCTTCATGTCCATCGCCGCCGTGGTGCAGTACAGCTGCGGCTACTTCATGCTGCTCAGCGGGTCGGCCAATCTGCTTTCTGTCTGTCTCCTGGGCGCCGCGGTGGGAATTCTGCTGGGAGTCATCAACGGCGGGCTGATCTATCTGCTGCAGGCGCCTGCCATCATCGTGACCATCGCCACCAGCAACGTCTACTACGGCCTGCTGATCTGGCTCAGCAAGGGAAAGCTGCTGAACCACTTTCCCGCGTGGTTTTCCACGAAGAGCAGCTTTTTGGTGGGTACCATGCCAATCCTGCTGATGCTGGGCGTCTTTCTGCTGACGGGGATCCTGCTTCGTTTTACGAAGATCGGGCGGTGCGTCTTTGCCATAGGAGGAAATAAAACGGCGGCCAAAAGGCTGGGCATTTCCGTGCTGAAAATCGATTTTTGCATCTACGGATATCTGGGCCTCCTGTCGGCGGCGGCGGGACTGCTTCAGATGTACCTGAGCCAGACGGTGGCTCCCAATACCATGTACGGCGGCGAGCTGGAGGTTCTGGCCATGGTGGTCATGGGCGGCGCCGCGCTGACCGGCGGAAGGGGAACGGCCATAGGCACGCTGATCGGAACTCTGCTCATCGGCGCGGTGGGCAACGGCATCGTCCTCATCGGCATCAGCAGCTACTGGTTTGACTTTCTGACCGGCCTGATCATTCTGATCTGCTTCTGTATGACGGGAATTTCATCTATTGAGAAAAAGGGAAGGAGGCTGCGCCATGGAAAAGAAGATGGCCAAGGGGCTGGGTAAGCGCAAGGAAAATATCATTTTGACCGCTCTGCTGGCGGTGTTTGCTGCCGGGTTCTGCATCGCGCAGCCGGGGCTGTTGTCGGTGAAGACGCTGCAGTCTATCTGTCTTCAATTTCCTGAGATCGGGATTCTGACCCTGGGCATGGGGATCACCATGCTGGTCGGCGGCATCAATCTTTCCTGCATCGCGTCGGCAAACCTGTCTGGCATCGTCATGATCGCCATTCTGGGCAGGTGGCTGCCGGAAGGGGGAGACAGCGTCTCCGTGGTGGCGGCCGCCATCGTCGCCGGCGTGGCGGTCAGCATGGCCGTCGGCGTACTCAACGGCGTCCTCATCGCCGTCTTCCACGTGCCGGATATTCTGGCGACCCTCAGCACCCAGATGCTCATCGGCGGGCTGAACCTGCTTTTGACAGGAGGCAGCGTCATGAGCGCGTCTTCAGCTTCCCTGAGCAAAATCGGAAGCGGCATGATTTTCGGCATTCCATTTTCGGTGGTTTTGTTCGTCCTCTGTATGGTGTTCGCCGATCTGGTTCTGCGGCGCACGGGCCAGGGGCGTGAAATGTATATTTACGGCTCGAACCGGGTGGTGTCCCGTTTCCACGGGACCAGCACCGTGCTGCTGACTGTGCGGACCTACGTCCTTTCCGGCTTCTTCGTCGGCGTCGCGGCAGTCATCATGACGTCCCGGTTCAGCTCCGCCTCCGCGGCTTACGCCTCCAGCTATCTGATGCAGACTGTGCTCATCGCGGTTCTGGGCGGGGTCAATCCCGACGGCGGAAAGGGCAGGATCAGCGGGCTGATTCTGGCGGTCATCCTGATTCAGGTGATCTCCACCGGCTTCAACGGCTTCCGGCTGGATTCCCACCTGTCGGCGGCGATCCTGGGTATTATTCTGCTGGTCAGCGTCTTCTTTGTCCGGAAGAGACGGGCAGAGTGACAGGGATTGGGGCCATAATATAACCCCTGCTTTGTCTCTTAGACAGGAGGCAAAGCAGGGGTTTTCACATCAATTTCCCTTTAACACCATGCATTCTTTTTTGAAAAAGCATATCCCATATCTGATAATGTTGCGGTAGCCTTCGCGCTGCAGACTTTCGGCATACTTTCTTTTTTCAATCTGCGCAAGGGCCTCCAGGCATTTTTCTTCCATAGCTTCAAAAGAACCTGCCACTTTCAATTCCAAAATCACCGCCTTACCGTTGCGGATTCTCCGTGTCTTCATCACCAGGTCTGTCCGTCCATAACCGCTTTCACGGTTTGACTGAACCAGGTAGCCGCCGCCGGCTTTCAACAGTCCCGTGAGGAACCCCTGGTAGTAGTTTTCTCCATAGTCGAAAAAACTGATCGTATCCATCAGCTCATCGCTGATGATGTCTCCGATCTCGTCGCAGTTTCCTTCCTCAATGGCTTTGATCAGAGGCCGCAGATCCTTCTGCTCCAGGCTCTTGTCAAACCAGCGCAAAATGGTGTCGCGATAGATCGTCCTGATCTCTGTATTCGGAATCACCATCTTGGTATAAGTCTTTTCACCGTCATAACGCTGTCCCGCCGATGTCAGATATCCGGTAAAGTACAGGAAGTTCCACAGGTTGTCACTGCTTTCGTGAATATCTGCATAGGTGATTTCCTCATGAATAGGCTTTTCCAACGCTTCGCCAGTCATAAGCTGCTCTACCTCATCTCTCATCTCCTGATCCGCGTTTTCGATGATCTCTCTGACGATGCTATTGGAAGACGTGTTGCTCCAATAGGCTTTTGGAAAGGCTCCTGGATCGGCCACAGCCGTTTTTACATAGTTGATGATGCTCCACGGGTTGTAGATCTCGTTCTTTCCAAAAAGATAGCCGTCATACCAGTCCTTCAGCTCTGAGAACTTGTCTTCTAATTTATAATAAGAAAGCATTTTCCGGATCTCTGCTTCCGTAAAGCCGAAAGCGTCTCCATATTCTGGCCCTGTTACGGAGTTGATCTCCAAATTGTTCAGACCGGTGAAGATACTTTCCCTGCTGATTCTAAGGCATCCGGTGATCATGCCGAACTCCAGGCTGTCATTGGTCTTTAAGGCTGACTCAAACAGCGAGCGGATAAAGCCGATCATTTTATCATAGAAGCCTCTGAACCATGCGTTTTCCAGCGGTACATCGTATTCGTCAATGAGGATGATGCACTTCCTGCCGTGGTATTTTTCCAGGCAGACAGATAAAATTCCCAATGCCTTAGCGTATTGAATATCTTGGGCTTTTTCGTTAAGAATATCGACGAAGATTTTCCGGTCTCTGCTTGCCATTTCACCATTTAAGATGTACGAATGACGCTGAAATTCCTTGATGATTTCATCAAGGAGGCTCCGGTAGGCCATCTCATAGCTGGGTTGTTTCCCGGATTTCAGCGATAAATTGATCACCGGGTACTGCTGCTGGTGCCGCAGGTATTTCTCACCGCATGACGAAATCGCAAGATCGTCAAAGAGATAGCGGTTATCCACCGGCGTTCCGTCCGCCGTGCGCTCATCTTCAAAGAAGCGGCGGAACATGCTCTGGTTCAGCGTCTTGCCGAAGCGCCGCGGTCTGGTAAACAGGGTAACTGAAGAATGCATGTCAATAAAATCCCGCAGCATCCATGTTTTATCGACATAATATAGGTTCATATCTATATATCGTTTGATATCCTCATAACCAATTGGAATTATTTTTTCGTTCATCATCCGTACCTCCGCTCTTCATTATAAGTATACGTGAACTTGCCGAAAATCACAAGCATCTGCTGCATTTTCTTTTCTGCAAAATTTTCGATCGGCTCTTTTTTCTATTGCTCCGGCGGGGCCTTTGATGTAAGATTGGTATAGTTCTTGCTTTAATATCATGTGTAGTCGTGCGCAGAATAACGACGCGAAATGACACAATTTGTATGCTGGAAGGGAGAGCGCAGATGATTTTAAAGACGTTCTATATTTTGATGATACTGCTGTTTTTGGCGGAGATCCTGGTTATTTATCTCAAGGACAGGGAGCGGCTGAAAGGGGAGGCGGGCAGCGCCGCGTACTACTCGTTTTTCGGATTCCTGGTCTACATCGTCACATCTTTCGGTGTTTCGGATTCGGCCCTGAATACGCTGGTGTTCAGAAGGAAGCGCTATGTGCCCATGGAGGATCTGCCGGGGACCATTGTGACCTGCGCGGTGATTCCTTTCTGCACCATGTCCTATGCCTATATCGCCTACATCGACATCGATCTGAAATGGATTTTCATCTTCGCCGCCGTCTCTGCCGCGGGTTCTTATTTTGGCGCGTCTGTGGTATCCCGGTGCCGTCCGAAGACGATCCGGCGGATGGTGATGACGGCCTTGTTTGTTTCGGCGTGTATCATACTTGCGAAGCTGCTGCTCCCTGTGAGCGGAGGCGCTGGGGATTCTCAGCTGACCAGCGCCCAGATGGCCCTGGCCGCTGCCTGCGTGTTCCTCTTGATGGCCTTCGGCATGGTGGGACTTTCGTCTACGGCCCCGATCGCCTCGATCTTCATGCTCATGGGCATGCCGGCGGTTTCGGCCATCGCCCTGGCCGTGGTGGCCAGCTCCTTCGGATGCTGCATGGGAGGCATCAAATACGCCAGCACGGGGCGCTTTCAGCTGAAGGCGGTGTTATGCGAGATCCCCTTTGGCATTCTGGGCAGCCTGGTCGGCGTCAGCCTGATACGGTTTGTGCCGGAGGCCGCGCTGCAGGCGCTGATGCTGGCTGCGGTGTTTACGGCCGCTTTCTTCCTGCTTCGGGATAAAGGGGAAGACACCTTGACGACCTGATGAAAATCTGGCACTATGATGAATACCTGTCTGTTTGCTCTGTTTTTTTACGATTTTTTTGCGTTTTTTGCCCATTTTTCCGCCTTTTTTGGCTAAAACTGCTGGCACAGTATTTGCGTTTAATGTTGATAACGGAATCTAAATTGATGATAGTATCTAAATTAATGACAGAATCTAATAAGATGGAGGCGGAATATGGAAATAAAAATTCTGGGGCGAAAGGATCTTGAGCAGATTCTTGAAATGCCTGAGGTTATAGAGGGCGTAAAATCTGTTTATCAGCGCAAGGCGGAAGGAAAGACCGTGGTATGGCCGCTGGTATCATATTTTAAGAGGCGATACGCCAACCTTTATCGATAAGGCGGAAGCCAGAGTCGCGGATATCGTAAAAGCCGGAGCTGTGCCTATCGTCTTTGGCGGAGACCATACGGTGCCTATTCCTGCGCTGAAGGCAGTCTTGAAGCCAAGGGCCAAGAAAGTCGGCCTTATTGTGTTTGATTCCCGTTTGGATCTTTGTAATGACCCTTTGAACTGGGCGTCCTCTCAGTGGTATCAGGCTTTCCAGCTTGGAAAGATCGATCCGTCCAACTTTGTTGAGATTGGCATGCGCGGAGTGAGAAACGGTCTGTATGAGAGAAATGTGGCAAGGGGACTTGGCCACAGATATATAACCATCGACGAGATTAAAGACAGAGGCATCAAAGACGTGATGGATGAGGCTCTTGCCATCGCCACAGATGGAACAGACGGCATATACATGTCCCTTGATATCGATGTGATGGAGCCCAGCGCCGTATGCTCTCAGAAGGCTCCTGAAATCTGGGGCATGACAACTGATGAAATGTTCCACGCGATCAGAAGGATCTCCAGACAAAAGGTGATCGGCGTGGATATCAACGAGTACTCCGCGGATTACGATTTTAACGGGATGGGCGCCCAGTGGTGCGCGCGCGTGGCCGTGGAATTCCTGGGGGGGAATGGCGCTGCGGAAAATGCAGGGGCTTGATGAACAGCTTTGATGAACAGGCAACAGCTTTGATGAATAAAGAGAGCTTGAGAAATAAAAGATACGATGCCCGCGTTCTGACGCAGCAGCATGGCAGTTTCGACCGATCCTGAACAAAGGAGCGGGCTGCGGAAGGTCAAAGGCTTTGGGGCTGCCTCCAGGGCCTTTTTCTGCGCCATGGTATCGGAGCTTATGGCCTTTGACAGAATATTTCCGAATAATCCCAAACAAAAAGTAATATTATCTGAAAAATAATTTGACATTATGCGTCGAATTGGTTACAATGGAGGTGTAAGAAGAAATACAATGGGGAGGTTTCGATGGAACGTATTTTTAGAGAATTTCTGAAGACGAAAAAGAACTTTGTCTTTGTCGGAGAAGCGGGCAGCGGCAAGAGTGAGATCGCGATCAATTTTGCGATTGGCCTTGCGAAGGTCAGCGAGAAAAAGGTACATTTCTTTGATATGGACCAGACGAAGCCCCTGTTCAGATCCAGAGACGTGCGCGAGCAGCTCATCGCCGAAGGCATCGAGTTCCATTATCAGGAACAGTTCTTCGACGCGCCGACCATACCGGGCGGCGTCCGGGAACGCCTGGGCGATGAAGAGTCCGTGGTGATCCTGGATGTGGGCGGCGACCATATCGGAGCCAGACTGATCGGCGCTTTTGATCCCTTCCTCAACAGGGACAACACCCAGAACTTCTTCGTGATCAACGCCTACCGGCCTTGGTCCAAGAATCTGGTGACCATCGACGGCACCATGGCCAGAGTCCTGGGCATGGCGCGCATCAAGCTGGAAAACGTGTCGATCATGAGCAATCCGAATGTGGGTGTCACGACTACGGCAGATGAAGTTTTGGCGGGACACGAGAAGGTGGCGGAGATGATTTCAGAATACCTGAGCATAGATTATCTGTGCGCGCTGGAATCCCTTTGTCCGGAGATCGAGGGCCGGACGGAAACCCCTTTGATCCCGATCAAGCTGTATCTCACCTACGAGTGGCATCTGTAACAGATATTGTCAACGAATCCGTGCATCTACGGCGGGTTTTTGAATATTGGCCAGGAGAACCGCATTCCCCGGCCTGTCATGCACCAATTAGGAGGTAATCAAAATGGCAAAAGGAAAAGTAGAAATTAGAGCAGAGAGCTGCAAGAGCTGCGGCTATTGCGTTAAATTCTGCCCTAAGAAAGTACTCGCAATTGGCGAAAAAGTTAATTCTAAAGGCTACCAGTTTGTTGTTGCCGCAAATCCGGACGACTGCATCGGCTGTGCTGCATGCGGTGTTGTATGTCCTGACGCAGCAATCGAAGTTTATAGGGAGGTTTAGAAAAAATGGCAAGAGTATTTATGAAGGGCTGCGAAGCGATTGCTGAGGCAGCTACCAGAGCTGGCTGTAGATTCTTTGCCGGCTACCCAATTACACCACAGAATGAGATTCCTGAATATCTGGCACGCAGACTGCCGGAAGTGGAAGGCGTTTTCGTACAGGGCGAAAGTGAAGTTGCTTCTGTAAACATGCTTTACGGCGCTGTACAGACAGGAACCAGATCCATGAGTTCCTCCTCCAGTACAGGTATCAGCCTTTACAGTGAAGGCGTATCCTATTGTGCTGCGGCAAGACTCCCGATCGTATACGTAAACGTAGGCAGAGGCGGCCCTGGCATCGGCGCTATCCAGCCTGCACAGCAGGACTACCTGCAGGCAACAAAGGCCTCCGGCAACGGCGGTTTCGAGATGATCGTTCTGTCTCCTTCCACTGTACAGGAAGCAGTAGACATGACCTACGAAGCATTTGACCTTGCTGAAAGAGATATGAACCCGGTTCTGATCCTGACAGACGGCGTTATGGGCACCATGATGGAGCCTGTAGAACTGCCTCCGATGAAGTCTCAGGAAGAGGTTGCTGCGCTGAAGGAAGCCCGCAGAGCGGTTTCCGCAGTTGGACATAAACCAGAAGAGCAGGTAAGAATCCTGCCAGGCGGCGTTGGCGGCGGATTTGAGCCTACCAACATCAAAGCGGCTGAGCTGTACAAATCCTGGACAGAAAACGATATCAGAGTTGAAGAGATCATGGTAGACGACGCTGAGATCATTCTGACCGCATACGGCATCTCCGCACGTATCGCAAAGATCGCTGTAAAGGAACTGAGAGCGGAAGGCATCAAGGCTGGACTGATCAGACCGATCGCGATCCACCCATTCCCTTATAAGAACTTCGAGAACCTTGACTTCAACAGAGTAAAGGCAATCCTGGACATCGAAATGTCCATTCCTGCGCAGATGAAGTGGGACGTAGAACATGCTGTTCACGGCAGATGCCCGATCAAAGAATGTCTGAGATCCGGCGGCGAGCTGATGACCAAGGAAAAGGTTATGGAAGCAGCTCATGAACTGGTAAAGGAGGTATTATAATGGAAAAGGTATATAAGAGAACCATTGGTATCAAGCCTGAAACCGTATCCGGCTTCTGTCCTGGATGTATGCACGGAACAATTCATAAGCTGATCGGTGAAGTTATTGAAGAATTAGGCATGCTGGACAAATTAGTTCGCTGCGAAGGCGTAGGCTGCTGCGGTTTGGGACAGTTATACGTATCCCACGACCTGAACATCTCCGCACACGGAAGAGCCTGCGCGGTAGCGACAGGCCTGAAGAGATCCAACCCGGATTCCTTGGTTTATACATATCAGGGCGATGGAGACCTGGCTTCCATCGGTTTAGGTGAAACTGTATCCGCCGCGAACAGAGGCGAGAACATCACCGTTATCTTCGTAAACAACGGTATTTACGGCATGACCGGCGGACAGATGGCTCCGACCACTCTGATCGGCATGAAGGCTACTACTGCGCCAAAGGGAAGAAATCCGGAAGAACACGGATATCCGATCCACATGTGCGAAGTACTGAGCCAGCTGACTGCTCCGGCTTATCTGGAAAGAACGACCTGCAATTCACCTGCAAACGTTCGTAAGACCAAGGCTGCTATCAAAAAGGCTTTCCAGAACCAGATCGACGGAAAAGGCTTCTCCATGGTTGAAATCGTTACTACATGTCCGACCAACTGGGGCATGAACGAGATGAAGGCGCTGGAGTTCCTGGAAGAGAAAATGCTGAAGGAATTCCCTCTGGGCGTATATAGAGATAAATCAAAGGAGGAGTAAGAAGATGGAAAGAAATTTAATCGTTGCCGGATTCGGCGGACAGGGTGTCATGATGCTGGGAACTCTTCTTGCTCAGGCTACCTGCGAATCTACAGATAAACACGTTACTTATTTCCCTTCCTACGGCGCAGAAATGCGTGGAGGTACGGCGAACTGCTACGTTGTAATTTCTGACGATGAGATCGGCGCTCCGATCATGGACGCTGTAGAAGACCTGATCGTTATGAACGACCCTTCCCTGAACAGATTCCTGCCTAAGCTGAAGAAAGACGGAATCCTGTTCATCAACAGCTCCATCGTTATCTCCCCGATCGAGAGAGACGACATCAAAGTCATCAAAGTTCCTGTAACTGAAATGGCTCTGGAAATGGGCAACCCGAAAGTTCTGAACATCATCATGCTGGGCGCTTACATCGGCGCTACAGAGGTTGTTCCAAAAGAGGTCATCATCGAGACCATCAAGAACAAGCTGGGTAAGAAAAAACCAGAATTCCTGCCGATGAACCTGGAAGCCTTCGAAAAGGGCTTTGCAATCGGCGCTGCTGCGAAATAGGAAATAGGCAGAATTGTTCTGGCATAAGAACTGAATGAAGTCATTGAAAGGCTGCTGTCTTTACGGAAATAACCGTTAAGGCGGCAGCCTTTTTCCATGACGCGTGTAATAAGCATGCAGTGATAGAATGAAGGGCTGGCAATTCAGACGGGGAGACGATGAAAAACTGGCGCGATCGTGTTATTCATTAAAAAAATCGATACAATTTAAAAATGCCATGGAAAGAATCAATTTGAAAGTCAAATAACCTCATACTATAATAGTAGCCATAAAAGTACTAAGAGAATGAAGGAGAAAATACAATGAAAAAGAAAGTATTATTCGTATTTCTGACACTTGCGATGGTACTCATGGTGGCGTCAGGATGCAGCTCCAATGAGGATACTGCAGGGACAGAGAGCAATCAGATCCTGTTCAACGGGTCAACCTCTTTGTCTCCGGTCATTACGGCGATTGCGACGGAATTCAACGAGACCTACGGAACCTGGAATGCATACGATGCGTCTCTTCCAGAAGAGAATATCGCTATCTATGTTTCTGCAGGCGGTTCTGGACAGGGAACTAAGGCGGTTATCGACGGCACCAGCGATTTCGGTATGGTGGCAAGAAACGTGAAGGATGAGGAAAAAGAAGCCATTGATGATGAGAGGGAATACCAGGTGGGCATAGACGCGCTTACCCTGGCGGTCAACCCGGAAAACCCGGTGACTGATGTCCTTGATAATCTTACAACCGAGCAGATTGTAGCGCTGTTCTCAGGCGAATATGAGACCTGGAAGGATTTGGACTCTTCTTTGCCTGAAGAGGAAGTGGTGGTTATTACCAGAGACATTAACGGCGGCGCACACGAAGTATTCCAGCAGAACATCATGGGAGACGCAGCTGTAAAGGCAGATGCGATCCAGGCGGCTTCCATGGGTGAGCTGGTACAAAATATCATCGACAACAAGTGGGCTATCGGTTATGCGTCTTATGGTGTCGCGAATCAGAACGAAGGCAAGGTAGTGACCTTGAAGGTAAACGGCGTTGCGGCTACAGCCGAAAACATTATCGACGGCTCTTATATCATTCAGCGGCCTCTGCTGTTAGTCACTTCTGGAGAACCGACCGCGCTGGAGCAGGCATTTCTGGATGTAATTCTCGGCGAGACAGGTCAAAAGACTGTAGAAGAGATGGGATTCATTCCGATGAACTAGCTAGATGTTAAAGGGGTGTGATCTTGGATCACACTCCTTTTTTAAGTGGGAGAGCCATGAAAAAGAAGTTTTTTGATTCTATTGAAAAAGGTATGATTATCGCTGCGGCGGCAGGCACTGCGCTTCTGATGCTTTTCATGCTGGGGCATATCGCAGGAGAGAGTGTTCCGGCTTTTACAGAGCTGGGAATGAGCATGTTCCGGCCGCAGGAGCCATGGCGGCCCATTGGTGATCATCCGACCTACGGTCTGATGCCCATGATTGCGGGGACATTGTATGTATCGGGACTTGCTGTGCTGTTTGCGCTGGTCTTCGGCGTTTGCTGCGCGATTTTCCTGAATTTTTACGTACCGAAAAAACTTGCGAAGCTGCTGCTGTCCTTCATAGAACTGGTTGCGGGGATACCATCGGTAATCTTTGGATTTATCGGTTTGACAGTTTTGGTCAAATGGTTTGCGGAGCATCTGGAGATGGCCGCAGGGCAAAGTGTTTTGGCAGCAGCCATCGTGCTGGGAATCATGCTGCTTCCCTTTGTTGTAGCTGCCTGCAGCGAGTCCATTGACCATGCAAGGCGTACGTATGAGCTGCCTGCTCTGGCTCTTGGATTTTCAAAGGAAATGATCATCGCGAGAATCATATTCCCCGCAATATGGAGAGGCTTGGTCGCCGCAGCAATGATGGCCTTCGGTCGGGGACTGGGCGAGACCATGGCTGTCATGATGGTGATCGGAAATTCTCCAATTTTCCCGACTCTGCTGGGCCGCGGACAGACCCTGCCCGCACTTACGGCCTTGGAGATGGGAAGCATTGAGTATGGAAGCACTCATCTGTCCGTATTGTATGCTGCGAATGTAGTTTTGCTTATCATCTTGTTCGCGATTATGACATGCGGACGCTTGCTGCAAAGGAGGGCGCTGCGCTATGAATCATAGAGTGTGGCGGTATCTGACTCGCTCTCTTTGGATCGTCATGGGACTGCTTACCGTGGCGGTGACGATTTTCCTCTTCGCCTATGTTTTCTGGAAGGGAAAAGACGTAATCAGCTTGTCCTTCCTTTTGGAGGCTCCGGCAGGGGTTCCCGTGGGTACAGACGGTGGGATTTTCCCAGCTTTAGCGGGCTCCGTCCTTTCTGGGGGTCTCTCAGCTCTGATCGGAGGATTCTTTGGTATTGGAGCCGCAGCCTGGCTGGCCTTTTATGCTCACAGGCAAAGCAGATTCAGTCGTGTTTTGCGTCTGGCCATACAGGGCCTTTCTGGAATTCCATCTATTTTGTTCGGCCTTGTCGCGTATACTTTTTTAATCTATCAGATGGGACTGCCCAGAAGCCTGCTGTGCGCATCTCTTGCGGTTGCCGCCATGATCGTTCCCTTTGTAGCGATCCGGGCGGAGAAAGTATTCTGCGAGAAGGGGCGGGAGCTTATGGAAGTCTCTATCAGCCTTGGTCTGTCACGGGAGTATGCCCTTCGAAATTTAATTCTTCCAGCGTGTCTGACAGAGTTGTTGAGTACAACAGCGCTGGGCATGGCGTACGGTATGGGCGCGGTGGCTCCCATTCTTTATACTGGTGCAGTGATGCAGGCGCAGATCCCGACAAAGCTGACAGATCCCTTTATGTCGTTGCCATATCATTTGTATATGTTGGTAAACAATGGGTTTTCGATGGAATATGCCTACGGAACAGCCTTTGTTCTCATGGCATTCCTGCTGTGCATCCAGCTTCTCTGCAAGCTGGCCGCATATTTTAGAGAAGGGGCGCAGTGGTCGCTCAGAAGACAGGAGAGAAGACGATGGTGGAAGTAAGAGGCTTAAGCGCAGGGTTTGGGAACAAAGAGATCCTGCATCAATTGAATCTGGTGATTCCCCAGCGGCAGATCACGGCAGTTGTGGGGCCGTCGGGATGCGGAAAGACTACGTTTTTGAAATCCTTGAATCGAATATTGGAGGAGGAAGGCGGATATATTCGAGGAAAGATTCTGCTGGAAGGACAGGATGTTACGGAGATGCCCAAAGAGACGCTGCGCAGGCAGGTAGGAATCGTATTTCAGCAGCCTGCAGCGTTTCCATTCAGCATTGAGCGTAATTTGTCGTATGTTTTGAAGTATCACGAAAGGCTGAGCAGGGAACAGCTGCAGGCTCGGATTGCAGAAAATCTGAAAAGGGCAAAGCTGTATGAAGAAGTAAAGGACCAGCTTTCTCTGTCCGCGGAGAGACTGTCCGGAGGGCAGAAGCAGCGGCTGGCCATCGCAAGAGCGCTGTGTGTGAACCCGTCGGTATTGCTTTTGGACGAACCCTGCTCGGCGCTGGATATGAAAAATACCGCAGCTATTGAAGAAATGCTGGTATCACTGAAGGAACAGTATACCATTGTAGCTGTAACACATAATCTGGCCCAGGCGCAGAGAATTGCAGACCACGTCATTTTCATGCACGAGGGACAGGTACTGGAAATGACAGAGAAAGAGCGTTTTTTCAGGGAGCCAAAAACAGAACTGGCGAAAGAACAGCTCAGATATATGCAGTGAGGGAAAATCGAGATGATGATAGAGATACCAGGTTATGAGGTGCTGGAATTAAAGTATCTTCTTCTGGATTATAACGGGACCATCGCCGCGGACGGCAGGATACCGGAGACGGTAAAACGTCGGATCCGTGCCCTGGCAGAGGTGCTGGAGATTTATGTCTTGACGGCGGATACCCATGGGGATGCAAGAGAAAACTGCAAAGGGCTTCCTCTGCAGATCCGGATCTTCCCGAAGGATGATGCAATAACAGAAAAATGGAGGATCGCTGAGCGTTTGGGCGCAGACGCCTGCGCCGCCGTAGGAAATGGCAGAAATGATCTGCTGATGCTGAAGGAGAGTAAGCTTTCTATTGCGGTTATGGCGTGTGAAGGCGTGTACAGCGGCCTTTTGCCGGCGGCAGATATCTGCGTCCGCTCTATGGAGGAAGCGTTAGACTTACTGATTTATCCGAAGAGGCTGATCGCGACTTTGCGCGGATAGCGTGAAAAGTATGATGAAGGGCGCCTTCGCATTTAATGCATCTAAAAGGCCGGCGATGCACGCCGGCCTTTTGCACAGCCTTATTCCTGATCAAGGCCCTTTCGCGCCAGTCTGCTGATTTCCAGAGCCGGGCCGATCGCAGTACCTGGCTTCGTCTTCATATAGCAGATGAGATCCTCCAGCATATTGACACGGCTGATTCTGCCAATGCACTGCGGATGCAGCACCAGTGTCATCAGGCCGCCTTCTTCATAGAGACCGTCGAACTCACTTTGCCAGATATCCCGTACATATTGCGGGGAACAGATTCTTCTGCGTTCTGGCTGCTGCAGTGTGAAGAAGAAGTGAGAGGTATCATCGTACAGCCAGGAAAAAGGCAGCTCGATCAGTTTTTTTCCGCCTTCACCCTCGTGATAATACGGCCAGTCGCAGGCCATCGTATTAGAGGAATATTCGAATCCGCTGGCCATAACATTTTTGATCGTCTCCTCTGTCAGAATAGCTTCCGGCGCTCTGTAGCCCAGGGGTTCGACGCCCAGCAGCTCTTTCATAATCTTCTTTGACTTTTCCACCAGCTCTCTGTCCTGTTCCGGAAAATAGGTGGTTTCGTGGAGATATCCGTGGTAGCCGATCTCATGGCCGCGTCTCACGATTTCACGGCAGGTTTCCGTGTGATGCTCAATAACCCAGCCTGGAATAAAAAAGGTAGCTTTCAGCTGTTGTCTGTCCAGCATATCCAGGATTCTTGGAACGCCTACGTTAGGTCCGTATGCCCCTTCTGCCATCAGATTCGGATTGTTCAGACTGTCCATGGTACGGGAAAACCAAAAGGTTTCAGCATCCAGGTCAAACGTCAGGGCAACGCCCATTTTTACGCCTTCCGGCCAATTCTTTCTCATTATTATGCGTCCTCCTCAATATCGTATTGTAAATCACCGTCAATATAGGTCTGCAGCACCTTGATATCCTTGATATGATCTTCATCAGCGCTGAATACGTCGCCGGATAAGACGACGAAATTCGCCCGCTTGCCAACCTCCAGTGATCCGATGGAATCTTCGTCTTTTGAAACATAGGCTCCGTAAATCGTATGGAGTTTGACGGCCTCCAGTCTGGAAAGCTTTTCTTCTGGATACCAGCCGCCTTCCGGCTGGCCGGACAGGTCTCTGCGAGTGATATTGACCTGCATCCCTTCTAAAGGATTGACAGATTCAATAGGCAGGTCAGAGCCTGCTGCCAGCCGGATGCCCTGCTTCAGCATGGTTCCAAAACAATAACTGGTCTTCATGCGCTCTCCGACCCGGGAATCGGCGATGCTCCAGTCGGAATGAATGTACATAGGCTGTACCAGTCCTATGGCGTCCACGATCTTGTACTTTTTGAAGATACGCTCGTTCATGATTTGGCTGTGGATCACGGATGGACGCAGTTCTTTTTCGCGAATCACGTCTTTTACCGAGATGCATCCATCTAAGAAGGTTTCTACGGCAGCGTCTCCGATAGCGTGAATCGTCAGATCAAAGTCATGGTCGACGATTTCCTTTGCAATAGCAGAGAGCTCTTCTTTGTTCCAATATAAGCATCCGCAGGTGTCCGGCTTGTCGCTGTAAGGTTCGTTGAGACCCGCCGACCATGCGCCCAGCGAGCCGTCTCCTAAGAATTTAATCGGTCCGATTTTGATCTTTCCAAAACGCTGCCAGGAATGAAAACCGAAGTCGAAGAATTCCTGCAGCTGATCTGGTCGATGGATCCGCAGCTGAAGGACCAGATCGATGGGCATTTTTCCTTCAGCGCATAGCTCCAAATACGCTTCCCAGAGTGCTCGCTTATCGCCTACCGAGTAGAAATCCTCCGTGTGGCATACCGTAACGCCGTTCTTGACCATTTCATGGAAGGAGAATTGAAGCAGTTCCTTCATCTGTTGTTTATCAGAGAGCTTCGGAACCTGATCACCGATCAGGCTCATGGCGCTTTCCAGCATGACGCCAGTAGGGGAACCGTCAGCGAATCGCACCAGCTCACCGCCCTGTGGGTCTGGCGTATTTTTGTCGATGCCGGCTATCTTCATAGCTATCGAATTGGCGGCGCAGATGGTGCCGCATCTTCTGGTAAGCATGAGCGGATGTGTATCCGAAATCTGATCCAGGTCTTTGACCGTTGGAAATTCACCGCCTGGGAACACTTCCTGATCCCAGCCGAACCCGGTTACCCACTCTCCGTCTGGAATTCGGTTATCCTCGATGTATTTTTTTACGATTTCAACCATCTCTCCTGCGCTGCGGGCATCTCCCAATAGGGCTGTTTTTTTCTCAAAGATTGCATGATCCAGCAGGTGGATATGGGCGTCGATGAATCCGGGCAGAACGTCCTTCCCTGCCAAGTCGATGACTTGACATCCCTCTGCCAGGGCCAGCATTTCTTCTGCAGACCCCAAGGCCGAAATCTTTCCGTCTTCACAGATCATTCCTTCATAGAGCCGGTTTTCAGCATCTACTGTCCTGATTTTGCCGTTTATAAATACTTTCTTCATTTTATTTTATCCTCTCTTTAAGAATGCGGTGCAGCAGTGCATGGCGCCGTATCCTTTCATGATCTCGTCAAATTCTGCAGGGATTACCTTGATGCCGCTTTTCTCAAGCAGTTCCTGTGACCGGGGATTTCCAGCAGGCATAACGATGGTTCCCGGCTCCAGGGCTACGAAATTAATCGCAAAGCTCTCTTTTGCCTCTGTTCTGGAGGGACATTCCAGAAGTCGGATTCCTTTTTTCTTCAGCGCGTCACATACGTCATATGGAACCTGTGAGGCATGGATCATGGCAGTATCATGACTGGCCATATTCAAGAGGCCGTCGATATGAGCGTGGCCGTAGGGAATCTGCATATGAAGGATTTCCGTTACACCCATGCGTTTCAATTCCTGTTCCACCATTTCGTATCCCTCGCGGTTGGTACGCACACCGGAGGCCAATACGATTGTGCGGCGGTCAATCCACAGGCCCATGGCGCCTTCAAAGGTAGCGCTGCCGCAGATGGTCCGTATGATAGGCACACCTAATTCTGCCAGCTTCTTTGCGGCATATCGTTCTTCGCCCCGTCTTGCTTCCATGGCAGGACGTGTAACGATTGCACCTTCCGGAGTCATCAGAACCAGATCCCGGCAGAAAAGGGCATTGGGACGATCCGACCGCTGATCTTCTATGTAGTGAACGACTGCCCCGTGCTCTCTGTATATCTGCGCGAGAGCATCGTGCTGGGCGCGGAATTTTTCGGGATCGATGGGTGATTTAAATCTGGCGGCCTGCCAGTCGAAATTTTCTATTTCTTTGCCCGGCCGACGCATGAGAACGGCTTTCAGCGTATCCACTTCGGAGCAGACGCCCCAGTCGCCCCACAGTTCCTGCATGTCATCAGTTATAGAGGTTTCCTTGGCGAACCAACGTTCTCCAGGAAGCGCATCAATGTCTTCTGTGTTTCTGTTTATCTTTTGATTTTCCTTCATATCATTCTCCTGTATCCGTATATGTGATTTCACCGCCAACAATGGTCATGACCACTTTGGCCGTTTTTATTTCCTCTGCCGGGATCTCATAGAGGTCTTTGTCAAGAACGGTCATATCAGCGAGACAGCCTTGCTTCAATATCCCTTTCTCCCTTTCATCTGAAGAGGCATAAGCGGATGCCTTGGTGTAAAAATCGATGGCCTCATCCAGGGTCAGGGATTCCTCCTCATGCCATGCAGGTTTCTCTGGATGAGAAATGCTCTTTCTGGTCACAGCGGAGTAAATATTGGCGATAGGGTCCATATCCTCTACGGGACTGTCAGTTCCCATAGACTGCCGGACGCCTAAGTCGGCCAGTGTTCGCCAATTGTAGCTTGTTCGGATACGATCGCCGATGCGGTCTTCTGCCATATCCATGTCCGATTGAATGAAAACCGGCTGAATATATGCGAGAATATCCAGATCCCGCATCCTGCGGCAAAGGGAGTCGTTTAAGATCTGGGCGTGGACGATGCCGTGACGGACTTTGATATCCGGATGCTTTTTCATGGCGTTTTCTATGGCGTCCACAGCCTGCTTGGCGGCGGCATCTCCGATGCAGTGCACTGCTACCGGCATGTGATGCAAATGGGCTGTTTCCACCAGAGTGAAGAATTCTTCCTCATCCTTGTAGATCTGCAGCCCTCTCTGGCCGGGTTCATCGGAGTAATCGTCGAGGAGCCAGGCTGTTCTGCCTCCAAGAGAACCGTCGGCAATCAGCTTGATGCAGCCCAGTTTGAAGTAACTGTTTCCGTAATTTGCCGAAAAACCCCGGTCAAAGAAGCGGGACAGCTTTGTCATATCAGGCATGTAACACTGTTCGGTGACCCGGAGAGGCAGCCGGTGTTCCGCGGTCAGTTCCATGTAGGCTTGAATGATGTCCGCCGTATCGTGAGTAGGAATCACTTCCAGATCGTCAGTCTGTACAGAGGTCAAACCCTTGCGTGAGGCCTCTGCAGCGGCCAGTAAAAGCATTTCTTTGATTTCGTCTACAGAAGGCTTCGGAATGACGGCTGTTACACGATAGAACAATTCGTGAAGGACACCATTAGGGTCACCGTTTTCATCCAGATCAAACCGGCTTCCGTCTGCAGGCTGCGGTGTATTACGGCTGATCCCTACCAATTCCAGCGCTTTGCTGTTGACGATGACGATGTGGCCGCATACGCGGGATGCGACGATGGGGATGTCCTCTGAGATTAAATCCAGATCATGCCTGGTTGGAAGTCTTTTTTCTGTCCAATGAAAGTCATTCCAGTTATAAGCCTCCAGCCAGCTTCCTTCCGCTATTTGATGCTGGGACAGATAGTCCTTTCCCATGGAGATCACGTCTTCGATGGAAGCCGCATCGCGAAGATTCAGCTTGTGAAAGGAATAGCCGTTGTCCAGGAAATGCATGTGACTGTCGTTAAATCCAGGAAGCACAAGCTTCCCCTGAAGGTCGATCAATTTAGATGCGGCTGTTTTGTATGACAGAACTTCCTGATCAGTTCCGAGGACGGCGACTTGTCCATTACGGCACCCGATTGCGCTGACAAAGCTGTCTTCTGTTTTTATCTTTCCATTGTATAATATTAAATCCATGATTAACCTCTTTTCAGATAGGCGGTGATGCAGTGAAGCGCGCCTTTCCCTTTGATGATTTCAGAGATATTCACCGTCTGCACCTTTATTCCGTTATTTTCTAACAGCTCCTGCGTTCGAGGGCTGCCTTCGGCCATCAGGATGTGGCCAGGTTCCAGCGCCACGAAATTGCATGCGAAGCTTTCACGCACTTCTGTCTGAGAAGGAGCTTCTAAAATGCGGTATCCTTTTTTCTTCAGCATATCGAGGATGTCGTACGGCACCTGCGATGCATGGACCAGGATATCCTCATGACTGAGTGGGTTCATCAGACCGTCGATGTGAATATTGCTGTAAGGCTGCTGCATATGATATACTTCAACGCCCATACGTTCCAGCTCATATTTTACCTGAGAGTATCCACTCTGATTACAGCGGCTGCCAGTGGACAGCACGCAGGTATGTCTGTCTACCCACATGCCGTTGGCACCCTCAAAGAATCCATCGCCGGCAATAGTGCGCAAAATGGGAACCCCCAGCTTTCCGAGCGCTTCAGCGATATATCGCTCTTCGCCGCGGCGGGCAGCCATTGCCGGCCTGGAAAGTATGGCGCCTTCTGGAGTCATAAACATCAAGTCCCGGCAAAAGACTGCGTTTGGCCGGTCTTCTCTCTGATTTTCCACGTAATGCACTTCGGCGCCGAAGGCTCGGTAGATCTTTACGACTTCGTCATGCTGTTTTCTCATCAGCTCTATGTCGATGGGCTCGTCGGAGAACCTGACCTCCGCGGCATTGAATTTTTCAATTTCCTTTCCCGGTCTGCGCATTAATACAGACCGGAGCGTGTCGACCTCGGAGCAGACACCGAAATCGCTCCAGTATTCCCTGCTGTCCTCTTCAAAGGTCGTTTCCTTGGGGAACCATCTCTCCCCAGGTATCGCATCAATATCCCGTATTGCTTGGCTCATACAGCCATCACCTCCATTTTTGTTGCTGTCTATTTATAAAGCAATTCTCGTGCCAATAAAAAGAGCGAGCAAATATTCTGCTATTTGTTCGCTCTTTTGTTGAAATTGCGCCGTTCTTTCGAGGCGCTGCAACTGGGTCGCGGGATAAATGCCTCTTTACACGGCTAATTTTTTTTAACACTGTCAAATTTATTTTCAATACCGTATTGCTTCAATTTGTGATTCAAATTTTGTCTGCTCAGGCCGAGATCCGCTAAAAGCTCCTGGATGGTTCCGCTCTCCTTCATGCTCTTTTTGATCTGATCACATTCATAGCTCTGCAGGCGCTCCTTTAGTGTCCGGTTTTCTTCAGGCCGGAAAGGGGGATAATGTTCCTCCTCTGTCTGATCCCCCATTTCATGAGCCCAGCCGATGTCCGCAAGATGAAGCAGGTTGTCCTTTGCGAAGTTAAACGCTCCTTCGATGGTATGGGCAAGCTCCCTGACATTTCCGGGCCAGTCATAGCGGAGGAATAAGGACTCTACATCTTCGTCGATGCCCAAAATAGTTCGATTCATGATTCTGTTGTATTTTTTGATGAAGTGCTCAGTAAGGAGAGGAATATCCTCTTTGCGCGCCTTCAAATCCGGCAGGTCAATCTGTACGACCCGCAGCCGGTAATACAGATCTTCGCGCAGCATACCGCGCTGAACCAGCTGCACAGGGTCTGCGTTTGTAGCTGCGATGACCCGTACATTCACAGCATGAGGCTCATAGTCGCCGACTCTTGTGACCTTTTGATCTTCGATGACTTTTAATATCTTTGCCTGCAGATTCAGGGACATATTGTTGATTTCATCCAGAAAAAGGGTTCCGCCGTCTGCTGTTTCGAAAAGTCCCTTGCGGTCTTCAGCTCCGGTAAAGCTTCCGCGGATCGTTCCGAATAAAATGCTCTCCATCAGGCTGGCAGGTATAGCGGCGCAGTTTTGCGATACAAAGCGCTGTTCACTCCGTTTGCTGGCGGAATGGATCGCTTCGGCTGCCATACCTTTTCCTGAACCGGTTTTTCCATATAACAGCACTGAAGAATCCGTCCTCGCTACTTTGCGGATCTTTGCCTTGACCAGTTCCATATTCTGGCTGCGCGTAATGATATCATCTACTGTAGAATAAGGCCGCTGCAGCCTTGGACTTAACGGTGTAATATAGATGTTGCGGTATTCATTGTCGCCGATTACATATTGAGAAGCTTCGACGGCCCCTATGATCTCGTCGCCGTCGAATATGGGCAGAGTAGTATTGACTTCGGCGATTTCCTGTCCTTTAAAGTTTTTGATCTTTTGATACATATTGGAGGTAGGCTTTCCAGTTTCCAGGGCCTTCATGATTGTACTGTCAGACAGGTCCAGATCGGGGTAGATCTGAGATAAGTTTTTTCCTATAACGTCGTCATCCCGCAGGTCATTGATATCTGGACGGTTATTGTAGTAGTATACGGCTGTTGCCTGCCGGTCAAAGATAATGACGCCGTTAAAATAGTTGTATACGTCCAGCAATTCTTGCGCATATTCACGCAGTTTTTTCATCGTGTCACTCCTCTCGCCGGCTGGCATCGGCAGACTGCAGCGCCTTTAGTTTGGCGCTCAGGGTCTGACGGCTGATACCGAGGCATGCAGCGGCGCTTGTTATGCTTCCGCACTGTTCCATGGCTTCCTGCAAAAGATATCGTTCGAAGCGCTGTAATCTTGCCTTCAGACTCGTGCCGGTTATTTTTTTCTCAGCGCGCTCCTTTTCGTTGATGCTTAGCACGTTTGTATCTATGTCGCTCATTGTGATGATATCGCCCTCGCACAGATTGAATCCGCTTTCGATCATATTTCTCAGTTCACGAACATTCCCTGGCCAGGAATATTGCTGAAAGGCCTCCATGACTTGAGGGGAAACACCTTTGATCTGGCGAAGCATAGTACGGTTAAAGAAGTTTATATAATGCTCGGTCAGAGGGACGATATCCTCTCTGCGCCTGCGCAGGGGAGGGATATCCAGCTGGACGACTCTAAGGCGATAATACAGGTCTTCCCTCAGCTTCCCACTGTTTACACAGTCTTTGGGAGATTCGTTCATCGCGGCGATAATCCTGACATCTACAGGAATTTCTTCTGTACTGCCGATCCGCGTGATCCTTTGATCTTCCAGGACACGCAGCAGTTTTGCCTGAACGGACAAATCCATGGAGTTAACTTCGTCCAGGAAAAGAGTCCCGCCGTTTGCGGCTTCAAACAGGCCCATGCGGTTTTCTGCGTTGGTAAATCCACCCTTTACCGTACCAAAGAGTATGCTTTCCAGCAGGTTCTCAGGGATCGCCGCGCAATTTTGTGACAGGAAACGCTTGCCGCCGCGTTCGCTGCCTGCGTGCAGCGCCTGCGCCACCAGTTCTTTGCCCGTCCCGGTTTCTCCGTAGATCAAAACGGTGGAATCTGAACAGGCAGTCTGCATGATGCGTTCCTTTAATAACTCCATGGAAGAGGAAGCGGAAACAATGTCATTGAGAAGATAAGGTTGTCTTTTTTGAGTCAATTCAGAGTTCATGACGAAGATGTTCAGATGCTCATCTCTGTTTTCCATGTATAAGAAAACTTCGATAGCCCCTACGATTTTGTCATGGACGTAGATGGGAAACGTGCTGTATAAAGCCTCGTAGAGTTCACCTTTGTAATTCGTAAGGCGCTGGTGCTGGTTCAGCAGAGGCTTTCCTGTTCGAATGACCTCCAGCATGGAACTTTTTTTTCTGTCGAGCTGAGGATAGACGAAAAAGAGACTTTTTCCCCGGGTTTCTTCGTTGGTAAGAGTATTGATATCTTTGCGGCTGTTGTAGTAGTATTCAATGGTACCTTTGCGGTCGATGACGATTGCTCCGTCGTAATAATTATAGATATTTAAGATCTGTTCTACATATTTTGATAATCCCATACTATTATATCCCACCTGTACGCTTTACCGCAGTTTCACTATTATTTTATCACAGGAAACATGCTGCATCAATTCACCAAAAATTGGCGCTGGGCGGCGAATTTTCGCCAATTGCAGAAATTCCCCAAGGCAAGCTTGCAACCGCCCTGGGGAATATGGAAAGTACATTATGTCTTATGGCAACAGATTATGCTTTTTCTCCAGCCTTTTTATTGGCACGGTCATAGTAAATATAGATCACAGCGCCGATTGCCGGTACGATGACTAATCCGAAAATTGACATTAACGGATCGTCTAAGAAATTGCTTACCAGCAATCCGACGAAACACAAGGTAGCGATGATGACCGTTACGATGCCGCCTGGAACCTTATATGGCTTTTCCAATTCAGGGAAGCGGTAACGATTGACCAAAACGCCGAATACGCCGAGTAAAGAACCGATGGCGCCGAGGAATACAACCAGCGTCGTCAGCTGATCCAGGCTGCGGAACAGCACGAGGATGATGGAGATCACTCCCTGAGTGATCAGGGCGATGGCGGGAACACCTTTCTTTGAGAGTTTTCCCTGGTTTCTGAAGAAGTGACCTTCATGTGCCATGGCGTATCCGATTCTGGCATAGGCCAGAACCTGACCGTTGAGAGATCCCAGCATAGCGATCAGCATAGCCGCGACGACTAAAATGCTGCCGAAGCTGCCGAACAGACGACGGGCAACTTCTGTACCCAGATAGACGTTGTCTGCCTCGATCATGGACTTTGCCTCGTCGATTGGAATAACACGGTAAATTGCGAAGTTAAACAGAATATAGAATACTGTGACAAAGCCAACGCCGATGATCAGCATTTTTGGAAGATTCTTCTGAGGATTTTTCATTTCCTCACCCAGATTCGCTACGTTGGACCACCCTTCATAAGCCCATAAAGACGAAAGCGTAGCAAAGGCAACGATGCCGACGCCGCTGGTAAAGCTGACGCTTTCACCTGACTCATCTACAGGCATTGGACTCAGATCCGGCATTTGATTGCCGATAATGATAGCGCCGATGAGTATGATCGCCATTGGAATGATCTTTGCTACCAGCGTTACATTAGCCATAATGGCGGCCTCTTTTACGCCCAGGATGTTGTACAGGGTGAATAATATAATAAGTATGATCGCAATAGATTTTACATGCATATCACCCATCCCAGGGAAAAACTCGATCAATGCAGTAGGGATTGCGATGGCGACAGCGGATATAGAGCCTGGACTGGCAATGAGCCATTGGCTGAAGCCGTACATATATCCTACGATGGGGTGATATACCTCATTCAGATATACTGTTAATCCACCGGCCTTCGGTCTGGAAGAACCCAATTCTGAAAAACAGAGGGCGCCCAGCAGACTGACGATACCACCGACTAACCAGCAGAGCAGCGCAACGCCGGTATCATAGTTGGCTCTCTGCAAAACGTAAGAACCCAGATAGAAGATACCGGAACCGATCATGATGCCTGCAACGATACTTACACCGCCGAAAACAGATATTTCTTTCTTAAATTCGCCGCTTTCGGTCACTTGATTCTTTTGATTTGACATTCTCTCTCCTCCTTTTCATTGTGATTGTCGAAAAGAACAATTGCAAAGAATATGCCAAAAGAATGGGCGCTGCAATTACAACGTTTTTAAAAACATAGTTGCCATGCAGCGCACCTTTATTCTGAAAATTTTCTTAACATGTTAAAAATGCAGCGGCTTGCTGTCATGGGTTTCATGAAGGCTCAGTACCAACTCCTTTGCCGTCTTTGCCGCGCTGGAAGCGTCCCTTTCATACCCATCTGCACCGATGCGTTTTGCGAATTCGGGAGATACAGGGCCGCCGCCTACCATGACAACCAGGTTATCACGAATTCCGGCAGTCTTCAGCTTATCGATGACGATCTGCATATTTCCCAAGGTAGTAGTCATCAATGTTGACATGCCCACCAAGTCCGCCTGGAGTTCCCGCGCCTTATCGATAAAGGTGTCTACCGGGACATCCCTTCCCAGGTCGCATACTTCGAAACCCAGTGTTTCCAGCATGATCTTGAAAAGGTTTTTTCCGATGTCATGGGTGTCGCCTTCTACGACGCCTACCACAGCGGTCAGCTTGTGATCGCCGCTGCCTTCGGCCTGATGAATATGCGGGCGAAGCACATGGATGCCTTCATACATGGCATCTGAGCAAAGAAGCAGTTCCGGGACAAAGTATTCCTCTTCCTCATATAATTCTCCGGCGCGATTCATGCCTGGCGCCAGACCTTCTGTGATACCTTCCAGGGCGTCAAAACCGCAGTCTATGTACGCCTGGGAGAGCTCTGCTGCCGCATCTTCTTCCATTTCTAGTACCGCAGCGGCCATTTGATTCAATAGTTCCTTTTTCTCTTTCATTTTTTATTGCTCCTGTTCCTGTGAGACCTTTTTCTCAGCATCTTCTATCAATTCTTCCAGCTTTTCCAACGCGACGGGATAGCCGACTTCCGATACGGTGTCCATCATTGCGTCGATGTTGGAAAACGGGGTATCCACCGGAAGACTGCATCCAGACATAGGGACAAAGCCCTTTGGAGAATCATATCCGTCGCGGATGCATTTCAGCGTTTCCAGACGGACTTGGGCAGGCGTTCCCATGAACATGGTCATGCCAGGATCCACGTTTCCGAGAATCTTGGTCTTATGGCCAATTTTGGCTTTGCAGTCGAGAATGCTGGCGACATTGTCGATGCTGAATCCCGCAACGCCCATATCAGCGATATCCTCCCATATGTCTGCAGTCTGGCCGCAGATGTGCATCGTAATAGGCTTGCCTCTGTCCTGTATGTGGGAAACCAATTTTGACAGATACGGCTTTGAGAAAACGTCAAAAATATGAGGGCTCACCACCGTGCAGGAAGACATAGGCTCAGAGATCGTTGGGGAAAGGCCGATATCTATCGCCGCGTCGGCGTAAGCAATGGCAGATTCCAGGGAAACCTGACACAGCTTATGAACGAGCTCCGGCTTTTTCAGGCAGAAACGCAGCATATTTTCCACGCCGATTAAAAAGCACGCATTGGTAAATGGGCCGACCACGCCGGCAGAGCAGCCGACCTCATCACCGACTTCATCCACCAGATACTTCATCGCTTCCAAATGGACGGGAAGACGGCCGTCTGTGTACGGGTTCAGCGGACGCAGCCTTTCGCAGTTCTCCAGAGTAATGTCGGTAACAGCTGGGGTCAGCAGATCGGCCGTGTTGTCTTCAGGGCAGACGACTTCCGCACCCATAGCTTCTGCCCAGGTAAACAAATCCGTGAAAATGCGGACGCCGTCATACTGGAATCTCCGGTAAGAGGCGATCTGCGCTGCGGCTAAGGTTTTTCCAGAGGTATTGAATTCCGAGATTTTACATCCATAGACGCGGGCTACGCCGTTGGCCACATTGGGATTGCATGGCAATCTGTCGACCTCTTCGCCGCGCGCCATAGCTTTTGCCCGCTCCATTGGAGTCATTTGATCTTTCGTATTTCTTCCCATGATAGTTTTACTCCTGTTCTTTTCATTCTCTTTCATTTGTTACAAAGAATTATACATCAGTTGCCTGACGAACGCCCATTGTATCTTTCGATTTAAAGAATCTGCATCATCGAATTGGAAAATTAAAGCTGCGGGAAATGAGCAAGACTTAAATATACGCGATGAATAAGGGGAAAATATTGATCTTATCGATTTAACGGCCGCAATTTATCGATATGTATTTGAAATATCGATAAACAAATGAGAAAACCATAGAGGATCATGATGATGGAACGGAAAAAGAGCAAAGGCATACTGAACTTCAATATGCGGCGGATTTTCATGGAAATTCCCAATTTGATAGCCAATACATCCCAGGGTATAATTTGAGGCAAGCAAAGTTTTAGAGGAAAGGAGGAACACAAATGCTGGAAGTAACGGCGAATAATTTGCACTTTTCCTATGTAAAAGGCCAGGAAATTTTGGGCGGTATCGAGATGCAGGTAAATGCCGGCGACTTTGTATGTCTGTTAGGACAGTCTGGATGTGGCAAAAGCACGCTGCTCAGATTGCTGGCAGGGTTGGAGACGCCAGACAGCGGCGCGCTCTTAGTAGACGGAAAGCCTATTACGCGGGCAGGACTTGAGCGTAGTGTGGTTTTTCAGGATTATGGCTTGTTTCCCTGGATGACGGCGGGTGAGAATATCTCCATCGCGCTGAAACACCGGTTTCCAGAAATGACGAAAGCGCAGAGAAAGGAAACCGCGCTGGCCTGGCTGCGCAAGGTTGGTCTCAGCGAAGAACTCTTTGATAAGCTGCCTAAGGATATCTCCGGCGGACAGAAGCAGCGGTGCGGAATCGCAAGAGCCTTTGCCATCGACCCACCCATTCTGCTGATGGATGAACCTTTTGGCTCACTGGACGCAGTAACAAAGGCAAAGCTGCAGAATTTGGTCCTGGAACTTTGGAATGCAGAGGAAAAGGAGCGAAGAAAGACCGTTTTCTTTGTAACACATGAAGTAGATGAAGCTCTGCTGCTGGCAACCAATATCTATGTACTCAGCCAATCGCCGGCAACGATTATGTACCATCATCAGTTCGATGAGGAGCATCGGCCGACCCGGCAGAATATGTATACGACACCTGAAATCATGGATTTGAGGAATAAATTAATTAAACTGATTCACGAAGACGCACAAGAAAGGATGGATGAACAGTGATGAAAGAAAGAAAACATTGGAAGAAATTGATCAGCCTGATGGTAATTGCCATGCTGGCATTCTGTACCCTTATGACTGGCTGCGGCAGCGACAGCGATGGAGGCGGAGACGGCTCTGCTGAGGGCGAAAAGGAAGTCCTGAAGATAAGACTGGGGGCACAGCCGGCATCCGGACAGGTATTCCAGTTCCTTGCGGAGGACAAAGGTATTTTGGAAGAAGAAGGGTTGGAAGTGGAAATGGTGTGGCTGAGCAACCTGTCTGACGCGGCTTCCTCTCTCAACGCCGGTCAGGTAGATATTCTGTCCACCTATGGAACCGGAGGTCCATTGGTACAGATTGCCAATGGCCAGGATTGGACGATTATGGGCGGCTATATGATTATCGGAGAGACGCCGGTATTCGGTAAGCCTGAAACAGAGTTCAAAGATTTAGAGTCGTTTAGGGGCAAGAAAATTGGCATCACCAGAGGAGGTACCCCTGATGTAGTTCTGAAAGGTATCCTTTCTGACGCGGGATTTGACATCAACAAAGATGTAACGTTTGTTGAGTATAAGAAAAATACAGACGTACTGCAGGCTGTAGCCAACGATGAAGTAGACTTTGGCGCTACGGCTACAGGTCATCAGCTGATCGCAGCGGATCTGGGCCTGGAAGTAAAGATGTGGCCGGACGAATATTGGGAAAATCACTCCTGCTGCCGTATGTTCGGCACTACCGAATGGGTCAGCGAGAATGAAGAGGCGCTCTACAGAATGATGCGGGCATATCTGCGTGCAGAGGAGCTGATGCAGGATGAAGCGGTCAAGGAAGAAGTCGTGGATCTGGTCGTAGAAAATCTGGATCTGAAGAAAGAAACTGTGGAAAGCTTTGTCCTCAGCGAGCATATGAAATACAATACTGACCCGTACAAGAACAGCGTTATCAAGATGTGGAACAAGATCTTTGAGATCGGCTATTCCGGCTTGGACTCTTCCATCAAGGACGAAGTCAATATTGAGGACCACATCAATACCGAAATTTATAAAAAAGCCTTGGATTCGCTGGTAGAAGATTATCCGGACAGCGAGTTCTTTAAGACGAAGCAGGAAGAGTTTGCAGAGAATAATCTGTAATACGATGGAGGAAAGAACACAATGAGTCTTTTGAAAAAGCATCTGGGAAAAATATTGATCGCGGTGGGGATTGTCGTCGGCTACTATTTACTGACCGATGTGTTCCATCTGCTGGATCCCTTTCTGTTTTACAGCATGAAGGTGATCCCGCCCCTCTTTGTACAGTACTTTGACAAGCTGATTGACGGTTTTAAGAGTTCTATGTTTCTCTTCGTATTTTCCTATTTCAGCGCGGTCATCGCAGGGATTGCCCTGGGGTCTCTGATCGGTTTGAAAAGCAGAATCAGGAGAAACCTGACGCCGTATATCAACGGGTTCAGCGCGATACCTGTTACGCTGCTGACGCCTTATGCGATCAACATTCTGCCGTCTTTTAAGATCGCGTCCATTTTTATCATTTTTCTGGGATGCTTCTGGCTGATTTTGGGAACGACTATCAGTGCAGTTATGACCATAGACAAACGATATCTGGAGACTGCGGAGACGCTGGAGATTCCGGCCATGGAGAAGCTGTTTAAGATCATTCTGCCGGGTGCGGCGCCTGGTATTCTCACCGGCTGTACTATTGCATTGAAGTTTGCTTTCATGCTGCTGGCAGTAGCGGAAATGTTCGGAACTGACTCTGGCATGGGATTCTTCATCCAATACTATTCGGACTTTGGAAGGTTTGATTTGGTGGCGGTAGGTTTCCTGTTCATGGCGGCTATTCTGGTCATCATTCTGTATTTGTTCGATCTGCTGAAGGCCAGAATCCTTCATTGGACGATCAATAACTGATGAAAGGAAGGACGCCAGATGAAAAAGATTGTCGATTTTTCCTGTACTTATGATAATGCGGCAGGTATTTCACCTGAGGTTACGGAACGGCTGAATTTGTCCTTCCCGGATGCTTATCTGCATAGTGAGACTATGGAAGTTCTGGCGCGTGAGATCAAAAGACAGGAGGGCAGCACATTTTGTGAACTGCCCTTCTGTCATACGGTAGAAGCGGAGGCGATGGGAGGAAAGATCCGCATGGGCGACGGGCGCACCGGTCCAAGAGCGGGGGCGCCCGTGTGCAGGACCTGGCAGGATGTCCTGGAGCTGCCGGACATAGACTTCTCTGAAGGGCGGATCGCGCAGGTTCTGACAGCGTGCAAAAATCTCTGTTCTCAGGGCGAAACGGTCGTGTTGGATATTTCAGGCCCTTTTACCATTCTCAACAGTCTTATGGATGGGAAAGATCTTTTTCCTTTGATGAGGAAAGCGCCGGAAGCCATGGAACGGATTTTAAGGAAAATGGAAGAGAATATTTTCGCCTTTGCTGTGGAAGCGGCAGGGGCGGGGGTAAAGCTGATCAGTTACGCGGATTCTGCTGGCGGCGTCAATATTCTGGGACCAAAGCATGGAGCCTGGATGGCGGAGGTTTTCACATATCCCCTGATGAAGAAGCTGGAAGCGGCATTACCAGAAGACGTACTGGTCCTGCTTTGTCCGAAAACCGCCTTTGCTCTGCTGGGCATTGAAAAGGCGGAGTGGGAGGACATATCCCTCTCGGGAGCGATGACATACGCGCAGGGATGTGAAGAAGCCGCCGGCAAAACCAGATTTGTCGGCCAAATGTGCATTCGGAATACCCGATATATGCTGGAAAACAGAAAGATAAAAGGTCTTCGGCTGCTGTAAGGAGAAGGTTGAAATGGAAAAAATGAATTGTAAGGAAAGACTGCATCGTGTTCTGTCAGGGGAGGCTGTTGACCGGCCTCCCTGCATTTGTCCTGGGGGCATGATGAATATGATCACCCAGGACCTGATGAGAGAGTGTGGTTTGTTCCTTCCTGAAGCGCATACGGATGCGGCTGCTATGGCAGGCCTGGCAAAGGCTGTTCTGAATCAGGGCTGTTTTGAGAATTATGGAGTCCCCTTCTGTATGACCGTGGAAGCAGAGGAGATGGGGTCCGAAGTGGATCTGGGCAGCGATGTATATGAACCCCATGTGACCGGTTATGCGATCCAGTCTGCGGAGGAGTGGACAAGTCTGTCACCGGTTTCTCTGGAAGAGGGGAGAAGCAGGATCGTGCTGGACGCCATCAGTATTCTGAAGGCGGACGCATCTTCGAAGGTTCCGATCATCGGAAATCTTACAGGTCCCATCAGTACGGCAGGGTCAGTATTGGAGCCGACAACACTGTATAGGGAGATGAGAAGGAATCCCGATGCCGCCCATCAGCTGCTCCAATTCGTCACGGAACAGCTGATCCGATTTGCCAGAGCTCAGGCTGAAGCCGGCGCTGATGTGATTGCGATTTCCGACCCCAGCGGTACAGGGGAGATTTTGGGACCAAAGCTTTTCGAGCAGTATGCGGTGAGGTACTTGAATCAACTGCTCGAGGGTATCTCTGATATCGTAGGGGGAACCATCGTTCACATCTGTGGGCAGATGAAACAGGTCTATGAGCAGGTGGATTTGATCCGAAGCCAGGCGCTCAGTTTTGATTCTGTCGTCCCCATGAGAGAGGCGAGAGCCAACCTGAGCAGAAGGATCCTGATGGGAAATGTCAGTACTTATGCCTTGGAGTTTGCAGCGCCGGAAAAAGTAGGGCAGTTGGCAAGAGGATGCATAAAAAACGGAGCGGATATACTCTCGCCCGCCTGTGGCCTCGGAATGAGGTCGCCTATAGCCAACATACAGGCCATGTGCCGCAGCGTGCAGGAGAAGATAGATGATTGAAATTACGGAAAAGGGAAGCGGCAGGAGAATCCTCTGCCGGGAAGGTTCCAATCTGATGGAAGCGTTGCTGCACGCGGGTATGCATGTCGACAATGCCTGTAATGGCAAAGGCACCTGTGGGAAATGCCGTGTACGAATCAGCGGCTGCTCTTTGCCGCCGGCTGCTGAAACGGAGCGGCGTCTGTTAGGAGAAGCGGAATTGGAGGATGGGGTCAGATTGGCATGCTTGCTTTCGGCAGATCGGGATATGACGGTGGAACTGCTGCGCAGGGAAGGCATCCATCGCGTGCTGGAATCCGGTTTCATGCCGGACTTTGCCTATGAACCTTCTGTCCGCAAGCAGTTTTCACCGGGAAGAGGCATGACGTCTGTCTACTATGAGGATACGCTGCTCTCCCGCGAGGAGGGGGATACGACGGATCTGATGTACGGCGCCGCTCTGGATATTGGAACAACCACGGTGGTACTGTCCCTGACGGATCTTCTAAGCGGCAGAGAAGTGGCGAGCGCCGCCCGGATCAATGCCCAGAAGCTGTATGGTCTGGACGTGTTGACACGCATCACCTACGAAATAGAGCATCCGGAAGATGGAGCGCGGGCTCTGCAGCGCGTTATTGTCTGCTCCATCAATGAGATGCTGGAGGAGGTATGCGCGAAAGCCGGGATCTCCAGGCGGTCTGTCTACGAGATCGCGGTTGCCGCCAATACGACCATGCTGCACATGCTGCTGGGCGTGGATGCCAGGTCCATCGGCCAGGCGCCGTTCCTGCCGTCCTTCACTTCGTCAAAGGTATTACCGGCGGCGTCCATTGGGCTGGAAGCGGCGGAGCAGGCCAGACTGTACTGTCTGCCTTCTGTTTCTGCTTATATCGGCGCGGACATTGTGGCTGGCGCTTATGTATGCGGCCTGCGGCAACGGAAGGAGAACCTCCTGTTTATCGATATCGGCACCAACGGCGAAATTGTCCTGTCGAAGGAGGGCAGCCTTTCCAGCTGTTCCTGCGCAGCCGGACCGGCCCTGGAAGGCATGAACATCTCCGCCGGAATGCGGGCCGCCGATGGAGCCATAGAAGATGTGGAGATCACGGAGGGAGGCGTAAGGCTTTCGGTCATCGGAGACAAGCCGCCGTCCGGACTTTGCGGAAGCGGCATTCTGGCCGCCGTCCGTGAACTGGTGGACAAAGGACTGGTGAAGGCGAGTGGTGTCTTTTTGCGGAGGGAATCTCTGGCGGAAGGGGACCCACGTAAGACCCTGCTGGGTCAGGACGGAAAGAAACGGTATTTCATTCTTTCGGAGTCGCCGGCGCTGCGGGTCACGCAGAGCGACGTGCGGCAGGTCCAGCTGGCAAAGGGCGCAATCCTGTCGGGGTTTTACACCCTGCTGCACAGCCAGGGCATGGAGATGGGGGATCTGGACGGCGTTCTCGTGGCAGGTCAGTTCGGCGCCCATCTGCCTGCCAAAAGCCTGGTTGGAGCCGGGATCCTGCCGCGGGAGGTGGAATCCAGAATCTCCTATGTGGGGAACGCGTCCAAGGCCGGGGCGTATATGGCGCTGATGTCACGCAGGGTGAAAGAGGAGCTGGAAACGCTTTCTTCTTCCATCGAATATGTGGAGCTTTCTCAGCGGGAGGGCTATGAGAGACTGTTCACGGACTGCATGCGTTTTGATACAGAAAGGAAGGGATGAGGACAGTGGACTTTGTTGGAATTGATATTGGATCGACGTACGCGAAGGTGGCGGTCCTGGACGAAGCCGGGCGGCCCGCGCTGATGGAGGTGCTGCCTTCAGGCTGGAACAGCGTGGAGACGGCGGGGCGAATATGGGAGCTGTTGAAAGCGTCCAAGGTGGATACGGCGCAGATGTACTGCACAGCTACCGGCTATGGACGGGGCAGCGTCGCCTTTGCTGACCGGGCCGTAACGGAGATCACCTGTCACGGCAAAGGGGCGGCCTGGCTCTTTGGCAAAGGCAGCTTCAGGATCATCGATATCGGTGGACAGGATACCAAGGTCATCGCCATGGAAAACGGAACGGTAAAGGATTTTCTCATGAACGACAAATGCGCGGCGGGAACCGGACGGTTTCTGGAGGTCATGGCGGGGTCTCTGGGCGTGTCCACGGAACAGCTGTACCAGCTGGCGGCCAAAGGAACCCTGACGCCGATCAATTCTATGTGCGCGGTCTTTGCGGAGTCGGAGGTCATCGGACTCATGGGAAAGGGCGCAGCCAAGGAGGATATCGCCTGCGGCATTGTAGATTCCATCGCAGAGAAGGTAAAAAGCCAGTGCGGCAGAATGACTGCCGGCAGCGGGGGCTACTGTATGACCGGCGGCCTCAGCGATCAGCCCTTTTTCGTGGAGCGGCTGTCGGAAAAGCTGAAGCAGCCTGTGCTGGCCAGCAGGGACGGTCGTTATGCCGGCGCGCTGGGCGCAGCTTTGATCGGTTACGAGAAGTATCATAAGGAAATATGATGAGGAGGAACAACATGAAACTAGTAGATGAATTGCCGAAGGTGTTTGATGAGTTCGGAGAGCAGAGAAAAAATTCTTTTCTGGCGGCCATGGAGCTGAAGAAGAAGGGAATTCCGCTGATCGGAACCTTCTGTACGTATTTGCCGCAGGAATTTGCTGTGGCTGCAGGCGCGGCCACAGTGAGCCTGTGCTCTGTCTCAGATGAGACCATTCCAGATGCGGAGGAGGTTCTGCCGAGGAACCTGTGCCCTCTGATCAAATCCAGCTATGGTTTCGCGAAGACAGATAAATGTCCGTACTTCTATTTCTCGGATCTGATCATCGGAGAGACCACCTGCGATGGGAAGAAAAAGATGTACGAGTTTCTGGGCGAGATCAAGCCGGTTCACGTTATGGAGCTGCCCAACACCCAGAGCGAAAAGGGACTGAAGCTGTGGAAGGAAGAGCTGTACCGGCTGAAGGATGTCATAGAGGAGCGGTTTGGCGTGGAAATTACAGAAGAAAAGCTGCGCCAGGCGGTCCATCTGAAGAACGAGGAGCGGAAGGCCCTGACCGGGTTCTATGAAACCATGAAGATGGATCCGCCGCCGATGACGGGACAGGAGATGTTCAGCGTACTGAACGGCGCGACCTTCCGGTTTGACAAGGAGGCGCTGATCGAGGAGGTGAAGCAGATCACCGCGTCTGTGGCGGCGAGAACAGAGCGGGTGAAGAAGGGACCGAGAATCCTGATCACGGGAAGTCCGATCGGCGGCGTGGCCGGGAAGATCCTGTCCTGTCTGGAAGAGGCCGGCGCCAACGTGGTCGCCCTGGAAAACTGCGGCGGAGCAAAGTCCATTCACGAGCTGGTGGACGAGGATGCGGAGGATATCTATGAGGCCATCGCCAGAAGATATCTCAATATCGGATGCTCCTGCATGTCACCGAATACCAACCGGTACGACCTGCTGAACCAGATGATCGACGAATATCACATCGACGGGGTTGTGGAAGTGGTTCTGCAGGCATGCCACACTTACAGCGTGGAGTCCTACGGCATCAGACGATTCGTCTGTGAGAAAAAGCAGATTCCGTACACCTATATCGAAACAGATTACTCAACCACAGACACAGAGCAGCTGCGGACCAGAATCGCAGCCTTTGTTGAGATGCTGTAGAAAGGCTGGCAAATGAGAAAGATCTATTTGGACAATGGAAGCACGTCCTTTCCCAAAGCGCCTGGCGTGGGAGAGGCTATGGCGGAATTCATCACGGAGGTCGGCTGTAACGTAGGGCGGGGCGGATATGAGACTGCCTACGATCTGGGGGCGAAGATCTATGAGACCAGAGTTATGCTAGGAGATATGTTTGGATTCCATCAGGCAAACAATGTGGTTTTCACGCCCAGCGTAACTTACAGCCTGAATTATATCATCAAAGGTTTTTTGCGTCGTGGGGACCATGTGATTATTTCCGCCATGGAACATAACGCCGTGGCGCGTCCTTGTGAATCCATGAAGGCCCTGGGAGCAGAGGTCTCTGTGGCTCCCTGCAGCAAAGAGGGAATATTAGATCTTGACGCGTTTTGCGGCCTGTTCCGACCCAATACCCGGCTGGCAGTCATGAGTCACGCGTCTAATGTCTGCGGGACCATACTGGACGCGAAATCTGTCGGCGCGATTTGTCATGAAAGAGGTGTTCCTTTCGTATTGGATGCGGCACAGAGCGCCGGCGTCATACCTATTGATTTTGAACAATTTCATCTGTCAGCGCTGTGTGTGACGGGTCATAAGGGACTGCTGGGTCCCCAGGGGATTGGAGCGCTGCTGCTGACCGATGAGATGGCAGATCGGATTTCCCCTGTGATCGACGGCGGGACCGGAAGCGTGTCCCATCTGCTGGCCATGCCGGACTTCCTGCCGGATAAGCTTGAGGCGGGGACGCTGAATCTGCCGGGCATCATCGGCCTGCGCGCGGCGTTGGATTACATCGCGTCAACAGGTATAAAGGAAATCTATCAGAAGGAACAGGCCTGTGCCCGCCGCTTTTTGGCAGGTTTAGAACCGCTGGGCGATGCCGTAAATGTTTTGGGCCTGCCGGGTACGGCAAGCAGTGTGGGGATCGTATCGCTGGATTTCCAGACCATAGACAACGCAGAAATGGCCTGCCTTCTGGATGAGGAGTACGGCATCATGACTCGCTGCGGTCTGCATTGTGCGCCGCTGGCACATCAAAGCCTGGGAACCTATCCGCAGGGAACGGTACGTTTCGCCTTTGGCCATCGGACGCCTCTGGAGGATGTGGATAGGGCGGTGCAGGCGATCAAAGAGATAGTAAAAGGCTGATAAAAGCTGATATAAAGGAGGAAAAAATGGAAAAGAAGATTGTAGACGCCATGGGTAAACAATGCCCGATTCCTGTGGTAGAAGCCAAGAAGGCCATCGGAAAGTTAAACGGAGAAGGGATTGTAGAGGTACACGTAGATAACGCGGTCGCCAAGGAGAATCTGCTGAAGCTGGCTGCCAGCGAAGGGGCTTCGGCGGAATTCGCGCAGGAAAATGAAGGACATTTCATCGTAACCATCGCGGTGGAAGGCCGTGGACAGGCTGGAGAAGAAGCCAGCGCTGCACCGGCAGCGGACTGCGGCTGCGGCCCGATGTTCGGTACGGTGTATGTCTTTGATTCAGATACCATGGGAAGCGGCAGCGACGAGCTGGGGCGCACGCTGATCAAAGGCTTCATTTATGCGGTCAGCCAGCTTCCACAGCCGCCGGAATGCTGCATTTTCTACAACAGCGGTGCCAAGCTGACGGCGGAGGGTTCGGCGTCTCTGGCGGATCTGCGCGAGCTGGAAGAACGGGGAACGGAGATCCTGACCTGCGGGACCTGTGCCAATTTCTTTGACCTGGGAGAAAAGATACAGGTGGGAACTGTCACCAACATGTATACCATCGTAGAAAAGCTGGACGGCGCGGGAAAGATCGTAAAGCCGTAGGTGTGTGATGAGACAGAAGGAAGAAAAACTGGTGGTGACCTTTCAGTCGACGACAGATGCCATGGCCATGGAGCGGTATTGCAGCCAGGAGGGGGTTCCGGGAAGAATCGTGCCGGTACCCCGGTCTATTACCGCAAGCTGCGGCCTTTGCTGGATCTGCGCCAAAGCGGATGAGGCGGCTGTCCGGGAAGCGGTGGCGCGTTTTGGCATTACGGCCGGCGGATACTACTACAGAGAGATGTATTAGGCTGTACGCTTTCCACCCCCCCGGTTGTTATTTCCGGTAATAGCAGCCGGCCTGATTGCATGGACGGAGCCTCTGGCCTACATTCAGCATCAATTCGGCAACGTTGTCCAGAGGGATGAGCGAATCCAATCCGGCGATCGCCGCGTTGGCGCAGGTGATTGCCGTGGGCACTGCCGCCATATTGCGCAGGATGCAGGGAACTTGAACGTAGCCCTCGACAGGATTGCAGATCATACCCATAACACTTTGGCCGCCGAGAGAGGCGGCCTTTTCTATGGTTGCTGCATCTTCGTCCAGCAAAGAAACCAGACCGGCAGCCGCCATGGAGATGGCGATGCCAATCTCGGCCTGGCAGCCCAGCGCGCCGGTATAATGGGTAGGATAATAGAAGACGCCGATGAGGCCGGCTGTCAGCAGCGCGCGGATCAGATCCTCCTTGGAACTTCCCAGCGCCGTGCCCACATGACGGATCGCAGCGGGAATGATACCGGACGCTCCGCCTGTAGGCATGCAGACAATCGTTCCGTGGCTGTTGCTGTACTCCATGATCGCCATAGCGTCCAGACAGCCGTAGTCCGCGGCGCCCAAAGGAATTAAACGCCCTTCTTCCAGGGCCTGCTGGTAGAGCGGCGCTTTGGCGTCGGTCACGCCCTCGAAGTGAATGCCTTCCTCACGGCCGCGCTCCATGGACACCAGAGAAAGATCGTAGATCCTCTCAGCGTAATCGAACAGTGCCTTTTCGTCGCTGCCTGTGACGGCGGATTCATAGAGAAGTGCCAGCTTCCAAAGAGGCAGGCCGCTGTCGCTGGCGTACTGCAGCATTTCGGCGGCCGTTGAAAAAGGAACCCCACTTTCTTTTTTCAACGGCTGAGAAAACGGAAACACCGGGGACACGGTGCTTTGCCAGAGGATATCTGTTTGATCACAGCTGTCAGACGGCCGAGGCGGGGCCGCTTCTTGGGATGTGACAGTAATCCTGCCATCGCGGTAAAAGACGGCTGTACAGTGCCGCTTTCCGTCTAAGAGGACTTTTTGGCCGTTGATTTCAGTGATTTCGATCTCTCCACCGCCCAGAGACACGCCGATTACATCCAGCTGACGGGTACGGCTTGTAACGATCAGACGGGCCAGTTCAGAAGGCTGTTCCGGGAGGTCATCCACAAATTGGAACGACAGCTGCAGGTCCGCTGCTTCCGCATCTGTATAGGCTCGCAACAGATCATAAGCGAGCAAATCTTTGCCGAGAAGGCCTGCGATGAATGCGAGGTCGCTCTGCATGCTGTAAAATGTATCGGGGTAGCCGCCTGTCCGACACATTTGGATCGTCAGACTGCGGGGCGGTTCGTCGAGAAGCTGGCGGCATAGAGACGCGATGCGATGTGGGCCGCATGTATTGGAACTGGATGGACCGGGTGTGATCGGAGAAAGAACATCGTTGAAGATGCTGGGATTGTTTGGCATGACTAGACCTCCTGAAGAACATAAATTTATTTCATTATAAGATGCGCCGCAGGATGAATAAAGGCATAATTTCTGGCGGTGGCATTGAAATAATCAATTTGACGGTTCAAATATGCGATGGTAAATTAAAAATAACCATTAATTCGTCAAAAAACGGCAGAATTTTTGAACAAAACCTGAGCTGAGAGGTGATTGCGTTGGTGATGTTTTTTGCGTTTTCAGAAATGAAACTTTTTTCGCTGCACGGCTTGATTGCAATGCTGCTGCTTGTAGCGCCGAATCTTGTATTTGCGAGGAAGGAACAGCATGACCGGCCCGACGATGTGGCTAGCTGTGGTGCGGGTGTCTGCCTGATGGAAGTGGTTTCACGCATGATTTTGGTCATTTTACTGATTGGAGTCAGGATGCCGAGATTCAGCGACGGGTTTGCTGTGGCTGCCGGCGTGGTCTTGTTGGTGTATTATGGTCTGTGGGTGAGATATTTTGTAGGCGGATGCCACTATCCGGATTTTTATACTAAAACGTTTTTGAAGATTCCCGTTCCTTTCGCGGTATGCAGCATCGCGTATTTCGGTCTCCTTTCCATATGGCTTTGCAATTTGTATGCGCTGATACTGACGGGAATCTTTGGGATCGCTCATATGATGAACGCTCTGAAAGCGAGAGAAGATCTATTATCGAGATGACGGAGGAAACAGAAGATGGAAAAGAAAGCAAAAATTGCAATTTTGAGATGGGAACAGGGATTGGTGCCGGAGGGCCTGATGCAGCTGGAGGCAATGCCGGGGAACAGCACGAATCCAGAGACTTTCCCTTTTCCGGTAAAATTAGTGGAAGTGCCGGGCGCCTGTGTGGAAACGGTTATTACACATCCCAGCCAGCAGCTGTTGGCCGATATGATCGAAATTTCTAAAGGACTTGTGGAAAAGGACGGAATCAAAGCGATTTCTACCAGCTGCGGATTTAACGCCATTTTTCAAAAAGCGCTGGCAGACGCTTTGGATGTGCCAGTTCTGACTTCTTCCCTGCTGCAGGTGCCTTTTGTGCAGAATTTGATCGGCAGAGAAAAAACGGTGGCAGTTATTACGGCGAATAAAGAATCTTTGACAAAAGAACACTTTGAAGCGTGCGGCATTACAGAAGATATCCACGTAAAAGTCTTTGGACTTGAGGACGCAAAGGAATGGAGTAAAATCTTTGATTCGCCGGATCAGCGGTTCGATGTAGACGCCGTTGAACAGGAGATTCTGCATACGGCAGAAGAGGCTGTGAAGCAGGAACCGTCTATTGGGGCCATCGTGCTGGAATGTACTGATTTGCCTCCGTTTGCAAAGAAGATCAGTGAAACCGTAGGCTTACCGGTTTTCGACTTCGTGTCGATGCTCGGATATGCGGCCATCGCCCTGGGTGAAGTAAATATGTATTAGACGCATCAGTAAAAAAGGAGCTCCGCCTGTGATGTTTTGCCATCTAAGCGAGGCCCCTTTTCTTTTTTCAGCCGCCGCTCTTCGACTATCGCTTTGCGATGACCGGTTATTACTTCACGATGAGCGGAGTGCCGGAAAATTCTTCTACGTATCCGATAATATCTGCGGTTGGCAGGACATCGCTGAGCTGCCGCGCCAGACGAATCCCGTCTTTCTCTGGAATGGAGAAGAGAAGCCCTCCTGAAGTCTGCGGATCAAAGAGGATATCGGTGACCGCAGGAGACACCTGTGAATGAAAAGTGACAGAGCAGCCCAGCCAGGCGCGGTTATTGTAGGCGCCCTTAGGGACGATTCCCATTTCAGCCATTTCCAGTGCCTGCGGCAGAAAAGGAAGACGGCTGCTTTCGATGACGAGGGACTTGCCGCTGCCGGAAGCCATTTCATAAGCGTGTCCGGCCAGTCCAAAACCGGTGATATCTGTACAGCTGTTGACAGGATAGCGGGAGGCCGTTTGCGCAGCTGTTTTGTTCAGCCTCGTCATGGTGTCGGTCAAAACTGACTGGGTCTGCGGGCAGAGAAGATCTGCTTTCATCGCCGTATTGAGGATGCCTGTTCCAAGTGCTTTGGTAAGGATCAGAACATCTCCGGCCTGGGCATTGGCGTTTCTTAATATCTGCTCAGGATGAATAAAGCCGCTGACACAGAGACCATATTTTGGCTCGCTGTCTTTGATGGTATGGCCGCCGCAGATGACCGCTTCGGCTTCTTTCACCTTTGTGTAACCGCCCCGCATGATCTCTGCGACAATTTCGTGGTCCATATCCTCAGGTATGCAGAGAATGTTCATGGCAAGCTTAGGTTTGCCGCCCATAGCATAAACATCGCTGAGAGAATTGGCCGCGGCGATTTGTCCGTAATGGAAGGGATCATCTACAACAGGAGGAAAAATATCCACCGTCTGAATCAGTGCAGTGTGCGCGTCGATTCTGTAGACTGCGGCATCATCGCTGGTCTCAAAGCCTACCAGCAGATCAGGATCATTGAATTTAGGCAAATGACACAAAACTTGTGCCAGAGCATCAGGCTCTACTTTGGCAGCTCAGCCGCCGTGCTGTGTCATAGACGTGAGTTTTTTATCTGACATAGATGTCACCTCCTATAGAACAGGTATGGTTGAATTATACATTTTTTAAAAGCAAAAAACAAGAAACGATGCAAAATTGCGAGAAAAATTTGTTGAATACGACAAAAAATTGTCGAAAGGAAGGAGGAAATGCATGAAAGTATTGATTATAACGAATAATCCGGCGGTGCATATTGAATATTGTAATGCGGAGACGGTAGACTTTCAAGAGGACGCAGACCAGGAAGCGATCCTGAGAAGAGCCAGAGACAGGATCCATCTGGGCAGCGTACTTGTCATGCATCCCATGATGGGAAGAATAAAACCTCATGAAACGCCTTACAAGTCGGTGCTTTTGACGGAAGGCGGCGGAGAGACAGATCTGACCAGCGTGCAGATCATAGAAGAGAGCATCGCAGAAACCAGCAAATTTTTAGGAGCGGGATTTCGGAAGAAGTATGACGACAGTTTACTTCCAGATCTGCAGCTGATAGATCTGTGGCTGCTGAAAAGCGGAATCGAAGAATACAGGAGGTAGAAAAATGCAGATAAAGGAAGAATTGATGTTTAGAAATGCGGACTACATCCTGGTTGTGAATAAGGATTTTGAAATCGTCTATAATTCCAGGTTTGATGTAAAAATGGGGAACGACCCGGAGAAGAAACCGTATAAGAACCTCTTTGAGATGTACCCTTCCCTGGGAAAGAACAACAGCTCTATTGCGAGGACTATGTCTACAGGCGAGATGATCTTTCAGGATGAACAGGAGTTTACGGACATCAATGGGAAAGTCTATGTGACACAGAATCTGACGTTTCCAATCTTCAGAGAAGGAAAGATCGCCGGGGTAGTGGAATTGACCAAGGATCTGACCAATGTAAGCCATTTAGAGGAGAAAGAACGTTATTTGAAATCTCTGTCCCGGGATAACGGTTTTCATCCCAACAGGGAGAACAACAGCCGACTGTCCTTTGATGACATTCTGACCCTCAATGCCGACATGCTGGACGCCATAGAACAGGCTAAGGTGTTTTCCATGAACCAGAATCCGACGCTGATCTACGGAGAAACCGGCACAGGAAAGGAACTGTTTGCGCAGGCGATGATCAACTACGCCGCGGGGCCAAAACAGAAAATCGTGGTGCAGAACTGCGCGGCAGTGCCGGAGAACCTGATTGAATCTATTCTCTTCGGCACGACCAAAGGATCCTACACAGGCGCGGAGAATAAAAAAGGGCTTTTTGAAGAGGCTGATGGAGGCATCTTTTTTCTGGACGAGCTCAATGCGCTCCCTTATCACGTGCAGGGAAAACTGCTGCGGGTCGTGCAGGAAGGAACCTTTCGTCCGATCGGAGCCAACAGGGAGAAACACGTAGATGTGAAGATTATTGCCGCCATGAATGTAGACCCTATGGAGGCCATAGAGAAGAACATCCTTCGCAAGGACCTGTTTTACCGCATGTCCAGCAGCATGATCTATCTGCCGCCTCTTCGCAAGCGCCCTGACGATATTGAATACCTGATCGACAATTATATCGATGATTTTAATAAGCTCTATGGGAAAAATGTGCAGGGCATCAGCGAAAAACTGAGAGATTTTTTCCTGTCCTACGAGTGGGAGGGAAATGTGAGAGAACTGAAGCACGTCATTGAATCTATGGTCAGTATGTCCCGGGAGGAGATCCTGCAGTTTAACCAGATACCGATTTATCTGCACAGTAAGCTGAGCCGGACAAAAGGCTTTGAAAATGAGAAAAAGCGGCTGGATCAGATGGATGACAATATCGTTTTGGATTTCGATGGGGAGAACTATGATTTGCGAAGCGCGGTGGAACAGGTGGAGAGAAGCCTGATTCTGAAAATCCTGGCGAGAACACGCGGAAATAAGACAAAGGCCGGGGAAATTCTTGGAATCCCACGGCAAACGCTAAAATATAAAATGGATAAGCTGGGCATTGAAGACAAAGAATAAGGATATCGGCGAAAAACCGCCAGAAACCTGCCGAACTTGCGACAGATTTTCGTCGCGTATATTGGCGCTTCTTCAGTATGCCTGCATGGTAACGTTGGTTTTTCAATCTTTGCGGCCTCAAAAGAATGGCAGGCCGTTTGGCACAGAAATTGCTATATATTATAACAAACCCATGTGCATGAACAAGTATCACCATCAAAACAATAGAAAGGAAAAGCGCATATGAATTTGGAACTTAGAAAAGTCGCCATTCAGGATATCCGCTTCGACAGTGAGAGCAAGATCATCGACGGATGCCTCTATGTTGATCCAAAGGAACTGGAAGAGCTGGTTCTGGAAGACAGCAGGGTAAAAAGCGTCTCTTTTGATATTGCAAGACCGGGCGAGTCGGTCCGCATCGTACCTGTAAAGGACGTGATCGAACCTCGGGCCAAGCTGGAGGGCGGCGAGGTCTTCCCTGGACTGTTCAGAGAAGATATGGCAGAAGCGGGAAACGGCATTACTTATGCCTTGTCCGGCTGTGCAGTTACTTCCACGGGGCCTATCGTAGGGTTCCAGGAAGGCGTCATCGACATGATGGGGCCGGGAACGGAATATACGATTTATTCCCAGCTCTGCCATTTGGTCATGATCATCGAAAAACAGGATTATATAGATCAGCATGACCATGAGGTTGTGGTTCGTCTGGCAGGGATCAAGGTGGCGCAGCACGTCGCCAAGCTCGCCTTTGATTGTGAAGATTACGTCAGTGAAGCTTACGAGTGGAAATCCATCGGTGAGAAATATATGGAGTACCCGGAGCTGCCGAAGGTGGTCTATGTCTACAACTGCATGGCTCAGGGACTGCTCCATGATACCTATTTCTATGGCAGAGACGCTAAGGTCATGGTGCCTACCATGATTACACCGCTGGAGGTTATGGACGGCGCCATCATTTCCGGAAACTGCGTATCTCCGGGCTCCAAGACCACGACGTATATGCATCAGAACAATGCGGTCATCAAGGAACTCTTTGAGAAGCACGGCAAAGAAATCAATTTCATGGGTATCGTACTCAATCCGCTGATGACGACATTAAAGGAAAAATTCAGAGACCGGATGCTGACGGTGCGCCAGGTCAAGATGCTGGGCGCGGACGGCGTCATCATTTCTCAGGAGGGATTTGGAAATCCGACGACAGATCTGATGATCGTATGCGAAGAGCTGGAAAAGGCCGGCATCAAGACGGTCATCATTACTAACGAGGACGCTGGCGTAGACGGCATGAGTGAATCTCTGCCGGACAGCGTTCAGGATGCCAACGCCATCGTATCTACTGGAAACTCCAACGCTACGGTTATGCTCCCGGCCATGGAGAAGACCATCGGCAACCTGAAGGAAGTAGAACGAGTCTGCGGAGGAAACGTAACTTCGATCCAGGAAGACGGCCGCCTGCTGCTGGAAATCCACGGCATTATGGGAAGCCATAACCTGCAGGGGAACACCAAGCTGGGCGCAATCACCATTTAAAGAAAGGAGTCTTAGATGAAGAGAATCTTATTTTACACCAACCAGTTCTTCGGACAGATCGGTGGAGAAGAGTTCGCCTATACAGAACCTTTCGTCGAAGAAGGCGCCCGCGGCAACGCAAACGCCTTTGCGCCAAAGATCGTAGGCGGTGAGATCGTCGCAACCATCGTGTGCGGCGACAACTACTTCGTAGAGAACATGGAAGTGTGCAAGGAATTCGTAAAAGAGCAGGTGGAAGCCTTCAAGCCGGATATCCTCATAGCTGGACCGGCCTTCAACGCAGGAAGATTTGGTATCGCCTGCTGTGAAGTCTGCAAATTCGTCCAGGGAACCTACGGTATTCCTTCCGTAACTGGCCTGTACTGGGAGAATCCTGGCGTAGAGATGTACAAAGCTGACTGCTATATCATGGAGGTGGGGAAATCCGCTGCAACCATCAGAAAAGCAGTGCCGCTGATCACAGGCTTTGTCAATAAGCTGATCGCGGGAGAAAAGCTGGGCACACCGAAACAGGAGCATTACTATCCGAAGGGACAGCGTGTCAATGTATTCCACGAGAAGAACGGCGCAGAAAGAGCTGTAGATATGTTGGTAAAGAAGCTGAAAGGCGAGCCATATGAAACCGAACTGGAGATTTCCGTATACGAGAAGGTAACGCCGTCAGCTCCTCTGCAGGATTTGGAGCATGCGAAGATCGCCCTGTGTACTACAGGAGGCATTGTGCCTATGGGCAACCCGGACCATATGTTTGCCGCTACAGCCAAGTTCTGGAAAAAATATGATCTTGAAGGTCTGGATGAATTGCCGCAGGGCCAGTTTGAGTCCGTTCACGCTGGCTTTGACCCGGTTTACGCCAATGAAAATCCGAACCGTGTAGCTCCATACAGTGTGCTGAAAAAATTAGAGAAGGAAAAGGTCATCGGAGAGGTCTATCCGTATCTGCTGACCACTACAGGAAACTCGACTTCTGTTGCCGATGCAACCAGAATGGGTCAGGAGATGGCTGAAGACCTGCTTGCAGCAGGTGTTCAGGGGGTCATCCTGACCAGCACCTGAGGGACCTGTACACGTTGCGGTGCAACGATAGTAAAACAGATTGAGAAGGCAGGAATCCCTGCTGCTCATATTTGTACGGTTACGCCGATCTCCAAGACGGTCGGTGCGGCCAGAATTTCCGGCGCTCAGGCGATCCCGTATCCTACGGGCAACCCTCAGCTGCCACCGGAAAAGGAAGAGCGCAGACAGAGAGAAATCGTTACGGACGCGCTTCAGCTGCTGCTGAAATAACAGGAATATGGGAAGGGAGGCTGCAGGCTGCAGCTTCCCTTCTGAAACTGAAACAGAATCTGGGAGTAGATGAGTGCTGGTGTGCTCTATGGTCTTCAAAACCAGTGCGAGGGGTTAGGAGCCTCTTGGGTGGGTTCGATTCCCACATACTCCCGCCAAATTGAAAATAGGAGAAGGATATGGACCGTGAATTACTGCGAAAGCTGCCCAAGGTAGATGAATTGTTAAAGGACGGCAGGATCCAAAAGGCGGGGGAAAATCTCCCGCATAGCCAGGCCGTCGATGTGATCCGAGCTTTGCTGGAAGAACTGCGTCAGAAAATCTTGTGCGGAGAAGGGGAAAACTGGGAGGAAAAAATTACCTATGACTGGATCGCGGAGGAAGCAGCAGTGCGTATTCTTCTCTCAGCCAGAAAGAGTCTACGCCGGGTCATCAATGGAACCGGCGTAGTTTTGCATACAAACCTTGGGAGGGCCTGCCTGTCTCCGGCTGCTGTAAAAGCAGTAGTGGATGTGGCAGGCAGCTATTCGACCTTAGAATATGACCCTGCGGCAGGGACCCGAGGTTCACGGCACAGTCACGTAGAGGGACTGATCTGCAAGATTACCGGGGCGGAAGCAGCCATGGTGGTGAATAACAACGCGGCGGCCACCATGCTGTGCCTGGCGGCTCTGGGAAGGGGAAAGGAAATCATCCTGTCACGCGGAGAATTGGTGGAAATTGGAGGTTCTTTCAGAATCCCAGAGATTATGGAAGAAAGCGGCGCTGTTCTGCGGGAGATAGGAACTACCAACAAGACCCGGCTGCGTGATTATGAACGAGCGATCAGTGAGGAAACCGGCGCTTTGCTGAAGGTTCATACCAGCAACTACAAGATCATCGGATTTACGGAAGAGACAGCTTTAAAGGATTTGGTGAAACTGGGGCAAAAGTACAGTCTGCCGGTCATCTACGATCTGGGGAGCGGCCTGATGATGGATCTGTGTCAGGATATCTCAGAGCCGACGGTGCGGCAGGGGCTGGCCGATGGGGCAGACGTGGTCCTGTTCAGCGGAGACAAGCTTTTAGGAGGACCGCAGGGAGGCGTCATCGCAGGAAAGAAGGCGTACATTACAAGGATGAAGCAGCACCCCCTCGCTCGAGTTCTTCGGGTAGATAAGCTGACCCTGGCAGCTATGGAAGCGACTTTCCGCACGTATCATGACAGAGAGCAGGCGAAAAAAGATTTGCCGGTTCTCTCCATGCTGACCAGAGAGATGGGATCTCTGCGAAGGGATGCATTGGAGCTGAAAGAACGGATAGAAAAGCTGGAATGTGGATTTGATGCAAAGGTGCTGAACTGTGAAGACAAAGTTGGCGGCGGTTCTGCGCCAGGCAGCACGCTGCCTGGCTTTGCTGTCGGAATCCGGCATAGAGAATTATCGACACAGCACTTGGAGAGAGCGCTGAGAGAAGGTGAACTGCCTGTCATCACGCGGGCTGCCCATGACCGGGTTCTGATCAATGTCAGAACGATAACGCGGGAAGAGCAGGTGATGGTCGCAGATAAGCTGCGGAACATTGTGGAGGGTCAAAGATGAGTGTGAAGAATGTCATCGTCGGCACTGCCGGACATGTGGACCACGGAAAAACCTGTCTGATCAAAGCACTGACCGGCATTGATACGGACCGGCTGAAAGAAGAGAAAAAAAGAGGCATTACCATTGAGAACGGTTTTGCTGATCTGCATTACAACGGATACAATATAGGGATCATCGATGTGCCAGGACACGAAAAATTTATTAAAAACATGCTGGCTGGAATCGGCGGTATCGATCTGGTACTGCTGATCATCGGACTGGATGAAGGTGTTATGCCGCAGACACGAGAACACCTGCAGATTCTGAATATGTTGGGAATTCGGCGGGGTATCGTGGTATATACTAAACGCGATATGGTCAGCGATGAGGAATGGATAGAGCTTGTAAAAGAAGATGGGCGGACATTAACTGCAGGAACCTTTCTGGACGGAGCGCCGTCCATAGAGGTATCGGCTTTTGACGGTTACCACATCGAAGAGCTGAAGCAGCTGATCACGGAAACGATAGATGATGAACTGTTGAAAAATCAAGATCCAGCGTTGTTCCGGCTTCCCATAGACAGGGTTTTTACCATGGATGGTTTTGGCACTGTAGTTACGGGAACCCTGTTAGAAGGACAGGTAAATACGGGAGATGAAATCGCAGCTTATCCTGAAGGACGTGTCTGCAAGGTGAGAAATCTGCAGGTTCACGGGCAGCCGGTGGACTGTGCCGTGGCGGGACAGAGAACGGCCATCAACCTGTCGGGGATAAAGAGGGAAGAGTTGTATCGAGGACAGGTTTTAGCGAGGACCGGTGCGGTTTCTCCTTCTATGATGCTGGACGTTAAATTGGAGCTCTTTGACGATACGGACAGAGAAGTAAAAAATGGAAGCCGGGTCCATGTCTACTGTGGATCTTCGCAGGTATTGGGTAAAGTCATTTTGCTGGATCGTGACAGTGCGGTTCTTGGAGATGCTTGCTATGCGCAGCTGCGGCTGGAAGAACCCCTGGCAGTAAAGCGGGAGGACAGGTTTATTATTCGATTCTACTCCCCGATGATTACGATCGGCGGAGGCAGAGTTTTGGATGCCTGCCCGAAAAAGCATAAAAGGAGGGATGACGATGTTTTGCAGGCTCTGGCCGTGAAGGACCAGGGATCAGATATTGAAGTTCTGGAACTGGTCATCTTGGAGAACAGTTCTATGCTGCTGACAGAAGAACTTCTCGGCGCCAGGCTGCGTATGCCGGAAAGCCGCTTGAAGGAGCTGCTGCATCAGCTTTTGCAGGATGACAGGATCAGACTGATAAAGAAGCAATACGTAATGCATGCAGAATACCTGCAGAAGGCCGCGGCATGCGGAACAGCGCTGCTGCAGGACTATCATCAGCAGAACGTGCTCTCTGCCGGTATGCCCAAAGAAGAGTTTAAATCAAGACTGGGGCAGAAACTGCGCATTGATGACAGCAAGGTGATCGAAGATATGCTGGTTTATATGGAGGAAAGGCTTCTGATTAAGATCAGTGACAAGCGTGCTGCTCTGTATGATTTCGAGATACAGTATTCGCAGGAGATGAAAGAGATGCGGCAGCGGCTCCTCCAATATTACCGAACATGCAGATTTGAAATGCCGACGGTAGACGAGGTGCTGGACCGGGAAAAGGATAAGGTAAATGCCCGTCATATCATCGAAAGCCTGGCTGAGGAAGGGAAGCTGGTCAGATTGGATTATCAGTACAGCATCGACGCCGATGCTTTTCAGTGGGCTGTCCATGGCCTGAAGCGTCATATCGAAGAAAATGGTCAGATCACCCTGGCGGAATTTAGAGATCTTATTGGGGCGTCCAGAAAGTTCGCCATCGTGATTCTGGAGTATCTGGACCGACAGAAGGTGACGAAAAAGGTCGACGATGTCAGAGTCCTGCATTAGAGAGGAGCAGACATGGAATTTAAACAGATCGAAGCATTTATCAATGTCATAAAGTACAAGAGCTTTTCCAAGGCGGCGGATGCGTCATTTTTGACTCAGCCGACCATCAGTACCCATATCAGTTCTTTGGAGAAGGAGTTGGGAGTGACGCTGATAGACCGCCTGGGAAAGGAATCACGTCCAACAAAGCAGGGACGAGAATTTTACAAATATGCGATCAACATGATCAATACCCGGGAAAAGGCGATTTATGCTATGGGAGAAATGGGAAAAGAGGTATCTGGCATTGTGGAATTACAGGCGTCCAGTATTCCCGGACAGTATATTCTGCCTGCCCTGATGTCCCGATTCCGTGAGGAATTTCCGGCGGTAAGGTTTTATCTGGAACAATCAGACAGTAGTATGGTCTGGAACCACATATTGGAGAACAAAGGTGAATTGGGCTTTACCGGAGAATACAAAAACAACAGTTTGGGCTGTGAGCTCCTCTGCAAGGACACCTGCGTTTTGATCACACCCAGGACAGAGAAGTTTTTGGCACTGCATGAAGCAGCAGGAAGCATTGCCGGAGAGGATTTTCTGGACGAGCCTTTTGTCTGGCGCGAAGAGGGTTCAGCGACGAGGAACACCTTTGAGGAAAAGGCGTATCGCAAACGGGGTGAAAAACTGAAGATTGCAGCGACACTGAACAGCCTGGAAGCCATTAAGCAGTGTGTCTCCGGCGGTTTAGGCGTGTCCATCGTTTCCCAGGTAGTCACGGAAGGTGACGGCGAAGACGCCGGCTATTTAACCTTTGAACTGGCTGACATTCATCTGGAACGGGAATTTTACCTGGTTTACAACCGGAACATGACACTGTCGCCGGTGGCTATGCAGTTTCGCAATTATGTTCTGGAATACTTTGAACAGAGGGGGAAATCTAAATGTTGAATGTGGGGAATCTGGTCATCGACAGCCTGGACTATATTCTCATTGTCGATACCAACTATAAAATCGTGTATAACACCAGGTATGACAAGCATATCAACGACATGTCCAGCGAATATACGGCTTCTGACATTTTGAACAAAGATTATTTTTCCATCTATCCGGAAATAAAGAGGGAAGACAGCAACGTTGCCAGATGTATGGAAACTGGCAGTGTCATCGTCAACAAGCGGCAGGAGTATCACGACTATCTGGGCCGCAGGTATCTGACCAACAATGTGGCTTTGCCGCTGCGGCGCAAGGGTCAGATTGTGGCCGTCGTTGAATTGGCCATGGACGTCACTAATGAGGCCGATGTTTTGGACGGCAATAAGAAATTTGATGATTTCATCCTGAGCCTTAAAAAAGAGGCGGGCCTGATCACCTTTGACAGTATTCTTACGATCAATGATGAGATGAAGGAGAGCATCGAGCGGGCAAAGCTCCTGGCAGAACTGCCTAATCCCGTGCTGATCTATGGAGAGACGGGCACGGGCAAGGAACTCTTTGCTCAGGCTATGATCTCTTACAGCCAGGTACCTAAGAACAAGGTTATTATCCAGAACTGCGCCGCTGTCCCCGAAAACCTGATGGAATCCATTCTTTTCGGAACTGTACGGGGAATATACACAGGAGCGGAAAATAAAAAAGGGCTGTTTGAGGCGGCTGATGGGGGAATCCTGTTCCTGGATGAGCTGAATTCTATCCCTTATCACGTGCAGTCAAAGCTGCTGAGAGTTTTGCAGGACGGAACGTTCCGCCCCTTGGGCAGCAATACGGACAGGCATGTCAACGTGAAGGTCATCGGAGCTATGAACATTGATCCGACTGTGGCTATCGAAGAGAAGATTATTCGCAGCGACCTGTTTTACCGCTTTTCCAGCGGACTGATCTCTCTGCCGCCCCTGCGCCAGCGGAGGGAGGATATCGATCTGTATATCCGCTATTATATAGAATATTTCAGCCAGGCATACAACCGGAATGTGACGGGTATGAGAGAAGATGCGCGGCGCTTATTCTTAGACTATGACTGGGGCGGCAACGTAAGAGAATTGAAAAACGCCATAGAATTCATGGTTGCATCGCAGAAGGAAGGCGGATTGCTGACTGTGGAAAGAATGCCTAAATATATTCAGGAGATCTTTGCCAGGGAACAAAAACAGGAAAGCGTGTGGATATCGGAAGCAGGCGTTGCTGACTCATTTGCCGAGGAAGATCATATCGCCTATTCTGAAATCCTGGGCGCTGTTGAAAAGAAGCTGATCGTCAAGGCCCTGGAGATGGCGGGAGGAAATAAGTCAAAGGCCAGCGAGATTCTTGGTCTCCCGCGGCAGACGCTGAGGTATCGGATGGAAAAGCTGAACCTGTAGACTTCTATGGACAGAAAGAAACCGTCGGTGAAGACAAAAAATTGTCGAATAAGCTAAATAATTGCCGCTGAATTTTCGCCATTAAATTTTGAATAAACTGAAAAATGAAGAAGGGCAGGGAATGAATGTTGAAATTTCAACGATTCTTCCCTGCTGTTTTTTGTGGCACGGTTGTTGCTATATATAATTTTGTAAAAATACTGCCGGGCACGTGCCCGGAAAGAAAGGAAGGAAACTTATGGAATATGGTATTTTATCATTAGCTCCGGCGGCGGTCGCACTGGTTCTGGCATTTGTGACAAGAGACGCACTGCTCTCTATCCTGATTGGTGTCATTGTCGGTATTGTCATCTCCGGACAAAACGTTATCACCGGATTTACCGGGCTGATTCAGGAGGCCCTGGGAAATGCGGACTTCATCTGGGTTTTAGCTATCGAAGTATTCATCGGAATCATGGTTGCTTATTTCCAGAAGTCCGGCGCGATCAAAGCTTTTGCGGACATGATCGGAAAGTACAATCTGAAGAACAGAGGCGCAGCTTCTCTGTCCTTCGCGCTGGGCATCTTCATCTTCTTCTCTGATTACTTTTCACCGCTGTACGTCGGAAACGTCATGAGACCGATCACAGACAAAGCAAGAGTATCCAGAGAAAAGCTGGCATACATCTGTGACTCTACATCAGCGCCGATCTGCTGCCTGATCCCGTTCACTTCATGGGCGATCTACGTAGCCGGCCTGCTGGTGGGACTGGGCGCAATCGTAGACGCCAATACAGCACAGGCGGTCGTAGTAAAGGCTGCCCTTTACAACTTCTACTGCATTTTCGCCTTGGTCTTCTGCGGCCTGTTCGCATGCAAGATTCTGCCTGATTTCGGTCCGATGAGAAAGGCTGAGAAGAGAGCTATGGAGGAAGGCAAGCCGTTTGCAGACGGTGCAACGCCGCTGCTGTCCAAAGAGCTGGACAACATCATGCCGAAAGAAGGCATCAAGCCGAATCTTCTGCTCAACTTCCTGATGCCTGCTGTTATCATCATCGGCATCACCCTGGGAACCTACATCATCCTGGGATCCGCGAAGACTCTGGAAGCTTTTGTCGTAGCAGTCGCTTATCAGTTTGTTGTAATGCTGATTCAGAAGATGGCTACCCTGAAAGAGATGATGGATACTGCAGTGGAAGGTATCAAGAGCGTTATGAGCGCGATTCTGATTCTGTCCATGGCATACTGCATCAATCACATTTCCGGCGTACTGGGTACTGCAGACTATGTTATCAGCGTAACGGAAAACTGGTTGACTCCAGCTCTGTTGGTTGTGCTGACTTTCCTGATCTGCGCATTCGTCTCTTTCTTTACCGGAACATCCTGGGGCGTATTCGCCATCATGGTTCCAATCGCTGTTCCTCTTGCGTTCAATATCACCGGCGGAGAGCTTGGCCCAGTAGTATACGCCAGCGTTGCTGCCATCATGGGCGGAGGAACCTTCGGAGATCACTGCTCACCACTGTCGGATACAACCATCTTATCCTCACTGGCAGCAGGGTCTGACCACGTAGACCACGTAAAGACACAGATGCCGTATGCATTCCTTGCAGCCATCGTTGCGTGCATCGGATATCTGATTATCGGTATGACATTGTAATTGCATTTTAATTTACAACTAGGGAGGCGTGATTATGAAAATAGGAGTTGCAAAGGAAATCAAAGAGTGCGAATATCGTGTAGCCGCTGTGCCGTCAGCTGTTGCAGAACTGACCAGAAAAGGCCATGAGGTCATCGTAGAACACGATGCGGGTCTTGGCAGCGGTTATACAGATGAGGATTACATCAAAGCCGGCGCGAAAATTGAGATGAAGGCAGAAGATGTTTGGAACAATGTAGATCTGATCTACAAGGTAAAGGAAATTTTCCCGGAAGAATTCAAATATCTCAGAGATGATCTCATCGTATTTACGTATATTCACTCCAATGCACACAAAGATCAGACAGAAGCTTTGATGGGCAGCAGGTGCACCAGTATTGCCTATGAGGACATTTCCGATGATAAAGGTGAATGGCCTCTGCTGAGCCCTATGAGCGAACTGGCGGGCAAAGGCGGTTTTCTGGCGGCCCTTCATTTCGCACAGACCGTTAACGGAGGAACCGGCAAACTGCTGGCCAATGTATGCGGCGCACCGACACCAGTAGTCACGATTATTGGCTGCGGACACTCCGGTATGGGCGCCTGTGAATTGGCGGCCGGATTCGGCAACAGAGTCAACATGTTGGACGTCAACTATGATGCTATGCTGAAGGCAAAGGAGATCATGCCGGATAATGTAGAATTCCTGTTCTCCAACAGAGACAATTTAGTAGAATGCCTGAAGGTGTCTGATGTAGTCATCAACTGCATCCTGTGGCCGAAAACCAGAAAAGATCATCTGATCAACAGAGAGGATCTGAAACTGATGAAACCGGGCGCGATGATTATTGACGTTGCCTGCGATGATGAGGGTGCTGTAGAGACCTGCAGATCCACAAATCATAAGGAGCCGGTTTACTATGAAGAAGGAATCCTGCACTATTGCGTGGACAACATTCCTTCAGCCTTTGCACAGACTGCGTCCGTTACGTTGTCCAATGCCACACTGCCGTTCGCACTGGCTATCGCAAACAAAGGCGTAGAGCAGGCACTGAAGGATGACAAACATCTGAGACGCGGACTGACTACCTATGATGGAAAGCTGACTTTGCTGGAAACAGCGGAAAAGCTGAACCTGCCGTTTACGTCTCCTGATGATATCGTAAAAGAATTCTAAAATACTTACTTTAAGGGTCGGATTTTAACTTGATTAAAAGTTGGAATCCGGCCTTTTTATTGCAGACCAAGAGGTTTATTACAGCATGCAATAACAAAAAATCCAAAAAAGTGTACTTTTTTGGAAACGGGATTTCGGGGAGCATGACTGCTTTGATGCCTTTGATCCGATATACTTGTTTTCAAATTACAGCAAAACCTGAGCTTTCGCCGCAAAAATCAGGAAAGGCATTTTTGGAAAGACTTTTTTGTTTTAGCTTTTTCTTGTGATTTGCTTTCGTTGCGTTTATACTATAGATAGTGAGGTGAGGCAGATGAAGAAACCGATTCCTATTGGATATGAAGATATAAAAAGAATGATAGACATGAACCTGTACTACGTGGATAAAACCATAGCGCTGAAGGATTTTCTGGATGTTCACGCCAATGTGACCCTGTTCACCCGGCCGAGGCGTTTTGGCAAGACGCTGAACCAGAGCATGTTCCGGCGGTTTTTGGAAGATGAGCGGAAGCCGGACGGCAGTAAAATAGACAACGGCTACATCTTTGACGATCTTGCCATATCCAAATGCGGCGAAGCCTATCTGCGGCACCAGCAGCAGTATC
>CALLDR010000132.1 GCA_937997955.1 uncultured Emergencia sp. | reverse complement strand
AAAGTGAACAACCTATTACAACTTTAGTATATCAGAACAAACCCCCTCATATTCCGCAAAAAGCCCAAGTTTTAATCCAAACACTGGATTAAAACCTTTAAATCCATGCAAAAAGCCCAAAATCACGCGTCAAAGGACCGTCCAGCTCTCCTGAAATTGGGTTTTTCAAAGCAAATCCAGGGCAAAAACCCAATTCATATCGAAAAGGTTGGGCTTTTCTCATTCATATCGTCCAAAAAGCCCAACTCTCTCAACCGCGCCACGCCATGTCATAGCACTTTCCATTTCTCATTCAGCTATGATATAATAGCTGTGCAGGCACAACAAAGATTCAGGAGGCGCCCTATGTCAAACATTACAAGCAATCCAAAGGTCACGATCAATTCAAAGATGGCAATCGATTCTAACATCACAATTCAAAAGATCAACAACGAAATAGAAAACCAAATCACGGAAATCTGGGGCGGCTGGGTCAAGGAATACGGCTGTCTGCACTACGGTGACGGCTGCTGTTCCCTGGCCGCCTTATGGAACGGCAAACCGGTCGGCTTCATTTCCGCTTATCCGCTTCAATATCCCGCCCCGCTGCAGGCATATCAGGACGCCTACATCGATGACATCGAGGTGCTCCCTGGCTTCAGAAGGCAGGGCATCGCTGCCCGACTCCTTTCCATGACAGAACAGTGGGCGAAGGATTACGGCTACCGCCAGCTCCGTTCCCGGAGTTCTGACGACAAAACCGAGGCTCTGGCCATGTGGTACGCCCTCGGATACGGAATCTGCCCGGCCATCATGCGCCCGCCATTCCCTCATTTGCCCGGCAGCCAGCCGCCCCTTCGCGCGCTCTCGTCTATTTCGGCTGCTGCTGCGTAATACAGTGGATAGAACCGCCGCCTAAAGCAATATCATGCATATTTACAGGCCGTATTGTGTATCTGCCCTCACAGATTTCTTCCATTCTCCTGACCGCCTCTTTGTCCGTATCCAGCCCATAGACTGGGAAAATAATGGAACCATTTGTGATAAGGAAGTTCGCGTAGCTGGGAACACACAAATCCCCTTCTTCACGCCAGCATCCGTCTTCTTCCTGACCTACTCCCTGCATCGCAAGGAGGTTATATGCTTCATCTGCGGTAAAGGCAAACGGCGCGGCCGCAGGTATCTTATGGACCTTAAGCTTTCTTCCCTGCGCGTCAGTTGCCATGCAAAGAGCTTCATAGCAATCCTTAAACACCTGGTAATACTCATGCTCTTCATCATCCGTATAGCAGGCCACGACCTCACCCGGCCCGATGAAAGCGCAGATATCGTCGATATGCCCGTCGGTTTCAGCCTCTTCACAGTCAACGCCCTCCTTGAGCCATATAACCTTTTCAAAACCCAGATAATTCTTAAGCGTTTCTTCGATTTCCTGCCTGGAAAGATCCGGATTTCTGTTTTCATTTAGAAGACAGCTTTCCGTTGTGATTACTGTGCCCGCGCCATCAGTGGTAATGGAGCCTCCCTCAAAGACAAAGGGCGTTCTGTAGCGATCATGGCCGCTGACCTGCAGCATCTTTCTCGCAATCATGTCATCCTCCATGTATCTTACATAGCAGCCATGTTTTTCCCCTCCCCACGCGTTGAATTTGAAGTCGACACCTCGAATCTCGCCGGTTTTGGGATTCTTTACATAGATCGCGCCCATGTCGCGCATCCAGCAGTCCTCGTTGGTCATTTCAAATATGGAAACGTCCATTCCCTCAAAAAGACGCTCCGCCTGTGGGAAATACCGGTTGGGTACGACTACATTCACATGCGTACCCGCTGCATTAATTGCCTTTGCCAGTTCAACCTGAGCGTGCTGTGCCGGATGAGCGCCATTGTGCCACCCTTCGCCCTGATGGGCCAAGCTGATCCATACTGCCGCCTGCGGTGAAAACTCCGCGGGCATTTTAAATCCGTCCTCATAGGGTAATGATTTTAATAAATTTGAGCTCATTTTATCTTCCTCCTATTTATGGGTATACTCTGTCCCATATTTTTCTTTCATTCCTTTTATCTGATTTACGATCGCGAGCTGCAGCTCGTTGCATTCCGAATCGTCAAAGTCATCGATCACTTCCATACCCATTAGATATGCCAGAAGCCCTCTCTGCGTATGCAACCGGTTTTCGGCTTCCTTCCACAGTAACGAACCCTCAAAGTCCATGGCGTAATCGGTCATTTCCTTGCCGCGAAGCGCGGGAAGATAATGCATAGTCTTAGCCTGCGGACAATGGGCAAGCAGCTCTTCAGAAACCTGGAAGCCCTTGTCCAGAAATACTCTTTGGAAATACGCAACATCATCTTCGTTTTCCATTCCCTCATAGGTGAAGCATCCTGTATAAACAAAATCTGCGTCTTTCACCGCCTCGATGGGATCATGGGTTGAATAGATGAAGCCGCCGCCCTCTTCGCATGCCTGCCTTCTTCTCGCAGCTGTCTTCTCACGAATTTCAGGCGGATTGTTTTCTATATTAAAGGTTTCATCAAAAGCATGTCCCTCAGGGCATCCTATGGCAAATTGACCGCCAAATCTTGGAATTAATCTCGCCAGATCATTACAGCTTGACTCTTCAATATCGTCGGAGCCGATAAACGTGACTTTAAGATCTCCAAGGGTCTTGCCAGCAGGCATATTTTCAATTATGGTGGTCAGGTCTGCCAAAGTCTGGGTCGGATGACGCGTATAGTCCATTCCGTTGTAAAGAGGCACAGTTGAATGACTTGCAAATTCCTCAATCTCCGCTGTATTGCTCCACCGCATGGCGATTCCGTCTACCATGCTGGAAATTACAATAGCGCTGTCCTTAATGGCCTCTCGCTTCCCCAGATGCAGTTCCCCATGGCTGCCGCCGGTAAGGTACAGCCCGTGACCGCCTAAGTCGTTGATCGCCACTTCAAAAGAAATCCTTGTGCGGGTGGAGTTTCCGTTAAAGATCATTCCAAGGGACTGTCCCTCTAAGATCTTTGGAATACAACGCTCTTTGGCAGCCTCTTTCAACAGCCTGATCAACTTGACCATGTCCAAAAGCTCTTCCGTAGAATAATCCCAGCAGTCCATAAAGTGTTTTCTGTTCATTTTTCTTCCTCCTTTAACATTAATTATTGTTTTTTCCCTTATTGAATAGAGGGAATACGAAATACATTACCACGCCTATTGCAAGGCATATACCGCCGGCCGCAAGTTCCTCTGCCGCGGAAGTGGCTATGGCGTATACAGCAATCACCGTGGGCAGCAGCGCGATTACCGTAAACAGCTTGTTTCCAACCGGAATGCTGAAGCAGTCCCATACCTTGTCCTTTTCCTCTCTGAAACGAAGCACAATGCTTGAAATCATCATAAGGATAATGGATACAAGTAAAAGCATTACGTCTATTACAATCAGTTCTGAGAATGAGCCCAACGTAAGCACGCCCGTGATGATCGCGGTTACGATAATCGAAACGTAAGGCGTACCGTATTTTGTGTGAACCTTGTCAAGCCCTTTGAAGAAAAGCCCGTCTTCTGCCATCTGGAACGTAATCCGCGATCCGAAAGCCATATAGTTGGCATACATTCCCAAGTTCGAAAATATGGCGGCCACGAGGAACAGAATCATCAAAAAGTTTCCGCCAACGATTCTTCCCATTTCAATTAAATCGATCGGACCCTCCGCGGACCATTGATCCCAATTTCCGGTTACAGCAAGACCCATAAAGGTCGGAACGATATAGAGGAACGCCGCCATAGGCACCGCCCAGAGAAACGCCTTTGTCGTAAGAGGACCCGCGCCTTCAACCTCATCGCTGAAGGAATGCAGAGATTCGTATCCCATAAACAGCCAGAAGCCGATGAGAAGCGCCGAATTAACATCTTCTGCGACATTTCCGGTAGCAAAGACCGGCTCCAGCGGATTGAAGGCAAGCTTCGGAACCGCCATTACTATGGTCAAAAGGAAAGGAACAAGCAGAATGATTCCCGACACAAGCGAAGAAGCGGCAAGAACTTCTACGCCCCTCAGGCTGAGGATGCAGATAACCGCGATAAAGGCCAGCCCTGTAAGCCATTTCTGCGTGGACGTGAAGCCAAGACCTAAAGCAGAATCCAGATATTCGATGGAAAGTACCATATACACAGCGGTATCGATGTAGTTGGCGAGCGTCATCGACCATCCCGCCATATAAGCAGGGAATTTTCCCAGAGCTCTCTTAATCCATCCATACATGCCAGAGTCTTCCGTATACTTGGCCCCCATCTCCGTACAGATCAGCCCGTAAGGATATGCCCATACTACGGGAAGCACCAGCAGCATGACAAAGGTTATGCCCGGGCCTGCGTAGCCTATCATATCCTCGATTCCAAACGCTCCGCCCGATATGAACATGTACATCATGAAAACCAGCGGAACCAGTTTTACTTTTTTCTTCTGTAAACTCGTATTTTCCATTTCATTTCCTCCGTTTTTATTTGGTAATAACAGCCTATTCTAACCCGTCTGCTCTTTGCAATAGCACTGCCGGTTGATTTTTCTTTACTTAGGAAGTAGTATCACCTGCCAGCGATTAATCCTTTTTACATCCCTGTTTGTATCGAAAGAATCTGTACAACGGTATCCCTGCCAGGATACACGCCATGCCCGATATGATTTCCACAGTCTCGCAGGAGGTGATCACATAGACGGCAATAAGAATCGGCGACAGCGACATGACAATGAAAGCTTTGTTGCCAACAGGAATTCTGAAACAATCCCATTGTCGGCAGCCGTCCTCACGCATACGAAGAACAATGCCTGCCAGCATAATGGTAATCACCAGCACCAGCATCAAAAGAATGTCAATGACAATGAGGCTTTCAAACGTGCCCATCGTCAAAATTCCCGTGATCGCAGCACTGACGATTATAGCGATATAGGGAGTCCCATAATTCGGGTGAATTTTCGTCAGCTTCCCAAAAAACAGATCATCCTCCGCCATGCGGAAAATCAGACGTGAGCCATATGACATGTAGCTGGCGTAAACGCTGAGGTTTCCAATGATCGCTGACACAGAAAACAGTACCATAAGGAAATTGCCGCCTATCCGTCTGCCCAATTCTATAAAGTCGACAGGACCTGTACTTGACCACTGCTGCCAATCCCCCACTGCCGCGAGGCCGATAAAGGTCGGCACAAGATAAACGACTGCAGCCAGCGGAACCGCCCAAAGAAAAGCCTTTGATATCAACGGCCCCGCGCCCTCGACTTCATCGCTGAAAGTATGCAGAGAATCATATCCGATGTAGAGCCAGATTCCTATGAGCAGCGCCTGATTGATATCTTCTGCAGCGTTTCCCGTGCCAAACACCGGAATAAAAGGATTCACCGTAAGCCTTGGAATCGCCAAAACCACAGTCAGGACAAGCGGCAGAAAAATAATGACGCCGCTTAATGTCGCTGAAAACGCCAGCACGTCTACGCCTCTCAGACTGAAAAAACAGATCACGACGATGAAGGCCAGTCCAAGGGCCCATCTCTTCGTTTCATCTAGACCCAGGCCGAGCGCCGTGTTCAGGTATTCCATGGCCAGGACCATGTAAACGGCCGTATCTATGTAATTGGCCAAGGTGGTAGACCAGCCGATGAGATAAGCGGGAAACTGCCCAAAAGCTTTTTTGATCCACCCGTACATACCGGACAATTCCGGATACTTGGCTCCCAATTCCGCGCAGACAAGTCCGTAAGGATAGGCCCAGAACACGGGCAGCAGAAGAAGCACCAGAAAAGATATTCCTGGTCCGGCCGCGCCGATCATATCCTCTATGCCAAAAGAGCCTCCCGAAATAAACATGTACATCAGAAAAACAAGAGGCAATAGTTTTATTTTTTTCTTCTTTAATTCCGCTTTCTGCATGGTTTACCCTCCCTTAACTACATCTGATTCCTTTATATCCCACACGAAATACAACTTGCAATACTTCTGCCATATGATTTATAATGTACTCAAAAAGAAGTAGTAATGGGAGAGTCCTATGATAGCGCTTACAGATTCAAAATGGCAGGAAATTAACTCTTTGGTAAAAGAGATCTATACGATACCGACAGATGATTTGCTCAGAAGCATTTCTACTTCTCTAATGAAGATCATTCCGTCGTCCAAATCCATGTATCACAATTACCGCAACGCGGGAAACCGGCTGATTCCCTGCGACTACCAGAGCGAGAACATCGACAGCGACATACTGGCCGAATATAAGAAATATGAATATCTGGACTATCTGTGCTGGTATACAGACGTGCCTGAACAGAGGATATACCGTGACACAGATTTTATCAGTGAAGAGCTTAGACTTGCTTCAGAATTTATGAAATGCTGGCTTCTTCCCAACGATCTTTATTACTCCTTGGGCTGTACGATCGCATATCAGGGCCGCGGCTTCGGCGCGATCAGCCTTTTTAAGGGCAAATCGGACGGTGATTTCACCGACGAGGATGTCCGCGTCCTGGAAATTATAAATGATCACGTATCCCTGCGCCTCTATCATGATTTTTCCGCGGCGGATATCAGCAGCGACGAGGCAACGAATTTAATGAAGAAATATAAACTTACAGACAAGGAAACCGCCATTATACAGCTGGTAAAAGCAGGCTGCCTGCGAGACTCGCTGCCAGAAAAGCTGTTCATATCAGAGAATACCTTAAAAAAACATCTTTACAATATATATCGAAAGCTGGGAATCAATAAGTTTGAAGAACTGCTTCAGTTTGCCATAGATAATTCGGAGCATCTGCGCTGAGAGCGGCAATCCCGCATCCCGCGCCCGATCCATGCCCAGTCCGCGCTCCTCGAAAAGCAAATCAAAGGCAAATCAAAGGGTAAGCCAAAGGCAAAAAACAAAAAGGAGACTCCCTTCTGCAGGAAGCCTCCCCCGCTCCTTACTGTTAACTCATGCCTTCCAGCTTTTCAGCCCGGTCCAGTTCGGCATTCTGCTTGACCAGCCGGATCTTTTTTCTGTATTTTTCAGCCATGACATCGTCGCCCTCGGCCTCATACAGCGCGGCCAGCTCGTCCATGGCGGTGGTGTTGCTCGGAGACAGCTGCAGCACCTGCAGAAAGCGGGCCTTAGCCTTTTCCGCCTCGCCGGCCGCCTCATAGGCCACGCCCAGATAATACCACAGCGGCCACCAGGTGTTGAACCGCTCGTCGTCCTCGTATCCGCTCAAAACAGCGATGCCTTCCTCGAACCGTCCGGCCAGCACGTGGTTGTAGCCCTCCTCGATCTTCACAGGCTCCTCCAGCTTTTCCAGCCATCCAGCCACCTCGTCCTTCTGCTCCTGATTCTCGGACAGCTCCATAAAAGTCTCCCAGGTCAGCTTGGCCTTCACATACAGTCCCAGATTCAAATAGCCGTAGCCCAGGAAATAGAAGCCCATGTCGAAGTCCGGCTTTTTCAGCGTCAGCCGTTCAAAGGCGTCCAGAGATTCCGCCTTGTAGCGGCCGATGTATTCCTCCCCTTCGCCGGCCTCATAAGAGTCCTTGCAGGCACGGCCGTAGCAGTACAGCGCGTCCACATTCTCCGGATCGATCAGCAGGGCTGCCCGGAAATAGATGCAGGCGCTGTCAAAATCGCTTTTGGCGGCCGCTTCCACGCCGTCCCCGATCAAAGGCTTCGCGAACTCCTCTGTAAACGTCCGCCGGATGTACGCCACGTAATTGTCACGATACTTAAAATTCAGATCGCAGCCGATGATAAACGCCATGTTCTGGGCGATTACCAGAGTGGACAGATTGGCCATGGCCGTCTTTCTGATAGGCACCGGCACCCCCGACAGGATATCCGCGATGCCCGCCTTCGCCAAATAGCTGTCCGACAGCTCGTCGAACAGAAACTCGTCCACCCGGGGGATCAGATACTCCCCGATTCTATCCTGCAGCATATTCATTTCATCCATGCAATTCCCATCCTTTTTTGTAAAATTTCTTCACCGCGTCAAAGTTCATGGTTTCCTCCAGGTCTTCCATCAAAGGGTATCTGGCCCGCTCTTTCCACTCGTCGCCGCTTTCCGGCCGCAGGGACGCCGCGAACAGCAGCAGGATCCGGTACAGATCTTCCTTCTTGTGGGACCGGTGCTGAAACCCGGAATCGTAAAAGAACGATGCCAAAGCCTCATAGAAGTCAAAGGCCCTGCCGCCGAAGGCCTCTCCTGTCAAAAATTCCAGGGTTCTGGAAAATCCGCCTTTGTTGTGATACAGCTCCAGAACGGTCTCGATCATGGACAGCCGTTCCATCTGCAAAGGAGACAGCCACCTGCTGGCGATGACCTGATACGGCGCGTAGTCCCGGAACAGATAGCCGAACTGGTCCGCCTGCCGCCGGATCCTGGTGCCCTTCAGCAGCTTCAGAAAGCCCAGCTGCAGATTTTCAGCCCCCAGGGCGTAGACCCGCTCAAAGGACTTGCCAAAGGTCTCGTAATCCTCGTAGGGCAGCCCCGCGATCAGATCCACATGAATGTGGCTGTTGCGGGCACCCACCAGCTGTCCCACCCTTTTCAGGGTCAGGTCCACATCGCCCCGGCGGTCCACCGCCTCCAAAGTCTGGCCGCTGCAGCTCTGGATGCCGATCTCAAACTGGAACAGGCCCCGCCTTGCCGCCGCGATCACCTTCAGGCAGCTGTCGTCCAGCAGCTCCGCGCAGATCTCAAAGTGAAAATTGGTGATCCCATTGTCGTGATCGATCAAAAACTGCCAGATCGCCTTTGCCCGCTGCCGGTCAAAGTTAAAGGTCCTGTCGATGAACTTGACCTGTTTTACGCCCCTGTCCAGAAACCAGGCCAGCTCCGAAAGGGTCCGTTCCAGAGGCAGCGGCCGAATGGTCTTCTCCAAAGAAGACAGGCAGTAGCTGCACCGGTAAGGGCAGCCTCTGGAAGACTCATAGTAGACCACCTTATCCGCCGCCGGAGGCACATGAAAATACGGAAATGGCAGTTCTGCCATTTCCAACGCCTCTCCCGGCCCGTTGTCGCGGATCAAAACGCCGTCACGCCAGACGACGGAGGACAGTCCCGACAGACACCCTTTGATCAAAGGGCCCGCAGCGCCCCGGCCTGACGGATCGTCCGCCGCAGCCGTATCTGCCGTCAGGAGCCTTTCGCACAGCCGGTGGAAAGCCGCCTCACCTTCGCCGCGCAGAATACCGTCGATATGGGGGTTGGCGGTGAGGAAATCCTCCGCGTCGTAGCTGACCTCCGGGCCGCCCAGCAATATGACCAGCTCCGGCCGGGCTTTTTTCAGGTCGGCGGTCAGGTCGCGGATCTGCCGGATGTTCCAGATGTAGCAGGAGAAGCAGACCAGGTCCCAGCCGCCGCGCAGGATCTCGCCGTAGACGTAGCCGGACTCGTTGTTGATGGTAAACTCCTGCATGCGCAGCTGGTCCGCAGACAGACCGGCTCTGCGGCCAGTTTCATAGAGATACCGCAGAGCCAGATTGCTGTGTACATATTTCGCGTTCAGCGTAGTCAGCAGAATTTTCATCTACAGCATCCTGAACCTTTCGTCCTTCAGCAGGCCCGTGTCCTCCATGGCCCGCTGCAACTGTTCCATCATCCGCGGCTTATCCGCCGGCAGATTGCCACGCAGGGAAACGTAGTTGGAAGCGTGGTTGCTGCGGAATACGCACGGCCGGGTCGGGTTGGCGTGTTTCAGCAGCAAATAGGTTTCGGCCACCACTTCCTCGCCGGACAGCAGGGTCAACTCCCCTCTGTCGATCTGTCCGGTGATCGGCGCGCGGAAGTCCAGCATTAGGGTCAGAAGCCCCACGTAGGAAGCGTTCATCTCGCTGATCATCGTTCCTGTCTCGATGGCGTGCTCTTCCCAGCCTTCTTTTCCGGCCAGGCCGGAGATAAAGGTCACGGAGGCCGGGATTCCCGCGTCCTCGATCTTGCGGACGGATTCGATCATCTGCTCCCGGGTCACGCCCTTGCAGACGGCGTCCAGTACCTTCTGGCTGCCGGACTCGGCCCCCAGATAGATCATGCCGATGCCGGCGTCGCGGAGGGTAACCAGCTCCTCCGGCGTCTTTCTCAGCACGTCCTTGGCGGAGCCGTAGACGCTGACCCTCTGACATTCAGGAAACAGCTCCCGAATCTTGTTCAGAATCACCAGCAGCTTTTCCGTCGACAGGCAGAGAGCGTCTCCATCGCATAGAAAGATCCGCTCCACCTTCCGATAGGTCCTTCTGGCCATTTCCAGATCTTCGATGACCTCCTTTACGTCACGGACCCGAAATCTCTTGTCCTTGAACATGCTGCAGAAGGTGCATTTGTTGTGAGAACAGCCGATGGTCACCTGGATCAGCAGGCTGTAAGCCTCACTTGGCGGTCTGTAAATATCGCCTTCATATCTCATAAAACAAATATCCTTTCATTTCCGAGGGTTGATTGCAGTACATAATAAACGCATTTAACGTATTGAACATATCAAAAACATTCTGCGTATTATATACCAGGCGGCGGGTTCCTGCCCGGCGCCTACATGCGTTCCGGCGCCTTCATACCCAGCAGGGCCAAACCGTTTTTGATGGCTTCCTTGGCGGCCATAACCAGGGCAACCTTGGCGGCCTTTTCGTCCTCGTTGTCTGTGAGGATGTGCTCGTCGTGGTAGAACCGATTGAAGCCCTGAGCCATATCCACGATATGTCTGGTCACGATGGAAGGCTCATACTTCTCGCCCGCGTCCTTGACCACATCTGGGAATTTGTACAGCAGCTTCGCCAGCTCGTAAGCGCTCTCGCTGCACAGATACTTGCAGTCGATGGCTTTTATATCAGCAGCCTTGGCGACGACATCTTCGCCTGCCCTCCGCAGGACAGAAGCGCATCTGGCGTGGGTATACTGCACATATGGGCCGGTCTCGCCGTCAAAGTTCAGAACCTTATCCCACTTGAAGACGTAATCCTTGATCCTGTTGTTGGACAGCTCCTGGAAGATGACAGCGCCGATACCGACGGTCTTCGCGATCTCGTCCACAGTCTCTTCGCTGGCGTCCGGATTCTTTTCCGCGATGATCTCCCTGGTCTTTTCTACAGCCTTGTTCAGCACGTCTTCCAGGAATACGACACGGCCGTGTCTGGTGGACATGGTTCCTTCCTCCAGGCTGACCAGCCCGAACGGCACGTGGATGCAGTCCTTTTCCCACTCGTAGCCCATCAGCTGCAGGATCTTCTTCCACTGCGCGAAGTGCAGGTTCTGCTGGGAAGCTACCACGTAGATGTTTTTATGGAAATCGTAGGTCTCTTTTCTGTAGTTGGCGGCGGCGATATCTCTGGTGATGTACAGAGTGGAACCGTCGGACTTGGTGATCAGAGCCACGCCCAGGCCGTACTCCTCCAGGTTGACGATCTGCGCGCCCTGGGATTCCTCCATCAAATTCTTTTCCTTCAGCTCTTTGACGAATCTAGGCATTTTGTCGGAGTAGAAGCTCTCTCCGGCGTAGGAATCAAAGGTGATACCCAGCATGTCGTAAACCCGAGTGAACTCCTTCAGGGATTCGTCTCTGAACCACTGCCACAGCTCCACTTCTTCCTTTTCGCCGTGTTCCAGCTTGGTGAAGATCTCCCTGGCCTCGTCGTCCAGCTCAGGATGCTCCTCTACTTCAACGTGGAATTTCGTATAGTATTCCAGCAAAGTCTTGATCGGCTCTCTGACCACGTCCTCCTTGTTGCCCCAGTGTCTGTAGGCGCAGATCATCTTTCCGAACTGGGTGCCGTAGTCGCCCAGATGGTTGATCCTGACCACGTCGTAGCCCAGAGCGTCGTAGATCTTATAGATGGAATTGCCGATGACGGTACTTCTGATGTGGCCGATGTGGAACGGCTTCGCGATGTTTGGAGAAGAATACTCTACGATGACCTTCTTGCCCTCTCCCACGTTGGACTTGCCGAAGTCCTCTTTCTGCTCCAGAACCTCCTGCAGCACGTCGCTTACGAACTCTTCCTTAGAAATGAACATGTTTACATAGGCGTTGACCTGCTCTACCTTCTCGAACAAAGGGTTTCCCTCAAGTCCCGCCGCGATGCCCTTAGCGATGAGCGGCGGCGCCTTGCGCAGGGTCTTCGCCAGCTTGAAGCACGGGAACGCGTAGTCTCCCATCTTGGCGTCCTGCGGCACCTCTACCATTGTTTCGATCTCGGAGAGTTCCAGTCCCTCCACCTGCTGCGCGATCAACTTCGCGATCTCTTCCTTAAAATTTACCATCTTTTATCTCCTTCTCTGAAATAACTTTGATACCTCTGTCCCGGAGCTTTGCCGCGAAACAGCCCCATCCGTCTACCAGGGTCCCGTCAAAGTTCCCGTCGTAGATCTTCCCGCTGCCGCAGGACGGGCTGTTGGCCTTTAAAACAGCTCCTTCTATCTCTTCGCCTCTCCGCTGGGCTTCCTGCAGAGCGGCCAAAAGGGAGATGGTCGACCCGTTCTCAAAATCAGCCGTCACATCTTTCCCTTCTTTATCTATGATTCTGTCCCCGATCCGCTCCGCCGGCGGTCTCGGCACAGGCAGCCCGCTGGCCGCCTCAGGACAGACCCCGCAGCAGGAATGTGCCGCGCGGAAGTCCGCTACTTCCTGACAGAAATTATTGCCTCCGTTATATTTGCAGTTGGCCCCCAGGAGGCAGCTGCTGATCAGATACATACGCTTCGTCCTTTCTTCGCAAATCTGCCGCCAGGCCGCCCGCGGAACCATTCGCCTCTTCCGCAGGCGGCCCGGACGTTATTCTGTTTTCAGCTTGACGATGGTCACACCCTCGCCGCCTTCATTATAATTGCCTTTGCGGAAGGATGCAACATGTTTATGCCGTTTCATCATGTTCCGCAGGCCATTTTTCAAAACGCCCTCGCCTCGTCCGTGGATCACGGTCACCTCCGGCAGGCCGGCTACATAGGCGTCGTCCAGATATTTGTCCACGTCCATGATGGCGTCGTCCAGATTCTCTCCCTGGACGTTGATGGTGATGGACACGTTCTGGGCCTTGGCCTTGTACAGGCCGCCGTACTTGGCGGACTTGGGCTGTTTCTTCTTTTCCGTGCCGTCTACGATGAGCATCAGGTCGTCTACGTTGAGATTGGCCTTCATAATACCGATCTTCACCTGCAGATCTCCCTTTTCATCGGGCAGGGACAGGACCTCTCCGTTTTGATCCAGGGACAGGACCTTGACCCGATCGCCTACCTTCAGCTGAGACGCGTCCACCGGCTTGCTGTTGACCTTCCGTATGATCCGCTCCTGATACTTTTCTTCGCTTTCCCGCAGCTTCCTTCGGCTCTTGTCGAACCGCTTGTTCCTTTCGCCCAGGCTCTGGACCTTGGAAAGCTGGCGCAGCTCCTTCTGAACGTCGCTCGCCGTCTCCCTGGCCTCTCGCAGCATGGCCCGCGCCTCTTCTCTGGCGTCAGCGATGATCTTTTCTTTTTTCTTTTCCAGAGCGGCCAGCTCCTTCTCGATCTGCTCCTGCTTCTTCTTCATGGAGATGTTGATCAAAATGGCCTCGTCCCGCTCCTCTTCCGCCTTCTTCTTGTCGGCCTCGATGGCGCTGATGACCTCTTCAAACTCTATGTCTCCCCGCTCGATCAGCTGTCCGGCCCGGTCAATGATGCCTTCTGAAAGCCCCAGCTTCCGGGAGATCTCAAAGGCGTTGGATTTGCCCGGTATGCCGATGGTCAGCCGGTAGGTAGGGCTCAAAGTCGCCACGTCAAATTCCATGGAAGCGTTCTCCACGCCGTCCGTGGACAGGGCGTACTTCTTGATCTCGTTGTAGTGGGTGGTGGCGATGGTGCACGCGCCCCGCCGGTACAGGGTTTCCAGAATGGAAATGGCCAGCGCCGCTCCTTCCGTAGGATCCGTACCCGCGCCCAGCTCGTCCACCAGCACCAGGCTGTGGTCGTCGGCCTCCTCCACGATCTGCACGATGTTCTTCATGTGAGAGGAGAAGGTGGACAGGCTCTGCTCGATGCTCTGCTCATCGCCGATGTCGGCAAAGACGTTGGAGAACACCGGTATCTGGCTCTGACCGGACGCCGGGATATGCAGCCCGCTGGCCGCCATCAGAGACAGCAGCCCCGCCGTCTTCAGGGTCACGGTCTTGCCGCCGGTGTTAGGCCCGGTGACCACCAGGGTCCGGTACCCCTCCCCGACGCTTACGTTGATAGGAACCACCTTCTGCGGATCGATCAAAGGGTGTCTGCCGGACCGTATGTCCAGGCGGCCCTGGTCGTTGATCTGCGGTTCCTCGCCGTCCATGCGCCGGGACAGCTTTCCCTTTGCCATGATGTAGTCCAGCTGGATCAGCAACTCCTGATTGTTTTTGATGTCGTGATACCGCTCCGCCACCCCTTCGGACAGCTCCGTCAGGATGCGGGCGATCTCCGCCTGCTCCGCCAGCTCCAGCTCCCGCAGCTCGTTGTTGAGATTGACGATGGCCTGGGGCTCGATGAACAGGGTGGCTCCGGCCTTTGACTGGTCGTGGACGATGCCCGGAAAATGGGCCCGGTGCTCCTGCTTCACAGGGATTACGTATCTGCCGTCCCGGATGGTCACGATGGAATCCTGTAGGTACGTCCTGTTGGACGTGGAGCTGATCATCTGGTTCAGCTTGTTCCTGATGGCGTCGTTCTGACGCGCCATGGCCCTGCGTATGGACCGCAGCTCCGACGACGCGTTGTCACTCATCTCATCTTCCGATAAGATGCAGCGGTCGATGTTCTCCGCCAGGCGGGGCATGGCCACCAGAAGCTCCGTCATGGAGCGGATCAGCGGCAGCTCCGGCAGATCGCTCTTCATGAAGGATACGATCCTGGCGGCGATGGAAAGGTTGTAGTGGATCTGCAGCAGCTGCTTCATGGTCAAAGTGCCGCCTTTCCTTGCAAATCCAACGCTTCCGGCGATATCGTAGATGCCGCCTGTGGGAAGCGCCCCTTTACGCACAATAAGGTCAACCGCCTCGGTGGTTGACCTTAATTCTTCTGAAATTACCCGAAGGTCAGTGTAGGGCAGCAGCTGCGAGACCATCTCACGGGTCATCTCGCAGCCTGCCTCCTCTTTCAAAAGCTCAATAATTTTTTTGTATTCTAACACATCCAGTGCTTTTTTGTTCATGATATTTCCTCTAGCTGTTGTTTTTCAACTTCTCCAGCTCGCTTTTCAGCTGGATATTCTCCATCTGCAAGTCGAAAAAGGAATTCTCATATTCGGTGCACGTGGCCTGCAGCTCCTTGAACCGTTCCTCGTGCTCCTGCTTCTGATTCTGCATCTGTGAAAGGTTTTCCTTGTATTGGGCGAAGTTCTTCTTCGCGTCCTCCCACATCTTCAGATAGTACTTGGAGTCGTTTTCCATCTGGGTCTTTGAGATCCGCAGCTGCTCGATCTGGTTCAAAGCGTCAAAGTATTCCTCTGCAATATTTATGGCGGTCAGAATACCGATGCTGCCCTGGCCCGCTTCGCCCGCGACCCTGCTTATAAGACGCATCTTATTGTCCACATACTCCGCGATTCTCTGAATTTCCTCTTCCGTCTTATCTCCGGCTATCGTGTATTCCTGCCCGTAAATCTTTACAGTTACTTTGCTGTCCATAGTGTCACCTTACTTAATTATCACGTATTACTGCTTTGAATGCGTCCTTCATGGCCTCGATGACTTTCGCGTGTACCGCGTCTGCCTCTTCATCGGTCAGGGTTTTGTCATCGTGTCTGTAGGTCAGGCTGAAGGCCACGCTCTTCTTTCCTTCTTCTACCTGCTGTCCTCTGTAAACGTCAAAGAGTTTTACGCCCTTGAGAATCTCAGTGCCTACCTCTTTGATCTTCTTTTCCATGTCGCCTACCAGGGTATCCTCGTCTACGACCATAGCGATATCTCTGGACGTTGACGGATACTTCGGCGGCTGATGATACTGGATTTCCTTCTCAGAAAGCTCTACGATCAGATCGAAGAACAGTTCCGCGCCGTATGCCCGGGTGCCGATGCCGAAGGCTTCCGCTACATCTGGATGATATTCGCCCATGATGCCCAGCTCTACGACTTCGCCGTTCTTGTCTTTGGTCAGGATCCTCGCGCATCTGCCCGGATGATAGGTGCCGTATTCAGACTCCGCCACGAATTCCAGCTCGCCGATGCCCAGTCTCTCCAGAAGGGTCACGATCATGCCCTTCAGGGTGAAGAAATCTTCGTTCTTGCCGTACATGCCGATGGACAGGTTGTGGGACTCGTGCGGCAGCTCTCCTTCGATCATGTTCGGTGAGAAGGTCAGATCCAGTTCATATGCCTTGACAGCCTCCAGGTTTCTGGAATAGTTTCTGCCAAGGACTTCCAGCATGCTCGGCGTCAGGATCGTCCGCATGAACTGAGTATCCTCGCCCAGCGGATTGATCAGCTCTACCAGGTCTCTTTCCCAAGAATCCTCTCCAATGCCGGCGGCATCCAGGATCTTCGGATTGGTGAAGGAGAAGGTTCTGATCTCGTTGGCGCCCATGCCGCACAGGGTCTCTCTGGTCAGGTCTCTCATGAGCCAGTTCTTGGAGAACTCTGTATGGGTTGCCGCTTCCGGCAGGGTCATCGGCAGATTGTCAAAGCCGTACATTCTCGCGATTTCCTCTACGCAGTCGATCTCTTCCTTCATATCCTGACGGATCGTCGGCGGCGTTACCAGCATGATATCGCCTTCGCCTTCCACCTTCATGTCCAGTCTTTCCAGATAGCCGACCATCTCTTCTCTAGGGATCTCGATGCCCAGGACTTTGTTGACCCTGCTGACTCTGCACTTGATCTCCGGCGCGGTTTCAGGGTTCGGGTATACGTCTACGCTGCCGGTCAGGACCTTGCCGCAGTCCAGCAGCTCTACCAGCTTGCAGACTCTGTCAGCGGCCGCTTCGCACAGGTTCGGGTCGATGCCTCTCTCATATCTGGCGGCAGCCTCTGTTCTCAGGTTCAGCTTCTTGATGGACCGGTGGATGCTGGTCTTGTCAAAGCAGGCGGACTCGATGACTACCGTGTTGGTGTCGTCCACGATCTCAGAGAACAGTCCGCCCATGATGCCCGCGATGCCGATCGGTTTCTCGGCGTCGTTGATCATCAGAGTGTCGCTGTAGATATCTCTCTCGTTATTGTCCAGGGTTACGAACTTGTCTCCGTCCTTTGCCATGTCTACGACGATGTGTCTGCCCTCGATGCTTCTGATATCAAAAGCGTGGAGCGGCTGGCCGTATTCCAGCATGACGAAGTTGGTGATGTCTACCATATTGTTGATCGGTCTCATGCCTGCCGCCATCAGACGCTTCTGCAGCCACCAAGGGGACTGTTCGATCTTTACGTCTTTGATGACTCTGGCGGTGTACCGCTTGCACTTGTCGTTCTTGATCTCTACGGAGATGTAGTCGGAAGCCTGTTCGTCGGTCTTCTGGCACTCTGTGTCAGGGAAGGTCATCTTCTCTTCAAAGACGGCCGACGCTTCCTTGGCCATTCCCAGCATGCACAGGCAGTCAGGCCGGTTCGGGGTGATGCAGAAGTCGACGACGTAATCCTTCATTTCCAGGGCTTCTACGATATCCGCGCCCAGCTGGTCGTCCCAGTTGCCCGGCAGCATCCAGATGCCGTCCTTGGAAACGTAAGGAGCGGTCTTGTCTTCGATACCCAGCTCCTGAGGACCGCACATCATACCGTTGGAGACGACGCCTCTCAGCTTGCCTCTGGTGATCTTTACGCCGCCCTCAACCTTCGGCTGGCCGTGGAGCGGACCAGGGATATGGCTGTTGTGCTTGGCGATCGGGCAGTAGCCGCCCTCGTAGATATTGGTCGCGCCGGTGACGATCTGCAGCGGCTCTTCCTCGCCGATATTGATCTGGCACACCACCAGCTTGTCTGCGTCAGGGTGCTGTTCGATCTTGTCGATTCTTCCAATTACTACGCCTTCAATGCCTGTACCCAGCTCTTCGCAGGTTTCCATGTCGGAACCGGACATGATCATGCGGTCGCAGAACTCCTTGACAGGCACGTTTACATCTGTATAATCTTTTAACCATTGTAATGATACTAACATCTATTTAAACCTCACTTCTCGCTGAACTATATTTTATTTGAACTGATCGATGAATCTCATGTCGTTTTCAAACAGCAGTCTGATATCGTCGATGCCGTACTTCAGCATGGCGATACGCTCTACGCCCATACCGACCGCGAAACCGGTGTATTTCTCCGTATCGATGCCGCCGGCCTGGTGTACATGAGGGTGCGTCATGCCGCAGCCGAGGATTTCGATCCAGCCGCTTCCCTTGCAGACAGGGCAGCCCTTGCCGCCGCACTTGAAGCAGGAAACGTCCATCTCCGCGCTCGGCTCTGTGAACGGGAAGTGGCTCGGACGGAACTTGGTTCTGGTTTCCGGTCCGAACAGCTTCTTGGCCATGTAGTCCAGGGAACCCTTCAGGTCGCCCATGGTGATGCCCTCACCGATGACCATCATTTCGATCTGATGGAAGGTGTGGGAGTGGGTAGCGTCCGGGGTGTCGCATCTGTAGCATCTGCCCGGAATCAGCACTTTATATGGAAGAGGCACGTCCAGCTCCGCGCGGATTTCGGCGGAAGAGGTGTGCGGCTTCAGTACCTGTGTCTCATTGGAGCCTTTGATATAGAAGGTATCGGTAAGGTCTCTGGACGGATGGTTTTCCGGTGAGTTCAGCGCGTCAAAGGTGTTGTATACGGTCTCGACGTCCGGTCCCTCATAGACGGCATAGCCCATGCTGCGGAAGATCTCCACAACCTCGTCGATGGTCTGGGTGATCGGGTGCTTCGTGCCGTAGACCACTTCTTTGCCCGGCTCCGTAACATCGATCCGCTCAGCCCTGAACTTGGCTTCCTTGGCCTTTTCCTTTACCTCGTTGGCCTTCTCAGACAGCATCTGCTCAAACTCTGCCTTCACCTTGTTGGCCGCCTGGCCCAGCGCTTTCTTCTCCTCAGGAGGAAGGGTTCCCATGGTCTTCAGGATCTTTGTCAGTTCTCCCTTCTTACCGAGGACTTTGACTCTTACTTCTTCTGTGTCTGCCAGAGAAGATGCCTTGGCAAGCTGCTCCTTGGCTTCTTCCAGCATTTTCGCTAATCTTTCTTGCATGTTTTTCTACCTCACATAAAAATTTACATATTATCAAATTGCCCGCCGGGCCTCATACATCAGTATGCCTGCTGCCACAGAGGCGTTCAGGGATTCCAGACTGCCCTCCATCGGAATCCGAACCCTGACGTCGGCCATCTCCAGCAGCTCACGGCTTACGCCGCCGCCCTCGTTGCCTATGACCAGGGCGATGCCTTCGGAAAGGTCCGCGTCAAAGTATAAAGTGTCGGTATCCAGACTGGTCACCACCAGCTTCTTACCCAAGCTGGCCGCCAGACTTCCAAGCTCCCTACCATCCTCGACATGGACGATAGGGATCCTAAAGACAGATCCGGCCGCCGCCCGTATGGTCTTCGGCGAATAGATATCCGCTGTGCCCTTTACTGCGATGACGGCAGCATAGCCGGCTCCTTCGGCAGTCCTGATGATCGTGCCGATGTTGCCGGGATCCTGCAATCTATCTAAAACAACAAAGTTGCTGTTTTGACGTGTCCGCGCCCGAAGCTTCTCCACGGTCCATTCCTGCCTGCGGACCACCGCGATGACCCCCTGGCTGGTCTCTGTCTGGGCCAGCCGGTCAAAGAGCTTTCCGTCCAGGACGTAGGTGTCCGCGTCGGGCAGCCCGTCGGCAGAAACGCCTTCCCGCAGAACCATGCAGCAGAGATCCTCCGGCGGAACCTCCCTCATCAGGTTAAACCCCTCGATCAGGTAACGGCCCTCCCGGTCTCTGTACTTCTTCTGAGAAAGCTTCTGACATTCCTTAAATATTCTGTTGTCTTTGGAATGAATTTCTTTCTGCATAGTAGTTACACGAAAAAGCCGGTCACGAAAATGCCGGCTTTTTAACAAAGTAAAAAAGCAAAACCTCTATTTCTGACCGCGGAGAAAATCAGGAAGATCAAATCTGGAATTGTTCTTGTCCTCATCCTTGGTCTCATCAAAGATCTGGCCCAGGGTCATGCTTCTGCCGGTCAGTCCGTTCTCGGTGACCACTTCCTTCGGTCTTTCAGGCGCGTAGCCTGTCGAACCGGAGTCCAAGCCTTCCCCAAAGCCGGTAGCGATAACGGTGATCGCCACCTCGTCGTTCATCTCCTCGCTGACAGCCGCGCCGAAGATCAGGATAGCCTCTCTGTCGGCCTGCTCCTCCACCATGCTGGCGATCTCGTTGACTTCCAGCATGCCCAGGTCGTATCCGCCGGATACGTACAGCAGGATAGCTCTGGCTCCCGCGATGGTGGTCTCAAGCAGCGGGCTCTCGATGGCGGTCTTGACCGCGTCCTTGGCCCGGTTCTCGCCTTTGCCGCGTCCTGTACCCATGTGGGCCACGCCTCTGTCCGTCATGACGGACTTGACGTCGGCAAAGTCCACATTGATCAGGGCGTGGTCGCTGATCAGGTCGGAGATGCCCTGGACGCCCTTGCGCAGAACGTCATCGGCCATGGTGAAGGCTTCCAGCATGGACGTGTTCTTCTCGCAGTTCTGCAGCAGCTTGTCGTTAGGCACTACCACCAGTGAATCCACATACTTCTTTAAAAAGCTCAGGCCCAGTTCCGCCTGATCCTTTCTCTTCTTTCCCTCGAAGGAAAACGGCTTGGTCACCACGCCTACGGTCAGGATTCCCATATCCTTGGAAGCCTTGGCGATGATCGGAGCCGCGCCGGTTCCGGTGCCGCCGCCCATACCGGCGGTGATGAACACCATGTCCGATCCTTCCAGTAAATCTGTTATCTCGTCGAGGGTCTCCTCCGCAGACCGCTGTCCCACTTCCGGATTGCCGCCCGCGCCCAGACCTCTCGTTAATTTCTCACCGATCTGAATCTTTGTTTCAGCCTTACATCTATTCAACGCCTGTTTATCTGTATTTATTGCGATAAACTGAACGCCTCTCAAATCAGCTTCCATCATTCGGTTCACCGCGTTACAGCCGCCGCCGCCTACACCGATGACCTTGATGACTGCTGCATTATCCTGGCCAGTCTCAAATTGCAACATTGTAAATTGCCTCCTTGCATCCCATAATATATATCATTCTATCACAAAAGCAACGCATTTGCATCAGTTTTTTCACGAAAAGTCCGGGGAAAATGGCACATAATTGTGATCGCCCAGATTGATGGTGCCTCTTTTGATGTCGCTTTTGATCAGTTTATTGACAACCTTCTGCAGATTGCCGCTCTCTATGGATTTCATCATTTGCTTCGGCGTCCCCTTCACCACCAGCGTATCGTAAATATACGCTTTGATGATGACCTGGGAAACGTCGATCTTCTTGAAGAAGAAATCTCCGTCCTTCATGGCCGTCAGCATCTGAAGGGTGCTGTCCAAAGTGGCGGACTCCTCCGCCTCTACCTTTTCTCCTGTCTTCAGCTTGCTCACCGTCAGCCCCGTCAGCAGGGTCAGCTTGGGATCTACGCTGGTCTTCCGCAGCATGACCCCCTCCTCGTCGATGACGATATAGGCGTCGCCATAGGTGATGGCGGCGATCTGAAGCCGTTCCTCCACCTCGATGATCAGAGTTCCCGGCAGCTTCCGCCGCACCTTTACATCGACAAAGTACGGATCGTCCAGCAGCCTGTCCCTGATCTCAGAGGACTTCGCCCCCAGAAACAGGTTGACACCGGTTCTGGCCCCCGCCATGTTGATGACCTCGTCGTCGGCGTAATACTGATTGCCCTCCACCTGAATGGTCTTCACAGCGAAGACGCTGGAGGACAGAAAGACGCCCACCGCCGCGAGCACGCCGAGAAAGATCAGGAACCGCCGCAGGTAGTGCTTCTTTTTCCGCACCTTCCGGTCCCTCTGGATCTGACGGAAGACGACAGAGTCGTACTGCAGGTCGGATTCCCTGTCATAGGGCTCCTGGCCGCCGTCACGGCCTTCGTACAGTTCTGCTTCCGCGGCCTCACCGCGGCCCTCGTCATAGGCTGTATCATGAGCTTCGTCATAAGCTTCGTCGTAATCTTCGTAATACTCCTTCATTCTTTTTCAATCTCCGCATATATGACTTCACAGGCGTCCAGCGGGGCGCACTGGGCGCTGGCGCGGCTCATCTTCTCCAGAACCTCCGGATTGTTGCGCAGCCGCATGACCTCGCTGATCAGCCCTTCGCTGGTCAGGTCCTTTTCCTCCAGCAGGATCGCGCCTCCCTTGTCGGCCACTGATTTGGCGTTAAAGTACTGATGGTTGCCCGTCACGTTAGGCGAAGGGATCAGAATCGCCGCCTTGCCGCATACCGTGGTCTCCGCCACCGACAGGGCCCCCGCCCGGCTGATGATCAGATCCGACGCGCTCAGGTATGTAGGCATATCGTTGATATAGGAGCAGATCCGCACGTTCTGGTCAGGCTCGATGCCCTTCTCCGCCGCCTTGTCCAGGATCTCTGTGTAGTACTGGCTGCCTGTGCCGAAGATGAACGTCACGCCCTTATGTCCGTTGACGGCCTCCATCAGATCAAAGGCCACCTCGTTGATCTTGGCCGCTCCCTGGCTGCCGCCGAAGGAAAACACCACGAAGTCGTCCTGAGGGATAGAGAGCGCCGCCCGCGCCGCGTTCCTGTCCCCGTCGTAGAAGCTGCGCCGCACCGGATTGCCGCTGCAGATGTGCTTCTCCGGCTGATGGAAGTAGTGGCTGGCTTCAGGGAAGCCCAGAAACACCTTATCCGCGAATTTTTCCAGGGTCTTGTTGGCCACTCCCGGAAAGGCGTTTTGTTCGTGAAGGTAACAGCGGGCGCCGTACTTGTGTCCGGCGTACATGACCGGTACGCAGACGAAGCCTCCGGTGCCGATGACCACGTCAGGCCTGAACTTCTTCATGATCCTGTAAGCCTGGGCCACGCCCTTCATGGTGGTCAGGCCCGTATCAAAGACCTTCAGGATATTCCTGCGGTCCAGCCACTTGGCCGAAACCAGCTCCATCTTGTACCCGCTTCTCGGCACGATGTCCTTTTCCAGCCCGATATCGTTGCCGATATACAGGACCTCCGCCTCCGGATCCTTTTCCATGACTTTATCTGCGATGGCGATGGCCGGATAGATATGTCCGCCCGTACCGCCGCCGGTTACGATGACTCTCATCTGCTGTCCCTCCTCTTCTCGTTCTCGATCTATCTCCGTTTTTCTGTCTTTTCCGCTGCCGCCGCGCCGCTTCCCCGGCTCTGACGGGACACGTTGAGCACCATGCCTGACGCCGCCATGAAGATCCAAAGGGCGTTGCCGCCGTAGCTGATGAACGGCAGGGCGATGCCCGTCGGCGGCATAGATGAGGTGACTACGGCGATGTTCAGTACCACCTGCAGTCCGATCATGATGGTGATGCCGCCGGAAAGCAGCATGCCGAACCGGTCGGGAGCGTTGAGACACACGTGGAAGCACCGCCAGATCAGGACGATGTACAGCAGGATCAGAATCAACAGCCCCACAAAGCCCAGCTCCTCGCCGATGATGGCCAGAATGAAGTCGTTCTGCGGCTCCGGCAGATACAGGTTCTTCTGGATGCTCTTTCCCAGGCCCAGGCCGAAAAGCCCGCCGGATCCCAGGGCCAGCAGGGACTGGACCACCTGGAAGCCGTCTCCCAGCTCATCGGCAAAAGGATCCAGGAAGCTGGTCAGACGCTTTGTCCAGTGGGAAGCCCCGATCTTGCCGCCGATCTTGATCAGTCCGAAGATGCCGCAGCCTCCTGCCACCATGGCGCCGATGACGTATTTCCATTCCAGCCCCGCCAGAAACATGATGCCCGCGATGATGCCGCAGACGGTAATGGCGGTGGACAGGTTCGGCTGCTTGATGATCAGTCCTCCTACGATACCCATGAGCACCAAAAGGGGCAGCACGCCCTTTGTAAAGGAAAGAATAATCTTGGGATCGCTGGCAAGGTAGGCCGCCGTAAAGATGATCACGGCGATCTTGGAGATCTCGCCCGGCATGATGGTAAAGCCGATATACAGCGCCCGGGTCGCGCCTCCTTCCGATACGCCCAGAGGCGTAAGGACCAGGACCAGCAATACGATGCTGGCCGCCATGATCAGGATCGACAGTCTCCGCCAGATATGGTAATCCAGCCGGGAACACACGCCCATGATGACAAAGCCCGTAACGGCGAAGATGCCCTGCTTGGTCAGATAGCTGTACGGCGACCCTGAGTCGTTGATGGATTTATAGTAGCTGGCGCTGAACACCATGACCACGCCGAAGATGACCAGAATGGTCACCATGGCGATGATCACAAAGTCGCTCTGTCTTAAGTTTTTCCCACCCTTAAAATTCAATCTCATTTATAACCTGCTCACACAATTCTTAAAGTGCTCTCCCCTTTGTTCAAAGTTGGTATACATATCCCAGCTGGCGCATGCCGGCGACAAGAGCACCGTGTCTCCCGGCTCGGCCAGCTCATAGGCCTTGCGCACACAGGCCTCCATGTCCTTGCAGCTGACGTAATCCGCGAAGCCGCAGCGGTCCGCCGCTTCCGCGATCAGATGCCCGTCGCGTCCCAGCAGGATCATCTTCTTCACGCTGCCCTGAAAGGCCTTGATGAAATCGTCAAAGACCTGGCCTTTGGCGTCGCCTCCGGCGATCAGGACGATATTCTTCTCGATGGCGCGTATGGCTGTCACCGCCGCGTCGATGTTGGTTCCCTTAGAATCGTTGTAGTAGCTGACCCCGTCCACGGTGCCGCAGAACTCGATCCTGTGCTCCACGCCGCCGAAGGAACGGATTCCCTCCGCGATGGTTCCGGCGTCGATGCCCGCGAAGTAGCAGATGGCCGCCGCCGCCAGAGCGTTCTCCAGGTTGTGCTCTCCGATGATCTTCAGCTCGTCTCTGCCGCAGATGTCCACCAGGGCGCCTTCCTCGTTCCTGATGACCAGCCTGCCGTCTTTGACAAAAGCGCCGAAGTCCAGCTGCGTCTTACGGCTGAACGGCACCACCTTGGCCTGGCAGCCCGCCGCCAGCTTATAACATTCCTTGTCGTCGTAATTGATGACCAGATAGCCGTCGGCCCGCTGGTTGGCAAAGATCTTCGCCTTGGCCGCGCCGTAGGCCTTCATGGTATGATGCCGGTTCAGATGATCCGGCGTCAGGTTCAGTATCGCGGACACCACCGGCTTGAAGTAGCGGGTGGTCTCCAGCTGGAAGCTGCTTGTCTCCGTGACCAGCCAATCCTCCGCGGAAGCGTCTATGGACGCGGAAATGACGGCTACGCCGATGTTCCCCACCACGTAGGTCTTTCTCTTGGCGGCCTTGAAGATCTCGCCCACCAGCGTGGTGGTGGTCGTCTTTCCGTTGGTGCCGGTAATGGCGATGTAATTGCCGCTGCCGATGCGGTAGGCGATTTCCAGCTCGCCGATGATCTCCGCGCCCTTTGCCTGAGCCTCCTCGATAAACGGCAGCTCCGGGCTGACGCCGGGACTTAAGATCAGCATGTCGAACTGGCCCATGTCAGGCGGCGTCTGCGCGAAATAGCAGCGCGCTCCCTGACCCTTCAGAAAGGCGATCAGCTGCGGATCTACGCTGTCCTCCCGCTTGGAATCCTGGATGGATACCTCCGCGCCCAGACGGAGCATGGCCTGAGACGCCGCGATGCCGGATTTTCCCAGACCTACGACCAATACCTTCTTGTATTTCATATTCTCTAAATTTACGCTCATATTATCACTCTTTCTCTCAAATAAATGCCTCTTACATAGCTGCAGACTCATCATATATTACAGGCTCATAATGCCGTAAGCGATGGCGCAGCACACCAGAGCCGCCAGCCAGAACATGGCGACCACGTGCTTCTCCTTCATGCCGCACATTTCAAAATGATGGTGCAGCGGCGCCATTTTGAAAAACCGCTTGCCTCCTGTGGCCTTAAAGTACAGCACCTGTATGATAACCGATAGAGCCTCCAGCACGTAGATGAGGCCCGCGAACGGAAGCAGGAACTCCACCTTCATGATGATGGCCGCCGAAGCCAGAGCGCCGCCCAGAGCCATGGAGCCTGTGTCGCCCATGAACAGCTTCGCCGGATACCGGTTGAATACCAGAAAGCCCAGGCACGCGCCCGTCAGGGCGCAGCAGAAAATTGTCGCGGAGTCGTGTCCAAACTGCATACCCACGATGGCGAAGAAAAAGGCTACCAGGGCGGTTACGCCGGAAGACAGTCCGTCCAGGCCGTCGGTCAGATTCACCGCGTTGGCCATGGCCACTACCACAAAAGCCACGAAGGGAATGTAGAGCCATCCAAAATCCACATACCGATTGATGAACGGGATCCATACGTCGGTGCCGTAGCCGGAGAACTCGGCCATATACACGGCCAGTCCCGCGGCGATCAAAATCTGCAGCACCAGCTTCTGCCATGCCCGAAGTCCCAGATTGTGCTTCTTCGCGACTTTGATATAGTCGTCCAGAAAGCCCAGCAGGCCGAACAGCAGCGTAACCAGCAGCATGATGAAGGTATCTGTGGTGACCCTGCCGCCGATAAAGGTCATGATGGCCAGCGCCGCGAAGATGGCGATGCCGCCCATGGTCGGCGTTCCTTCCTTGGACAGGTGGGACTGAGGTCCCTCTTCTCTGATGAACTGTTGAAACTGCTTATGCTTCAAAATCGGGATCTCTACGGAAGTCAGCACCGCTGACGCCATCGTACCCAAAACGACTAGAAAGATAAGTTGTATGATCTGCATAGTTTTACTCCTGTTCCTCCATGATTTTATCTACGATCTGTTCCATCTCCATGGCGCGGGAGGCCTTGACCAGTATGGCGTCTCCCCGCCGCAGAAGGCCGCCCAGCTCCCGGGCAAGATCCTCTTTCGTATCAAAGTGCTTCACCTGGGCCGCTCCTGCCTGGACCGCGCCCTCCGCGATGTCCCTGGCTTTCTCGCCGGCCGTCAGCAGCAGATCCACCTTCCGCGCGGCGGCGAACTGTCCGATCTCCCTGTGATAGCGGCGGGAATCCGGTCCCAGCTCGTTCATGCCGCCCAAAATGGCGATTCTGCGGTTGCCTTCCGTATGCGTCAGCGTCTCGATGGCCGACTTCATAGAGTCGGGCGCCGCGTTGTAGGTATCGTCAATGATCTTCATGCCGTCCTTTTCAAAGATGGTCAGCCTTTTTCCCGTCAGCCGCAGCCTGCTCAGACCGGCAGCCGCCTCTTCGACGGAAACGCCCAGGCGCTGGCAGGCCGCCACAGCCAGGCTGGCGTTGAGGGCGTTGTGCGCCCCCGGGATCGGAAGTTCTATCCGGTATTCCTTTCCGTCTGCCGTCAGGGTCCAGCCGACGCCTTCCCCGCCCCGGTCCTCGACGCCGCTGACGCGGTAATCGCAGGACGGGTCCGTGCCTACCCGGACGACCTTATAGCCGCCGGACAGGTCCGCCGCCTGCAGCATATCGTTATCCTGGTTGATGACCAGGGTATTGTCCTCTGTAAAATAGTCGGTGATTTCCAGCTTCGCCGCCAGAATCTCCTCCCGGCTTCCCAGATTTTCAATGTGGGAGATCCCTACATTGGTTATTATACCAATATCAGGTCTGATTATATCCACAAGTCTGTGAATTTCATATCTGTGATCCATGCCGACCTCCAGCACGGCGGCTTCCATGGAATCGTCAAAGGTAAAGATGGTCTGGGGCACGCCGATGTCGTTGTTGAAATTCCCCACCGTAGTGCCTGTGACGTATTTTTCCCGCAGGATATTATATACCATATCTCTGGTGCTGGTCTTTCCCACGCTGCCGGTGACAGCCACGGTCTTCAGCCCCAGCTCCTTCAGATACCATGCCGCCAGCTTCTGCATGGCCTTCGTGGTATCCTCCACCAATATGACGCTGGCTTCTTCCAGACCGCGGGCGGCGTCCTCCCTGGCCGTCAGAAATGCTCTGCAGCCGTTCTCATAGGCCATGGGAATGAATTTATGCGCGTCGTGGTTTTCTCCGATGATGGGAATGAAAAGTTCTCCGGCTTTCGCCGTTCTGGAATCCGTGCTGACCGCCTCTACGGCAGCCGCCGGATCTCCGGCAAGCAGGCGTCCGTCAGTGGCCGCCTGAATCGACCCAATTGTAATTCTGTTCATGTTTCACCTTTTCTATTGACGCCCGAACCGCTTCCCGGTCGTCAAAGTGTATTTTTCTGTTTCCGAGGATCTGATAATCCTCGTGTCCCTTTCCGCAGATCACCGCGATCTCTCCCGGCTGGCAGCCCGCCACCGCCGTTTCGATGGCCTGCCCCCGGTCTTCGATGACCTGGAAAGGCGTCTCAAATTTCGTTACTGCTTCTATTATATCACGAATGATGGCCTGTGGGGCCTCATTTCTGGGATTATCTGAAGTAATGATGATCTGGTCGGCATACCGGGCCGCCGCCTCGCCCATCTTCCGCCTCCGCCCAGGGTCCCGGTCCCCGCCGCATCCAAAGACGCAGGTCAGTCTGGACGGTTTATATTCCCGCAGGGACTGCAGCAGATGATGCATTCCCGCGCCGTTGTGGGCGTAATCCACCAGGACCAGCCGCGACGGGTCTATGGCAAACATCTCCTGCCGGCCCGGCACCGCCGCCCGTCTCAGGGCTCTCGCCGCCGTCTCCGCCGGCACGCCCAGCTTCCGGCATACGCTGACAGCCGCCAGGGCGTTGCGGCAGTTGAAGCTGCCCGGCATAGGCAGGATCACGTCTTGATCAAAGCCCTCGCCCCGCACCCGGAACTCGCTGCCCAGGGCCCCCGGCAGGCGCACCGGACAAAGGCTTTCCGCCCGCAGGTCGTTTCCGCTGCACAGGCCAAAGGTTTCCAGGGGACATGCCGCCTTCTCTGTGATCAGCTCCAAATGGGGATCGTCCCCGTTGACGAGCCCCATGCCGCACCTCTGGAACAGCTTCGCCTTGCAGGCCGCGTAGTCCGCGAAGTCCCGGTGCTCGGCAGGGCTGATGTGGTCTTCCTCAATATTGGTAAATACGCCGTAGTCAAAGCAAATCGGGTCTGTCCGACACAGCTTCAGCGCCTGAGAGGACACCTCGACCACAGCGGCCTGGCAGCCGTTGTCGGCCATATCCCGCAGATATCCGTGGAGCTGAATGGAATCCGGCGTGGTATATTCGCTTTTAATATGTTCTCTTCCTGTATAGATCTCCACCGTTCCCACCAGGCCGGTCCTGATCCCGGCCTCTTCTAAGATGGAACGGACCATATAGGCCGTGGTAGTCTTTCCCTTGGTTCCGGTGATGCCGACGGTTACAAGCCGCCTGTCCGGCCAGCCGTAAAAGGCGGCCGCCATGGCGGCCATGGCCTTCCGCGTATCTTCGGCCAGCAGGACCGCCGCGCCGCTGCCCTCAGGCAGCTGGACGTCCCTGCTGCAGACGACAGCCGCCGCGCCCTTTACAGCCGCGGCCCCGGCATAGTCGTGACCGTCCGCCTGACACCCTTTGATACAAAAAAACACAGTTCCCGGTCCGCACTGACGGGAATCACAGGTCAGGGACGCCGCCTCCCGGTCCAGATCTCCCCGGACCAGCCGGCAGCCCCCTGCCTTCGCTAACGCTTCAAGTTTCAGATGAACCCTCTCGATTCTATATTCCGTCTATTCTCTGTACAGGTATACTTTTCCGCCTTTCTTGATCTTTGTGCCCGCCTTCGGGTACTGGTCGACGACGGTGAAATCCTTGGTGCTGCTGGTTTCCGGCGTCACCTTGTATTTCAGGCCGCTGCTGCCCAGGATGCCGATGGCGTCGCTGTATCCCTTGCCTGTCACGTCGGGTACGTAGGTGTACTCGGCCTTCAGCTCTTTCTCTTCTTCCTCTGTATACTGCGGATTGACGCCCAGATACGGCAGGGCGTTTTCCAGAAATTCCTTGGCGATCGGCGCCGCGGTAGCGCTGCCGAACTGAACGCCGGTTGGGCTGTCGACGACTACCAGGACCACCAGCTGCGGATCGTCCATCGGCGCCATGCCGATGAAGGAGGAATAGGTATCGCTGGAATACTTACCGTCCGCGGACGGCTTATCCGCCGTACCTGTCTTGCCGCCGATGCGGTAGCCGGCGATCTTGGCGTTGCCGCCGCCGCCCTCTGATACGACGTATTCCATGATCTTCATCATCTCGCTGGCCGTCTTGGAGGAGATGACCTTGCGGATCTCTTTGGTCTCAAACTCCTTGACCGTATCCCCGTCGGAATCGGTCAGCTCCTTGACCACTCTCGGCTGCATCAGGACGCCGTCGTTGCCGATGGCGCATACGGCGCTGACCAGCTGGATCGGCGTCACGGCGATGCCCTGTCCGTAGGACATGGTGGCCAGTTCTACCGGGCCGATGGCGTCCTCCGACTGTACCTGGGCCGTAGCCTCCGCCGGCAGATCGATGTTGGTCAGGCTGGTGTCAGTGATGCCGAACATTTCCAGATAATCGTAGTATTTTTCCGCGCCCAGGGCTTCCGCCAGCTGGATCTGCACCGGATTGCAGGAGTTTCCCACAGCCTCGATCAGGGTCTCGGTGCCGTGTCCTACGGAGCTCCAGCAGTGGAGCGTCACGTTGGTGCCCGGCACGGTGTAGCTGACGTTGCAGGTATAGGTCTTTTTCAAATTGGTAACGCCTTCTTCCAGGGCGGAAGAGGTGGTGATCAGCTTGAAGGTGGAGCCCGGCTCGTAGGTGTCGCTGACGATAGGGTTTCTCCACATCTGGTTCAGGTAGGTCACCTGATCCGCGTCGGACATATCGTCAAAGACGGTCTTTTCCGACTCGTCGTCCGGTTCGGTCGGATCGTTGGGGTCAAAGCCCGGCGTGGTAGCCATGGCCAGCACGTCGCCGGTCTTCGGGTCCATGACCAGACACATGATCCGGTTGGCCTTGGTCTCCTTCATGCCGTTGGCCAGGGCGTTCTCCACATAGTGCTGCAGAACCTCGTCGATGGTCAGCACCACGTTGAGGCCGTCTTCGGCCTGATAGTATACTTCTTTGCCGTAAGCCAACTTGTTTCCGTTGAGATCGGTGTTCTTGATCCATCTTCCGGCTACGCCGCTCAGGTACTCGTTGTACTGGGCCTCTATGCCGGTCCTCCCCTTGTTGTCGTCGTCCACGCTTCCCAGAAGCTGGGAAGCGAAGTTGCCCAGCGGGTAGTAGCGCTTGGTATTCTCCGCGATCTCGATACCGGTGATATCCAGATCCTTGACCTTGTCGCTGGTCTCCTTATCCAGATATTTGGCGATCTTGATCAAAGCCTGTTCCTTGACCAGCTTTTCCTTGACGTCTTCCGCGCTCATATCCAGCAGAACGGCCAGCTTGCTGCTGATATCGTCCAGCTTCTCGCCTTTGTAGTTCTCTTTGATCTCCGCGGGACGGGCCCACACGGTATAGCAGGCCGCGCTGGTAGCCAGGGCTTCCCCGTTCCTGTCGTAGATAGCGCCGCGCTTGGCTTCCAGCGGAATGTCGCTGGTCTGCTGGTTTGTGGCTTTCTCGCTGTATTCTTCCGCCTTTACCACCTGTATCCAGGCCAGCCGGAAGGCCAGCAGGATCAGCAGTACGCAGAGCACTCCGAAGGTAAAAATAATTCTCTTTTTGTTTCTTCCGCTTACCTTTGCCATATCAATCTCCAATTATTCCTTTTCCAATGCTTCCTTTGCTTCCTTTGGTTCCTCTGCAAAGGCTTTTTTCAATACTTCCTTACATATAATTTTGCTTAATTTTGCTAGACTTACCTATAAACGCTTCCTTAAACGCTTCCTTGTGTATAAGCTAAAACGTATATAAGCTAAAACAGCCAGACGGGTTCTGGTATGAAATTGTCTGGCTGTTTCTTAATATGAAGTTTCTTCTTGTTGTTCAACCCCATTATACTATGGAGCTTTTAGTTATATGCCTGTTCTTTGATGACCATGGCGAAGTTTCCTTCCGGCGCGTCGCTGCTTTTCAGATACACACATTCGCCCTCGCTTGGGTAAACCATGCCCAGCTTGCTGGTGGCGATCTTCTCGATATGCTCGATATTGTTGGCGCTCTTGATCTTGACGTTCAGGGTATCGATCTCGCCCTGCACAGCTTCGTTCTCGCTGATCAAAGCGTTGTTCTCCACTCTCAGCTCAGCCGCGTAGGCTGTAACGACTACCATGATGATGCAGATCAGTCCGATGAGGACGACGCCCATCAGTATTCTCTTTTTCTCCTGTTGTCTCATTATTTGTGTAACACCTCGCGCATTTCATCTATCGTTTCTCGCACACCCGCAGCTTGGCGCTGCGGGAGCGCGGGTTTTCTTCTAATTCTTCTTCTCCCGGCAGGATCGGCTTACGGCTGATCCTTCTGACGTCCGGCTTCTTGCCGCAGACGCAGACGGGAAATTCTTTGGGACAGGTACACGGGTTTTCACGCCGTACCATGGTCTCCTTGACGATGCGGTCCTCCAGGGAATGAAAGGAGATCACGCAAAGCCGCCCTCCCGGATTGAGAACGTCGCAGAATTCATCCATCGCCCGTTCCAGCTGGCCCAGCTCGTCGTTGACCTCGATGCGAATGGCCTGAAAGGTCCGCTTGGCCGGATGTGGTCCGTCACGTCTCGCCTTTGCCGGAATGGCCGCTTTGATGATGTCTACCAGTTCTCCGGTGGTTTCAATGGGCTTCTCTCTCCTTGCGCCAGTAATGAAGGAAGCTATGCGGGAAGCCCATTTTTCTTCACCGTATTTGGAGATGATCTTAGTCAGTTCCTCTTTGCTGCAGTCGTTGACCACGTCATAGGCTGTGTAGGGGTCTTCCTGGTTCATCCTCATATCCAGGGGGGCATCCTGCATATAGGAGAACCCTCTTTCCGCGTTGTCCAGCTGGAAAGAGGAAACGCCCAGATCCAGAAGGGCGCCGTCGACGCCGTTCAGATCCAGCTCAGCGAGGACTGACTTAATATCTGAATAATTGCTTTGCACAAAATATTTCCTGCAGGGGTAATCCGCCTCTGCCAGCCGTTTGGCGGCAGCGTCCAGAGCGTCCTGATCCCGGTCGATGCCGATGAAGGTCCCGGCCGCGCTGAGCTTTTCGCAGATGTGCGCGGCATGTCCGCCTCCGCCGAGGGTTCCGTCCACATAGACGCCTTCCGGCCTGATATTCAAATTGTCTATGCATTCCTCCAGCAAAACGGAGGTATGTCTGAACTCCACGGCTCGTCCTCCCTGCAAATGTACTTAAATGTACTTAAATGTATTTAAAATGTACTTAAAAACGTATTTAAAATGTATTTAGAAATTATATTTCCTCAGGGCCGCGGCAAAGTCCTTGGCGTCCATCTTGCTCTCGTTGTCAGGGGCTTCCCACGTCTCCCGGCTCCATACTTCAATCTTCTTCATAGCGCCCATGGTGACCAGATCCTTGTCGATGCCGGCGTATTCTTTCAGCTCTGTCGGAATGACGATACGGCCCTGCTTGTCGAATTCCAGATCCGTGGCGTTGGAACAGAAATGGCGGATAAAGGCTCTGATCTCCGGATCGGATTCTGGAAGCTCCGCGATCTTGTCCATCTGTCGTTCCCACTCGGCCATGGTGTAGATGTACAGGCACTGGTCCAGACCTTTGGTCAGCACGCATCTGCCGCCCAGCTGATCTCTGTGCTTGGAGGGTACGATCATCCGGTTCTTCGCGTCTATGGAGTTGTAGTACGTACCCATGAACATAAGAGGAACCTCCCGCCTTACACTGACTTGTACTGATACCTGTGCATTCTTATTTTTCCTCCATTTTACACCACTCGTCCCCACTTTGCAAGTTTTATTCCCCACTCATTTGGGATTTCTCTTCACTTTTTTGTTTTTTGTCCCCGGCCTTGGGGTCAAAAAAAGAGTCCAACACAATATCTTGTGCTGAACATCCGTTTTTGCACCCATTTTCTTCTTCGGACCCCGCTTTGTCTCCCCACCCGGCACTGTGGACGCGAAAGCCTCTCTGTGTCTCACCACTCCTTCCGCACTGTGGGCGTGAAAGCACCGTATCTCCCCACTCCTTCCGCACTGTGGGCGTGAAAGTCTCTCTGTATCCCCCACCCAGGGCTGCGGGCGAAGGCCTCTTTGTATCTCCCCCACCCGGCGCGCACAAAAACCTTCGGCCCCGCATATGATAACAGTACCTCAGCACAAACAGGCGGATCGCCTTTGATACCGCGCCGCCGCGGACACCGCGGTTTCTATCATCGCAGACACCGCAAACTCTGACGCAGACACCGCAAACTCTGCCGCAGACACCGCAGCCTTTATCACCGCAATCTCTGCTGCAGTCTCTGCCGCTGCCTCTCTCCCCAGATAACGGCATCGCTCCGGGTGCGGCGTTACATAGCCGTGAGCTATTGAATCATGAATGTGAGGTAATAAATTTATGAATATGCGTAATGAATCGACAGTCTATCTGACCAAGGTCTTTTCCGATCTGACAGCCCAGTCCTGTCCCCTGATGAGCCAGCTGATCGCGGAGCCGTGCGATTTCGACCAGCAGCTGACCCTTCTGGACGATCAAAACGGCAGCTGCGGCTGCGGTTGCAGCTGCTGCGGATGCGGTTGCGGCGGCAGCTGCCAGGCGGCTTTTGAGATCACCGATGACACGGACTTTGCCATTGAAAGCACTGAGGTCTTCGTATCAGACTTCGATCTGTCGGACCCATGCTCCCTGAAGCCGTGCAGCGTCACCGTAGATGGTCTGCCGGTAGACTCCATCGATCTCTTCAATCAGAGGTACATGGCGGCTACCAACGACCTGATGACCAGGGTCGGCGACTGTGAATGTATGGAGAGGGGTCGCTCTACAAAGGGATTTTTGCTGATCAGCGGCGCCGGCAGCTGGAACGCCCGGCTGACCATCGTCCTGCGCGGCAGCGCTTTCGGCTGCAGCGGATGCAGAAGGTTTAAGCTGGTGCTTACCACGAAAAACTGCGTCACCATCGACATACCAGGCACCAGCTCCTTCGCCTCCGACATCTGCCTCCCTTGCACCACCGGCGGAATCGCTCCGGTCATCAACTTCTCCTTCAAGGCTAAAGCCAGACTGCTGAACCCTGTATTGAGATCGGTTCCCGGCTCTTCTCAGTGCGCTCTGCGTCTCACCGGCAGCCTGATCACAGAGCCGGAAGCGGAGATTCAGGTAACCAGACAGACTCTGTTCAGAACCACTGCTGAAAGCCTGAATATGCCTTGTGACGACGCGGCAAGGTGCCGTCAGGCCTCCGGCCGGTGTGAAAACTGCCAGGACGATGACGATTCCAACGCCTTCCGTCTCCGCGGAAGATGCTGCGACGACGGCCGCGGCAGAGATGACGATGACGACGATGATGATGAAGGTCGCGGCAGCTGCGGATGCGGCAGAGACAACGACGAAGGAAGAGAGAGCAGACGCGGCAGAGACAACGACGAAGGAAGAGAAAGCAGACGCAGCAGAGACGACGACGACTGCGGATGCGGATGCGACAGAAACAGAAACAGTGACAGAAGCAGAAACAGCTCTTCCCGCTCCATCTCCTGCCAGTGGAACGGCGGCTGCGGATGCAGTTTCTAAGAAAGGCGTGAATGAGCAAGCTGAAAAACAGCGGCTGCGCCACGTCCGCGTGATCCCCATCTTTATGGGGATCACGCTTTTTTCACGCCGCCGGACAAAGGATAAATCGCCGTCCACTGAAGATGCAGCTCCCTGCCTGAATCCGGGAGTTCTCCGTCCGTTACCCGTTATATATTATGCTTCAAGCGAAAACCGCAGGAACATTACGCCCTGCGGTTTTCTTAAGATAGTATATTGAATTAAGTTATTTTACGGTTCTCCACGCTTTTGTTGACCAATCGGTGTAGACTTTCTCACCGTCGATCACTTTGTAAGCGCGTACTTTGTAGTAGTACTTGCTGCCTTTCTTAATGGCCGTGTTGTAGTACTTTTCGTTTGCGGTCTTGAAGATCGGCGTCGTACCGAAGCCGCTGTATCTCTTCAAGGAGCGGAATACCTCGTAGCCGTCGAAGTCCAGATCGCTGCCATCTTCCGCATACCAGTAAACCTTAACGGCCTTCTTGCCTTTTGCCGTGGACATAGCGCTGCGGGCGATCAGCTTGGTGTTCTTCACCGCTTCGATCAAAGCAGCATTGTTGTCGTCCGGTGTTTCGGTCTTCTGCGTCTTGATGACGACCGTGTCGCCGGTCTTCAGGCCGGTCAAAGTCGTCACAGCGCCCTTTGATACGCCGTT